>JBEBJH010000002.1:0-68066 GCA_040079965.1 Cyclobacteriaceae bacterium
AACATCACTGCTAGTCATCTTAAAGAAATCAACTCGATGGCACCCTCTATCGAGTACCATCGGGTCCGCTATCAATCTCCATTCATTCAAAGAACGTTTGTCCTGAATTTTAATCCTCAATTAGTAAGCATTGAAGTTCTGAACATTAGTGGTTCTAAACTTTGTGAACCTTTAAATTTATCTCAGTAAACGCCTTTTCGTTAAAAGGGAGTGCAAAGGTAGGTGTTGACGGGGTTTATGCAATAGTTGCAGTAAAGATTTTTATCAAAAAAAGCGGTTTTTTGATTGAATTGGGCTAACTAACTGATAATCAGAAGTAGAATCAGGTGCTTTTTTTCTTAAAAATAGGCACTGTGCTGCAGGGCTCTCCAAACATGATGCTGAATGCTATTGGGCGCAGCCTATTTGTGGCCTCAACATAAGCGGAAGGAGGAACATTTACTTTACTACAGCCTTTAATAACCACCTTGGCATTGTGATATTTTTCCCAATCCACCTTATCCAAAGACTGCTGAAATAATTTTCCTTCCAAATCCTGTAAAGTGCCAAAACTAACCTGAGCTACATAAGGCTGAAGGGAAGCAGAAACTAACATAAAGGCCCAGGTAGGCACAATGGCGTCTGCCGAACAAGTTATCGCTACTATTTTATTTTGATATTGAGTCCAATCATGTGACTTAATGAAATCACGAAAATCTTTCTCACGCAATACTAATTTCTGAAAAAGTAAATCCTTCAAGTCAAATAGAACCCGCTCACCTGGTGTGTATAGTTCTTCCAGATCGAAGGTTATCAATTGGCTACTATTAACTCTGTTAACTATTTCCCTTTCCATTCTTGTTTCAACACGATTAAACCAAATTTGGTTTTTTGATCAGAAATTCTTTGAGGTAAAAAGGTTCAAATAATTCTATATTTTCAAAAAGAGATTGTTTCCACTTTAAATGCCCCAACACACCTAACTGGGCAGCCTCGGGAATAAGATCAGAAAGATAATGAGCATTACTATGATGAATGATTTCGCGACACTTTAATGCACCTTCACCTAAAAAATATATTGCATGCCTTTCAAGGTGCTCTTGAAAACTATTCTCATCTATAATTTTCGCTAGTGTTGGTTCAACTTGATTCAACTTGTAATCCACCAACTTGCAATAGACTTCCATTCTGCGAGCGTCAAGCATCGGGCAAAAAAGAATCTGATCATCAACCTCTTTTGCATCCGAAGTGGAGTGCCTTAACAAATACTGCTTTCCCTGGGAGGATAATAAATCCAGCGTATTGATTGCGATAAGAGGAATGCCGAGTGCATAACAAAGTCCTTTGGCTGTTGCAACTCCTATACGCAATCCTGTATATGAACCAGGGCCTGAAGCTACTATCACACCTTGTAAAGCCTGAGGCTTATTGCCTGACTGATTTAATACTTCCTGAATCATGACTGCCAATTGTGATGCAGCAGACTTAGGTGCCTTAATCTCGCGTGAAGCTACCAATACGCCCTCCTCATGCAGCGCTACAGAACACGACTGTGTGGACGTTTCCAAACTCAGCAGTAAGGCCATTAGTTTGGCGAAAGAAGTTTTTTGTATACAACTGGATCGGACAAAACCTTCTTTGCTTCCCGGATTTCAGGATCGCTATCCATTGAACTCTCGATCTGACCCTGAGACAGACGATAATGGAATGCAATTTCCTGAGCAAGGATTTTTGACAACTCTGGTTTGAATCGGATCAATGCTGAATTTTTGTTCTGCTCAATTTTGTTTTTCAAATCCTTCAATGGGGATTGCAACTCATCGAAATACTTTTCCTTTTTGGCAGTGGCTATTAACTCTTCTGCCTTTTGATCTAATTCGGTTGTGTAGGCAAATTTTTGCTCCTTCACCCACCCAATAAACTTCTGATATTCCTCATCCGAGAGATTGAAGTTCTTGAACGATGTTGGCATCGCATGCTCTCCACAATACTTTGTTGCATATTCAAATACATATCCCGACCCTACCAACTCAACGATTGCAGATCCATAGGTTTCACCCTCAATGAAAACATCAGGATCCAGACCGGCACCATCAAATACTTTTCTGCCTCCAGCCGTTTTAAATTCTCTTTTAAGTGAATCCGGAAATTTATTCACCGTACCATCGCTTTTGCGATGCTCATAGTCAAGCGCTTGAATACAACGGCCGCTAGGAATATAATATTTTGCAGTTGTCACTTTGAGCTGGGCATTATAAGCTAGTTGTCGTGTAGTTTGAACAAGTCCTTTCCCAAACGTTTTCTGCCCCACCAAAATAGCCCGATCGTAATCCTGCAAAGAGCCTGCTACAATCTCGGATGCTGAAGCACTTCCCCCACTGGTTAGCACGGCTATGGGTATTTCTGTGTCTACCGGATTATTTAGTGTGGTATACGACTTATTCCATTCAGGTACCTTGCCCTTAGTTGAAACAACTTCCTTACCTTTTGGAATGAAGACATTAACAATATTCACCGCTTCATACAATGATCCTCCGGGATTATCGCGCAAATCAAGAATTAATTTATTAGCACCTTGTTGCTTCAATTTACTTACAGCCTCCTCTACTTCTTTTCCAGCCCCAGGAGTAAATTCATCGAGTTTGATATAGCCGGTTTCGGTGCCCACCATTCCTTGATAGGTGATGTTCGAGATTTTAATTTTTTCGCGCACCAATTTGAATTTCAGGTTCTCCTTTTGTCCGGATCTTTTTACCTCTACTACTACCTCCGTTTTCGGCTTACCTTTTAGTAATGCGCTTACTTCTGAGGTTGGCTTGCCTTGCACATTCTTGCCATCAACCGAGATAAACTCATCGCCCACATGCAATCCTCCACGCTCGGCAGGGAACCCAACATAGGGATTTGTTATTACTGTTTTCTTGTTTACTACACCTATCAAAGCACCAACACCTGCATACTGCCCTGTGGTTTGAATACTAAACGCCTCAAGATCTTCTTCCGGAATATAATCGGTGTAAGGATCTAACTGATCGAGCATGCCATCAATGCCGTTATCAATCAGTTTTTTTGGATTCACATCATCCACGTAGTACGCATTCACCTCCTTAAACAGGGTAGCAAAAATGTCCAGGCTTCTGGCGATATCGAAATACTTTTCTCCGGGACCTTGAAAGGCCCAGATTGTAAATGCCAATACGGCCAACGCGCCCATTATTTTCAACCTCTTCATCATATTCACCTTATAGGGATTCTAATTTCTTAATTTTTTCCAGCACTAAAAAGAGTTTGCTTTTGATCTCCGCGTAAGGTAAGATTTCCTTCGCTATATAGATAAACGAAAAAATTCCCTTTTCGGGTCGCGATTGTATGATTTCCTTTTGAAGCCGGTAGGCTTCGCGCACTCTGCGCTTAACCTTATTTCTGTCGACCGCCCTTTTAAACTGGCGGGTAGACACTGAAATAAGTACCTGATGAACTGCTATCTCACTTTGATCAGGGGTTAGCCGATGGATTACCTTAAAGGGATATAAATAAAAAGAGGAACCCTTTTCAAAGAGTTCCTTTATCAATTTTTCTTTTGAAAGCCTTTCCGCTTTTGTAAACGTGAAGTTGGTCATGAGATTAAAATTAGGCCTCATCCCCAACCCCTCTCCAATGGAGAAGAGGAAAACTCATCTTCAGGAATAAAGCTATTATCTGGTCTTAGGAGTGCCCTCGTCAGAAACGGTAAGTTTCTTTCTTCCCTTTTTTCTACGGGAAGCAAGTACCCTGCGACCATTAGCGGTAGCCATACGCTCGCGGAAACCGTGCTTGTTGGTTCTTTTCTTGCGGGAAGGTTGGAATGTGCGTTTCATAGTATTGTCTAATAATCCTCAAATTCTAAAGGGGTGCAAAAATGATCAGGATATTCGGGATTTACAAGATTGAATATCGGAATTTGCCCAAAACCTTATAATCAATAAAAAAAGGCCAGTTTTAAGCTGGCCTTCCATTTCGATCTGAATTTTACTACTGTACTTTAAATATAACGTCATCCAAGACTGGATTTACTTCCAGACTTGAAACCTGAAAATTAAAAGTCATTGGCCCCTGGCTTACCAGAATTGTGTGCGGGAATTTAACCCCACTTACTTCCTTATAGTCTTGCAACTTGGTTGGGATGGCCACTTCTCCTTGTGGGGTTTTCACCTGCTCCATGGTTTGAACCTTTAGCCCTGATTCTTTATCAAAATAATTTGTGATTTTTTCACCCGCGGGAAATTCATACTCCACAACGTAAGCATCTTTCCCATCCAGAACTTCAATTGCTTTCAGGGTTGCTTTTACTTTTAATGAAGCAAGCATAGTTTCCGGGACAAAATAAGCTTCAAAAAGGTTTTTTTCCTTTGCAGCGGCATCAACAGGGGCCTTCTGGCCCATTTGAATTTCAGCAACTTCCTTTCCATCGGTTACACTTTTCTGCATCACGTTGCCCTGTACAGAAACTTCTGTCAAGCTTTTTCCTACGGCTTTCTTTGAATTAGTCATTGTCAACTCCATTCCCTGAACAGTGGCTTTCATCGTTGTCTTCACACTCTTAAGTTCCTGAATTTTTTTCGCGCCTCCGATAGCTTCAATGTAGCTGGCAATTACTTTTTCTGCCGTTAAACCAGGAGGAAGTACTGATGCCTTTGTTGGAACATAGGGCTCTCCATAAATATCGAAGTGTTTTACTTCGCCAAATTTTTTCAGTTTATCTGCAACATCAGCTCCTTTGCCGACCACTACAATGTGTGCATTATCCGGGCGGATGAATTTCTTTGCTGTTGCCTGAACATCGGCCAATGTTATCGCATCCACATACTTTAGATAATTATTATAGTAGTCTTTAGGCAAGTTGTACTTGGCCGTGTTCAGCGCAAAGTTCGCGATGGTCTGTGGGTTTTCGAGCGAACGACCAAAGGCCCCTGAGATTTCAGCTTTAGCCAGGATCAATTCTTTTTCTTCAACTGGCTCGTTAACAATGCGCTTTAGTTCCGAAATAAACTCATAAATGGAACTATCTGTTACCTCATTACGAACGCTGGCAGAAGCATTGAAACTTCCAATGAGGTTATCAGGGTTCAATTGCGAGCCTGCACCATAGGTAAATCCATTCTTCTCACGCAAGTTTTGATTCAATCGTGCAGAAAAACCTACACCTAAAATCTGATTGGTCACCCGTACTTTAATAGCGTCTTGTGTGCCCGGCTTTAAATCGACCGGATAGGTGATATTGATAACTGACTGCACTGAAGCTGGACGATCAACTAATGCAACATAGGTTTTAGCAGGTTCCTTAGGTTGTGCGTACGTTGGATTCTTTACTTCGCCAGGAACCCACTTCGCAAAATACTTTTCTGATATACTTTTAGCCGTCTTTAAATCAATATCTCCAACAATAATCAAATAGGCATTATTAGGTTTGAAGTACGTATTGTAATACCCCTTAATATCATCCATTGTTATTGCTCCAACAGTTTTCTCGGTAGTAAATAATCCGTAAGGATGTTGCTTACCATATCTCAAGGCACTGCGCACATTGCTTGCAATGGCATTGGGGTCCTCCTTAGCAGCGGCAAGACCAGAAAGAGTTTGTGTTTTAAGTTTCTCCAACTCTTCAGGCGCAAAGGCTGGATTGTATAACACATCGCTCATCAGATCAAGTAACTTAGTCGTATGCTTGGTTAAACTGGATGCGAAAATTCCATTGGAACTAGTGCTGAGATTAGCCCCAATAAAATCAGTCTCTTCATCAATCTGGGCTTTTGTTTTTGATTTTGTCCCGGTGCCTATCAGGGTTCCGGCCATCTCTATATAGCCCTCTTTTTCGCCCTGATAAATTGCATCATTTTTCAATTGCAATGAAAACTGAACGCGGGGTAGTTTGTGATTCTCCACAACAAATACCTGCAGACCATTCTTTAACGTGAATGTTTGATAGTCACCAATTTTTATCTCGCGTGCAGGTGCAGGCTTAGGGGCTTTTGTACGATCAACTTGCGCTTGTGCGGATACAAATACGAGCAACAAACAAAGGAATATAATATGCTTCTTCATAATCAATTATCTTTTTTGATTTGAGTATTATCAGGTTTACTCTGGGCCGATTTGGGCATGTATTGTAAAACTACCCGATTTTCTTTGGTGAGGTATTTTTTCGCTACCCGCTGTAAATCTTCCCGGGTCACTTTCATATAACGATCTATTTCAGTATTGATCAGGTTAGCATCCTTATAATATACATGATAGTTTGCCAGCTGCTCAGCTACTCCGAAGGTGGTTGAATTTTGTTGCACAAACTGGCTTTCCATCTGGTTGCGAATCTTTTGAAATTCCGTTTCGGAGATTAATTCATTCTTCACTTTTTCAATCTCTGCATCCATTGCCTTTTCAAGATCCATCGGATCCACGCCCATGTTTACTATGCCGAGCGTGATATAAAGGCCCGGATCTTCCAGGGCGAAAGGAAAGGATGCTACCTGCAATGCTTTCTTCTGCTCATCAACAAGGGCTTTATACATGCGCGAACTTTGTCCACCACTTAGCACGGTGCTCAACATTTCCAATGCATATGAATCCGGGGTTCCTTGTGCAGGAATATGGTAGGCCTGAAACACAGCCGGCAATTGAATATTATCGAATACCACATCGCGCACTTCAGCCTTTTGCTCAGGTTCTTTCACTGTTGGGCGGGGGATTTCCTTACTGCCTTTAGGAATGTCTTTGAAGTATTTTGCAACTGCGGCTTTAGTCTGCTCGATGTCGATGTCTCCGGCAATCGAAAGGGTGGCATTTTCAGGTACGTAGAATTTTTTATAAAAGGCAATGAACTCGTCTAGAGAAGCTGCATTAAGATCATCCATTGATCCGATGGGAGTCCATCGATAAGGGTGTACGGTATAGGCCCTCTTAAAAATCTCTGCCTGAAAGGACATGTAAGGTTGGTTATCAATGCGCTGACGTTTCTCTTCTTTTACTACTTCACGCTGAGTCTCCACACCAATCGTTTCAATTTTGGCATGCATCATTCGTTCTGATTCCATCCATAAACCAAGTTCTAACTGATTGGAAGGAAGCACTTCGTAATAAAAAGTCCGGTCGTTGGATGTATTTGCGTTGTTGGTGGCACCGGCATTAGCCAGATACTTATCAAATTCACCGCGCTTAATATTCTCGGAGCCTTCAAACAACAAATGCTCGAAAAAGTGTGCAAAGCCGGTGCGGTTGGGATCTTCATTTTTTGAACCTACGTGATACAATACTGATACCGTCACGATAGGCGTGGTATTGTCTTTATGCAGGATTACATGCAAACCGTTAGGCAAATCATATTCTGTAAATTCAATTTTTCTGGCCTGGCTGAAACTCACCGTAATCGCGGTAAGCAGCAACCAAAGGGTTAAATTCTGTTTTTTGCGCATAATTAATTTTTTGGATTACAATAATAGGGATTCTAACGGATGAATGTAAGCCGTTGTTATCTATACTTTTGTTAAGTTATCAGTGTTTAAACCCTGATAAGGTTTAAACAATTAAATCCCCCAGAATTTTTTTCATTTGCTGAGGTTCCAGGCGTGGGCCGAATTGTGAAACTACGCGGGACGAAGCCAATGATGCAAGTTTTCCGGCCTCAGCATAGCTATGGCCATGAGTGATTCCATACATAAACGCACCTGAAAACATATCGCCCGCTCCATTCGTATCAATGGCCCGCACTTTATAAGGTTCAATCTGTATGAAGGTATCGCCATCGTAAATCAAGGCACCATTCGCACCTAAGGTAATAGCAAACCGTTTGGCAACCTGCTTTAACTTTTCACGGGCATCGCCCATGTTATCCGTGCCGGTAAAAATCATGGCTTCCTCCTCATTGCAGAAAAGTAAATCCACACTTGCACCTACAATCTCTTCCATTTGAGTGGAGAAATATTTAGTCATGCTTGGATCAGAAAACGTGAGCGCGGTGGCTATTTTATTTTTCTCTGCGATTCGCTTGGCTTCCTTTAAAGCCTCAAGGCCTTTGGGGCTGGCTACCAGGTAGCCTTCCAGATATACATAAGAAGAGTTCCTGATGGCATCTTCATCCAAATGTTCGGGCGAAAGAAATGAACTTACACCCAAAAAAGTATTCAATGTACGGTCCGCATCAGAGGTGGTCATAACGAGGCATCGGCCTGTGTGGCCTTCGGGACAATTTTCATGCACCATGTTGGTGTCAACCCCATTTCGCATTAAGTCATCCAAAAAGAATTTGCCCAATTCATCTTTCGCCACAAGGCATGAGTAGAAGCTCTTACCACCAAACTGATTGATTGCCACCACGGTATTTCCGGCCGATCCACCACCTGACATCTTGCTACGTTTCATATCAATGGCTTTCATCAGATGAAGTTGTCTCTTTTCATCGACTAAAGTCATCAGGCCTTTTTCTACCTCGTTCTTTTCAAAGAAATCATGGTCCACCTCAGTTACAATATCTACCAGGGCATTGCCAATGCCATACACATCATATTTCATGTTTTAAAATTTAGGTGGCAAAAGTAAACAAAAGTGTTGGATGGCGAATAGGTATTGTCAGATACTTGATTGACTTGCAATAATCGTTTAGTATTGAATATTGATACAGTCTCAATAATTATATCATTATGAAAAACATATTCATTGCCTTCGTCATGCTTTTCTCTGTAAAAGGATTTACCCAAACCACCATTATAAAATGCGGTACACTCATCGATGGAAAATCGAACCTGTCAGTATCCAAAAAAGCGATTGTGGTAGAAGGCAAAATCATCAAGGACATTGTTGATTGGGATAAAATTCCCGCCAAGGCAACCTTGATTGATTTATCTTCTAAAACCGTGTTGCCCGGACTTATCGATTGCCACACCCACGTTCTTCTTCAAGGAGACATTACAGCAGAAGAATATGATGACCAGTTATTAAAAGAAAGCATTCCTTATAGAACATTACGCGCCAGTGTTGCTTGTAAAATTGCCCTCATGAACGGCTTTACCACTATACGTGATGTTGAAACGGAAGGTGCTATGTACGCAGATGTCGATTTAAAAAAAGCAATTAACAATGGTGTAATTCCTGGTCCGCGCATGTATGTGGCCACTCGTGCCATCAACACGTATGGCCATTATAGTATTGGCAATAGTGCCTATAGCTGGGAGTTGCATATGCCAAAAGGAATTCAGGAAGTGAATGGCGCGGATGAAGCACGAAAAGCCGTGCGCGAACAAATCAGTTACGGGGCCGACTGGATTAAAATCTATGCCGACCGCAGTTACTTTAAAAAAGCTGATGGAACATTCGGTAGTATTCCAAACTTCACTCAAGAAGAAATTGCGGCTGTTGCCGATGAAACGATAAAATCAAGAAAGATGTTAGCGGCTCATGCGATGACACCCGATGGAATCATCTATGCCTTGAAAGCCGGAGCTCGCACCATTGAGCATGGCACTGCGCTTAATGAAGAATGTATGGACTTGTTCGTTTCGAAGGGTGCGTTCTGGGTGCCTACGTTAACTGTATTGGATTATGTTGCTGAAGGAAGGGCAAAACTTGGTTCCACCAGTTATTTAGAAATGTTTGAAGGAGTTAAACCTCAATTCAAAAAAGCATTGCAGAAAGGTGTTAAGATTGCTTTTGGTACCGATGCAGGTGGGTTTGACTGGCATAAACTGCCTCAGGGACGTGAGTTTAGCTTCTATGTAAGTTATGGAATGACTCCTATGCAAGCGATTCAATCTGCGACTACCGTTGCTGCCGACTTGCTTGATAAACGCGGACAAATTGGTGAAATCAGCAAAGGCGCTTTCGCAGATATTATTGCTGTTGATGGAGACCCGTTGCAAAAAATTGAGGTGATGGAGAAAGTTGTTTTTGTAATGAAGGATGGAAGGGTAGAGAAACAATAATCCAAGGCGTAACTATTTCTTTCCCTTCGACTTTATGCTCAATGTCCGTTTGAATCGGGCCGCGCGATCCGGATAGTCTGTGATAAATCCATCTACATCTATGCCCTTAAGCGAAAGCATGTCACTTTCTTCATTTACTGTCCAGGGAATTACCCGGACTTTTTTCTCGTGAAGATTCTTTACATCTTCCTTAGTAAGCAATTGAAAATATGGACTATAAATAGAGGGGTCGAAGCCCAGCGCAGTCAGATTATCTTCAACAGATTTTTTATTCTCTACCAAAGCAGCCAGCCGAACGTCTGGATACTTCTCATGCCAGTATTTCAATACTCTGAAATCGAACGATTGAATCACAACACGATCTAACGGAAGGTATTGATCAACCAGATTATAAACCAGGTCTGAGAAAACTTCAGGCTTAGGATGAAATTTGTTGTCGTCCTCGGGCAGGGTTTTAATCTCAATATTATAATCCACCTCGTAGCGTGTAAAGTTTTTGATATGATTTTCTACTGCAACAATAACTTCGCTTAGCAAGGGTTTGGAGGTAGCTAACTTCTGTTGCTGTGGAAAACGTTCATTCCCTTTTGAGCCGCAATCCCATTGCCTTACCTGCTCATAGGTCATCTTATAAATGTTGTGTTTCTTCTCATCCTTTGTTTCAACCGATTTTCCATCCGGAGTAGCGCAAATAGATGCCGACATCCAAGGCTCATGAGAAACAACAAGCTGCTTGTCTTTAGTAACTGCCAAATCCAATTCAATAGTGGTAACTCCTGAATCCAGCGCCAGCAAGAAAGCCGGAATTGAATTCTCTGGCCTTAAACCCCGTGCCCCCCTATGTCCTTGAATATCAAATTTGGGAATATAGGATTGGGCAACTCCACACGGGCCAATCGCCATCAGAAACAACAACACAGGATACTTCATAGCCGAAAGATACTGGATTCCGGATGCTTGATACAACAATAACTCCTGGTATCCAATATCGATAATCCACCTTCCTTAAATTACTGCCTGATCATCATCATTCTTCCGCCCCCAGGCCTGCGCATGCCCATCGGGTTCAGTTGCTTATTCAATGCGTAGGTGAAGCTCACCATGTAATAACGACCCAAGTTGTTGATGGTCTCTTGCTGATAATAGTTAGAAGTAGCTGTTTGCGTAACGCCTAAACTTTTATCGAATAAATTATTTACACCCATCTTAATCTCACCGGTTTTATTTTTCATTACAAAGCGCGAGACCGAAATATTCAATAATGGAATACTTTGATTGTAATCGGTTGTCTGACTATTGTAGATCAAATAATCAAAGGCGACATTCAGCGAATAGTTCTTCAAAAAATTGAGGTTGCCTTCGGCCGTGTACGTTTTATTGAAGAAGACCTGATCCTGTTGTGTATCAAATTCATACTTTGTTTCCTGATGGCTGAGGTTTGCACTTAAATCAATTGTAAGGATTTCTTTATACGTGAAGTTATAGCGCACGGACCCACCCAACGTTTGCTGGTGAATGGTGTTTTCCTCTTCATTCAGTAAATTGATTCCCTTCGATGCTGACGCGGTTGGGCCGATGTTGATGCGACTGTTCAACTTCTTGATCGGGAAACCAAAATTAATATTGGCAGATACATTGAGATTATCCTTCACGTTAACCGGCTGGGTTACGCGCACGAGGCTGTCATTTACAGTTTGTGAATTTGTAATGGCATTTGTTGTATAGGTGGTTGTTAGGAATGCAAAGAAATTTACAAACTTAACCGGATCGAATGTGGTGAAGTTTACCGTACCCCGATGTGAATAAGCAGGCTTCAGCGTAGGATTGCCAACATAGATATTTAGTGGGTCCGTGTTATCAACTACTGGTTGTAATTGTTGGATCGTTGGCTCCTGCATGGAGGTTTCGTAATTGAAATTTAAATGCTTGAAATTTGAGAAGTCGTAGTTAAGCCGCGCGGTGGGCAATAGATTTTTAAACGTACGATCAATGGTTGCGTTACGCGAAATCAAATCGCCTTTAAGGTTTGTCATCTGGTAACTGGCTCCTACTGCAAAGTTGTACTTCTGCCGATTCATACGAAAGTTGATTCCCGGCCGATTGTAGATATAATCACTGGTATATAGATTACTGAGCATGGTATTGTAGATGGGAACGCCAGTGTTCTCGTCATACACTTTGCGATCCACATCATTCTGGTTGGTTCTGAAATTGTAATTAGCCTCCAGGTATTTTCGGCCTCCGAGGGGTTCAGTGTAAGAAACCGCAGCACCATAAGTTAAGTTATCCGTGGTTTGAGTATTCGTTTGCAGAATCTGTTGCTCCCCTGGTGTGTTGGTATAATACTGATTGATCGACTGTATGCTCCCTTCACTATCCGTTTGAGTGACCCCAAATGTAAGGTTGGTCGAAAGCGTTCGTCCTTTCTTGGCAAAGCGATGTCGCCAAAGCAAATTCGAATTTACATTCATACTATTTTGAGCCGAATAACTGTTTTGGTCACTTTCGTTTTGTAGCGTGTTGTCTGATGTCATGGTTTCACTCTGGCTTTGCGTATTCAATTCTGACTCCGAATAGGTAGCGGCAGCCACAAACTTCAATGAGTTGGCAGAGTCTATCTGGTGATCAATAGTAAGATTGGCCCGGTGGTTATCATTGTTGCTAAGCTGTTTGCTATTCAGATTGAATGTATAATTTCCGGTTGGTAGGTAATTGACCCGATCCAACGTCTTGGAAATATTCTGGTCGATGCGATTGTAGAAATAACTAGATGTCAGTTTAGTGTTTTTAGTGAGGTCTTTATTGAAATTAACACCACCAGCATAGTTGGTCATAATTCCATTCTGTCGCCCACCAAAATTGAGTGGGACTCCGCTTTGATTATCTGAATTGAAAGAGATCTGAACCCGACCACCACCGCCACCCATCATTTGCTGAGAGCCCCCGGTAAAGTTCATGTAATCGTCCATCGAGAAACCCTGCTCGTTAATATTATTGCCCATTGCCAAAAAAGAAAGTTGCTGGCCCTTGCTGAAGCGGTTGATACTCGCCTTGGCCTGAAAACGATCTTCGGTTCCAGCACCTGCCATCAGCGTACCAAAAGCTCCATTGCGTTTTTCTTCTTTCAATTCCAGGTTGATGGTTTTCTCTTTTTGTCCATCGTCAATGCCTGTGAACAAAGCCTGATCTGATTTTTTGTCGAACACCTGTACTTTCTCAACAGCATCAGCCGGAAGATTGCGCGTTGCCAGTTTAGGATCGCGCCCAAAAAACTCACGACCATCTACCGTTACGCGCTGTACCTGCTCACCCTGCGCTCTCACCGTTCCGTCCGTTTCTACTTCTACACCAGGTAATTTTTTAAGAAGGTCCTCAACATTAGCATTTGCCTTTGTTTTAAAAGATCCCGCATTGAACTCAATGGTGTCGCGCTTAACCGTTACAGGAGCTTTCTCCCCCATCACTACCACACTTTCTAATTCCTTGGTTAGTGTTTGCATTTTTATGCGACCTACTTCCAACACTAATCCTGCTGCCGGGGTTGAGATTCCTTTTGAATAAGGAAGATATCCAACAAATGTGATCTTCAGCAAATACTCACCTTTGTTTACATTCTTTATTTCGAAAGCCCCCTTCGCATCACTCACACCAAAATTTACCAGTGATGAGTCCTTCGGGTTAAGCAACATAATTGTTGACGAGGGTAAAGGACTTGAAAGCGTATCCGTAACCTGACCTTTGATAGAAAACTTTTGCCCAAATGAGGACAATGAGGTAACCGTTAAGAGTGCGAATAGTATTCTCTTCATGACTGATTAAAAAGTAGTAAACGAATTAATTTCGGATAATCACTGCCCCGCGACCGCCACCCATTTGCTTCATTTGCTCATCCACCATTTTTCGGTATTCTTCCTGGGTTGTTTTAGTACCACTCGTAGGCATTTTCAATTCATTCTTTTTCAATTCACGAAGCTCAATGGTTTTAGCTACTAACACGCGCTCGCCATTGTTGATATCAATCGCCAGTACGGCACCCGGTAAGGTATTGAATCGTTCAGGGCCGAGGAATGGACGTACCTTATCCGTATACCAGGCGGTAATCTCCCGTTTCTCGGTAGTCGCGGTTCCATTTATTATGGTCTTAACCGAATCCGTATAGTAAGCCTGCCGGCATTCATAGCCTTGAATAGTTTTTACTTCTGTTCCGAACTTCCAGGGGGCGAGCTTAACAGAATCATCGATGAGATAATTCTTTCCCATAAACTCCTGCTTGGAGATAATCTTACCGTTAGTTTGGTCCAAATAAATCTCATTGTTGGGTTGACGGATCACCATTCGCATTCCGCCACTCCCTAGTTCTTCATCTTCATCCTCAATCAAGGGTTTATAAAGTGATTCATTTCCATTGAAGAATAACTGCTCTTTAGTAGTACGAAACTCGGGAATCATTGCTTTCATATCTGCCCGCTCTGGCGGAAGCCTGCGATGAAGGTTAACTTTTATTTCGTAGGTAATAACTCCGGTCTGGCCAAACACAACATTTGCCGCAGTGAGCGATACGAGCACACCCAGCAATAAGATCAGTTTTTTCATATGTGAGGAGATTTTCATTTGGGTTAATTCACAAGCAAACTTACGGGGGAAGAGTATAGAGTGTGGTTAATAGTTCTGAAAGCAATGTTAATTAAGGTTAAAAGTTCATCGCAGGTAGAGTTATACACGTATTTTTGTAGTGCAGATGAAGAATTCAAAAAACACGTTGGCCCTGGTTCTGATTGTAAGCAGCATCATACTTTTGCTGGCCTTGCAAGTTTTCTGGCTCACCAACTCGTACGAAAAAGCCTATTTCGATTTGAGAAGAGAAACCGATGGTATGTTTCGGTCAACCATAATGACTTTGCGCGACTCTATGTTGGTAAAAAGTTTTGAAAAATTGCCTTCCGATTCTGCTTGGAAAGAAGCTTTTAGATTTTCCCATAAGGTAGATGGTGACACTGTAAACAAATCCAAAATCCGATACCAACAAAATTCTTCTCAGATTCAGATTTACATTTCGTCCGACCAAAAAAGAGATTCGTTACAAGCTTTTCTCCGGCCTTTAACGACACGCATCCAGGAAGGTAAGATGAGTGGCGGTAATTTTATTCTTCGGCTTGGTCCGGATTCCTTGTCTTCGGATAGTATTCGTCACTATTATAGAAAGTCCTTAGCCCAAGCCGAGATTGATGTGCCCTTTGAAGTTAAACATTCTTCGTTTATTCCAACTCCGATTCAACTTGGAAAGGGAAACAAGACTATGCTTAAGCCACCTGTAGAAGAAAGCCTTGATGTACAAGTTGAAGCCCGTGTGTTTTCAAATTCACTTCATTCAGACTGGGTACGATTTGATCCGGTTCACCGCTATGCGGTTGTCTTGTCTGACTTTCGACCGCTCTTGATTAAAGCCATTACTCCGCAAATATTATTTTCATTGTTTCTAACCTTGCTTACCACAGCTGCTTTTGTAATCATGTACAGAAGCATTCGAACTCATCAACGCCTGATGGAATTAAAAAATGATTTTATAAGCAACATCACGCACGAATTGAAAACACCGGTTACTACCGTGGGTGTTGCTATAGAAGCGCTGAAGAATTTCAAAGGTCTGAACAACCCAGAGCTTACTACCGAGTACCTCGATATTGCTCAAAACGAACTCAACCGGCTAAACATACTAACAGACAAAATTCTGAAGACTGCCATTTTTGAAAATAAAGGAGTGAAATTTAATCCTGAGCCAGTAGACATGGAAAAACTGGTTGAGCAAGTACTGGGCTCCATGAAATTAGTTTTTGAAAAGCAAGGTGCCCATGTACATGTTGAAAAAGAAGGTCAGGATTTTCAATTAATGGGTGGCCCTGTGCATCTCACAAGTGTGATTTATAATCTACTTGACAATGCGCTGAAGTATAGCTCAGTTGATCCAACGATTATTATTAAACTAAAATCTGAGGGTAATAGAATTACACTAAGCATTAAAGATCAAGGGATCGGCATTGCTCAAGAGCATCGTAAAAAAGTGTTTGAGAAATTCTTTCGCGTGCCTACGGGTGATGTTCACAACATTAAAGGGTATGGTCTTGGATTGAGTTATGTGGAAACTGTTGTTAGGAGTCACAAAGGCACCATTGAGGTAGAAAGTGAACCGGGAAAGGGAAGCAACTTTATAATTACATTGCCCAAATAGGAATGCACCAGTGAGCAAAACAAAAATACTATACGTTGAAGATGAACCTTTTTTGGGTCGCATTGTAAAGGAGAGCCTGGAGGTGCGCGACTTTGATGTGCGCATGGTAACTGATGGCAAACTGGTGATGAGTGTTTTCGAAGAAGCACGCCCCGATATCTGTGTACTCGATATTATGCTACCAAACAAAGACGGATATTCCATTGCCCAAAGTATTCGTCAGGTCAATCCATCGATCCCGATCATTTTCGTTACTGCCAAAACACAAACCGAAGATCTGATTAAAGGCTTTGAGGTGGGGGGCAACGATTATCTTCGCAAGCCTTTTAGTATGGAGGAATTGATTGTGCGGGTAAATAATCTTTTACAACTCACAAAAAAAATCGCAGCAGGTCCTAAAGAGTCCATAGCCATAGGAAAATTTGAGTTTGCCCCACAACGGTACGAATTAAGGAAAGATGGAGTTGCCAGAAAACTCTCCCATCGTGAAGCCATGCTACTTCAGATTCTTGCAGAAAGTCAGAATGCCAACATCGATCGTAAAACTATGCTGCTACGTGTGTGGGGCGATGACTCGTTTTTTAACTCCCGTACGCTTGATGTGTACATCACTAAACTACGTGATTATCTAAAAGAAGACCCTTCTATTGAGATTATTACCATCAAAGGTGTGGGTTATCATTTTTCAGTGGGGTAAGGCTGGAGCGCTGCAAGGCTGATACCTATCACCGCTTGAAATCATGTGATTCCTCTCGAAGGGAAGTTGATTTCAAATCATTACATTAATTGCGTTATTGTAATATCATTTCCCTTACCATTTATGTCAACTTCATCAAACACCTACGATGCTATTGTGATTGGCTCTGGAATTTCTGGTGGCTGGGCCGCGAAAGAACTTTGCGATAAGGGTTTAAAGACCCTGGTGCTGGAGCGAGGCCGGAATATTGAACATCTCAAAGATTATCCTTCGGCTTCCAAAAATCCCTGGGAGTTTCCTCACCGCGGACAATTACCATCCGCTGTGTTAGCAGAAAATCCAGTGGCGGGAAGATGCTACGCCTTTGAGGAAGCGACCGAACATTTTTTTGTGAAGGACAAAGAGCATCCTTACATACAAGAAAAGCCTTTTGACTGGATCCGCGGTTATCATGTAGGCGGAAAATCCCTGATGTGGGCGCGCGAGTGCCAGCGGTGGAGCAATTTTGAATTTACTGCGCCTGCCAAATATGGTTATGGTATTGATTGGCCAATACGATACAATGACATTGCTCCATGGTATTCGCACGTAGAACTATTTGCTGGCATTTGCGGCAATCGTGATGGTCTGGAAGCCATGCCCGATGGTGAGTTCCTTCCGCCTTTTGAAATGAATTGTGTGGAAAAAGAATTAAAGGAAAAAATAGAGAAGAAATATAAAGATCGATTCGTGGTTCACGGTCGCGGTGCTCACTTGACCCAACCCACAGAACTTCATTTGAAGCAAGGCCGGGGGCAATGCCAGGCAAGGGATTTATGTGCCCGGGGTTGTCCGTATGGCGGATACTTCAGTTCAGTTTCGGCCACATTGCCATGGGCACAAAAAACAGGCAACCTTACTATTCGTCCGCATTCAGTGGTGCATTCAATTATTTACGATGAGCAAAAAGGGAAAGCTTCTGGAGTAAGAATTGTAGATGCTCTTACCAAAGAACCAATTGAGTTCAGTGCAAGAATAATTTTTGTGAATGCCTCATGCCTTAATAGCAATCTGATTTTACTAAACTCCACCTCAACTCGTTTTCCAAATGGGTTAGGGAACGATAATGGGCTACTTGGTAAACATATAATCTTCCACAACTACCGCGGATCGCTAAGTGCTTCGTACGATGGCCCTGAGGATCAATATTATTTTGGACGCAGTCCTTCGAAACCGATCATGGCAAATTATCGCAACTTACATACAAAGGATACAGATTATGTGGGCGGCTTTCTAACCTTTATTGGTGCGTATCGTTCCCGGGGAAATAATAAAAATGAAATCGGGGCAGTTCTAAAAAATTTAATTGCAACCCCAGGCGAATGGAAAGTATACATGTCAATGCAGGGCGAAACCCTTCCCAAAGAAACAAATCACGTGGGCCTGAGTAAAGATCAAAAGGACGAATGGGGTATCCCTTTGCTAATTACCTCCGTAGACTATGATGACAATGATGAAAAAATGGTCAAAGACTTTCTAACGCAAAGCACAGAAATGCTGGAAGCAGCAGGATGTACTAACATCGAACAGCGTGATAGCAAGCAAGCCCCCGGACTTGACATTCATGAAATGGGTGGCGTACGAATGGGCCATAATCCTAAAACATCGATGCTAAACAAATGGAACCAATTGCATCATTGCAAGAATGTGTTTGTCACCGATGGTGCCAGTATGGCAAGCACAGGCACTCAAAATCCTTCTCTATTTTATATGGCTATTACAGCCAGGGCGGTTGACTATGCTGCGGAGGAATTAAGGAAATTGAATTTGTAAGGCTATTATTCTCTCGGTAGATAATTGATTGAAAGTAAGTAGATTTGTTTAGTAAGCCTACTAACCATGTCACACTGGAAAATTAAACTCTCACTCTTTCTCAACTATTTTGTTTTTGCGATACTGCTGAATAGTGTGGGCACCGTAATCCTGCAAGTACAAAGTAATTATGGTGTGTCCGAATCCTCTGCGAGTATTCTGGAGGCGTTTAAAGACCTGAGTATTGCAGCGGTTTCTTTTTTAGTGGCATCATACATTACCCGGATTGGATATAAAAACTCCATGCTGATTGCTCTTGGTCTTGTAACTCTCGCCTGTTTACTAATGCCATCGTTGGGGAGTTTTGCCATGACGAAAGTATTGTTTGCCGTAACCGGAACTTCCTTTGCACTCATTAAAGTTTCTGTTTATGCCACCATTGGGATTGTCACCAGCAATAAAAAAGAACATGCCAGCTTCATGAATTTCATTGAATCGTTCTTCATGATCGGTATTCTCACAGGCTACTTTATTTTCAGTGCCTTTGTAGATGATCAGAATAAAACCTCCACAGCCTGGTTGAATGTATATTATCTGCTTTCCGGAATTTCATTAGTGGCCTTTCTGCTTTTACTGAGCACCTCACTCGATGAGTCATCGGTAAAAACAGAAGCCTCGAAACCGCTTCTCGAAGATTTTGCGGACATGTTCAAACTAGCCATCAAACCATTAGTGCTTATTTTCATTATGAGCGCATTCACCTATGTGCTGATTGAACAAAGTATCATGAGCTGGCTGCCGACATTTAACAGCAAGGTTCTTAATCTGCCCACAACGCTCAGTATTCAAATGGCCAGTATCCTTGCAGCATCCACGGCTCTTGGAAGATTTACAGCGGGTTTTGCGTTGCGAAAAATTCATTGGTTTCTTGTTTTGATCATTTGCCTTTTGGCTGCATCGGTTTTGGTATTGGTAGCCATACCGCTCGCAAAAAATTCGGGTGGCCAGGTATCGGGTTGGGGCGATGCCCCTTTAGGCGCTTTTGTTTTTCCACTGATCGGATTATTCATTGCACCAATCTATCCGGCTATCAATTCTGTCATCTTAAGCACACTACCGCCACGACAACATGGGCCGATGTCGGGCTTGATTGTTATTTTCTCGGCACTTGGCGGAACGACCGGTTCGATCATCACTGGAAATATTTTTGAGGCCTATGGTGGAGAAACTGCGTTCTATTTTTCACTGGTACCTATCGGGGTTTTAATGATGTGTCTGTTTTTCTTTAACAGGCTCCAAAAAAATTCGGAAGCGAAAATTGAGTTTAGTTCTAAAGGCGGGCATTAACACCTAAGAATAGATAAACAAAGTGATGCGATGACAAAACAAATTCACGAACTCGGTGAACTCTTTGAAGAAGTACAACTTCAAAACATTCTGGGCGATGGAAAAACGTTTCCGGATTGTATCCCAAAGCGGTCATTGGAAGAAATCAATCAGGACTATCTCAATCAAAAAGACAAAGCTAACTTCGAGCTAAAAAAGTTTGTCCTTGATAATTTCACTTTGCCAAAAGCATCAGCAACTGACTATAAAAGTGACTCGACTAAATCAGCCACTGAACATATTACTGCCTTATGGGATGTGCTGGCACGAACACCCTCCTACTCCCAACAAAGTCAGGAGACGGAGGGCAAGCCTGACGAAGCTGGAGGTTCCATTATTCCTTTACCTCATCCCTACATTGTGCCTGGTGGGCGCTTCCGCGAGATTTATTATTGGGACAGTTACTTCACTATGCTGGGCTTAAAAGTTTCAGGGCGCACTGACCTGATCAAAGCCATGGTGGATAATTTTGCTCACCTGATTGATACGATTGGTTATATTCCCAATGGCAATCGCACCTATTACCTGGGGCGGTCGCAACCACCATTCTTTTCATTAATGGTAAAATTGTTGAGTGAGCTGAAGAAAGATGTACTAAAAGAATATCTTCCGCATCTTGAACGGGAGTATGCATTCTGGATGCGAAGTGAAAATCTTTCAGATAAGCATAATGCACAACATAGAGTGGTGCAGTTACCCGATGGCTCTTTACTCAACCGATATTGGGATGAAAATGTAACGGCCCGTCCTGAATCATTTAAAGAAGATGTGGAACTTGCTCGTCATACCCTTCAAAAACCGGAGATTCTTTATCGAAACATTCGTGCTGCCGCAGAGTCCGGTTGGGACTTTAGCAGTCGTTGGTTCAGAGATGAGCACTCCTTTGCTACCATTCACACAACCGAAATCATTCCTGTTGATTTAAATTGTCTGCTTTATTATTTAGAAGTTATACTGGCTGATGCCTTTCGCGAAAGTGGCAATAACCCGGAGGCATTAAAATACCAGCAACAATCATTAGCCAGAAAAGAGGCGATAATAAAATATTGTTGGAATGAAGAACAGGGATTCTTCTTTGATTATGATTTTGTTGCCCAAAAACAAAAGCAATCATTTACTTTGGCTTCCGCCTTTCCACTATTTTTTAAAGTAGCAACTAATGATCAGGCTAAAGCTGTTGGGAACGTTCTTCGTGAAAAATTTTTGAAACCCGGAGGGCTTACTACAACTTTACTTCATAGCGGGCAACAATGGGATGCTCCTAACGGCTGGGCTCCTCTTCAATGGATTGCTTATCGCGGACTTCTTAACTATAGATTAGAGGATTTGGCGAACCAACTAAAAGCCAATTGGGTAAATGTGAATTTAAAAGTCTATGCAAATTCAGGAAAGATGACTGAAAAATATGATGTGTGGAGTAAAGACGGAGAAGCGAGTGGTGGTGAGTATCCGAATCAGGATGGCTTTGGCTGGACGAATGGAGTTTTTCTTGCAATGGCTAGTCATTGACATTTGACAATGTACAATTGCCAACCTAATTCTTCTTCAGCTATTTCTTTCTGTATAACTTAGTTAGTACTTCTTCTTTCCCATCAATTGTGGGCAAAGGCAATCCAAGGATTTTTGCAATCAATGGGTAGATATGAATATTCTGAAAAGGAATCACTGTAATTCCAGATTTAATATTTGGGCCTTGAGCATAAAAAATTCCGCGTACATCGGGTGTTGCCTCCGGGTCATAGCCATGCACACCGAAGTTGCTACCAATCTTCGCAGACTTCAAAAAACGATCTTTTGATCCTTCGCGGATATAATAACCGGGCTTAGCCTCTATCAATAAATCACCCACTCGAGCATGATTGTAATTCCAGCGAACCGGGTATTCTTCCCTCTTTAACACTCTGAATTTTCCTTCCTGAGTTTTCAAGAAGGCATATACCGAATCTTTCTTATGCAGATCAGAAAAATACAAATGGGTTTGCGTGCCGCCATTAACAAGCACTATTGTTGTATCTTTTCTATTAATCAACTCATCAATGAAAATAAAAGTTTCTTCCTGAGTGGGCAGCTCATACATACCATGATCAGAAACCAAAATCACATTTACCGGAAGGTTGGTAGATTGTACACCCCTCATCAATTTACCCAGCAAGCTATCTGCTCTCAATACTGCCATTCGATTCTCTTCAGAGTTAGGTCCATAGGTATGACCTTCATGATCCGGAAAAGAAAAATATAGGGTGATCATGTGGGGTCGTTCGCTTTCGGGCAACTTCAACCAATTGATTACCTGGTCCACTCGAGATTCAGGATTAATAGAATCATCAAAGGGGAAATAGTAATCAGGTCTGCGGGATTCATCACTCATCTCAGATCCCACCCAAAAAAAAGAAGCAGACCTCATCCCATTTCTTCTGGCCAATTCCCATAAAGGCACACCACCATAATAATATGGATCTGCCACGCGATCCTTGTTTCGCATTCCATAAAATTCATTTCGGTTGCCATCATAAAATGAATTATCCACTAACCCGTGATGGCCAGGATTCAAACCTGTGACCAATGTATAATGGTTAGGGAATGTTTTGCTTGGGAAAGAAGGTATCAGTGCCTCCGCTTTTGAGCCTTTGGAAATAAACTCTTTGAAATGAGGCGGGTTAAAGTTATTCACGTAATCATACCGGAACCCGTCAAAGGAAACGAGTATTACATAGGGTTTGGATTTTTGTTGTGCGACACCTGATAACGCAGCCAGCAGATATAAAATAAGAAAAACCGTTCTTTTCATGCTCCACATATCTGTGGAATCTGTGGGGCTCGAACCCACGACCCCTACCTTGTCGAGATAGTGCTCTAAACCAGCTGAGCTAAGACTCCTTATTGAATTGGCAAGATGACTTTTTTTGATTAATTCCCCGATGAATTTTATTTCTTTGATATAAAATTATTGTTAACCGGCTATGAGTAAAATTGACGATTTAATAAATCACCTAGAATTACTTCCACATCCGGAAGGAGGATACTACAAAGAAACGTATCGCTCACCGGACGTCTTGCCCACTTCAGCCTTGCCCGATCGCTTTGAAGGAGATAGAAATTTTTCCACGGCCATCTATTTCTTGTTGCGATCTGAAGACAGGTCCGTTTTCCATCGGATTAAATCTGATGAGCTTGGCATTTTTATCAGGGCAGCACATTGCTTATTTATGTGCTTCATGAAAAGCAATTAAAAATTCACCGATTGGGGTCGGATTTAGATAAAGGAGATTCGCTGCAAGTGGTTATACCTGCCAATTGTTGGTTTGGGGCTCATGTGGAGAATTCAAGTTCTTTTTCTTTGTGTGGTTGCACGGTAGCGCCTGGTTTTGACTTTCGTGATTTTGAAATGGCTAGTCGTGAGGAATTAATAAAGGAGTTCCCCGAACATTCGGAAGTAATTAAGCAGCTTACCTGATCTGCGCAATGATTAACCTTAAATGTCTATCCTTCAAAACCAATTCGTTTGTGCGAACCATCGCAGAAAGGTTTGTTGGAGGATGATCCACAACGACAGAACGCGGTAACATTATTCTTTTTAGTAAGATTTCCACCCGGGTCTTTTACAGTAACATTCCCATACACCAGCAACGGCCCGTTGGGCATGGTCTCAACAATGGTTTCAGCTTCCACCTTCACATTTTTCTCATCCGCTTCATCGTTCATAAAATAACTCAACGCTCCGGATGGGCATTTTTTTATCTGATCAACGATCTGTTGTGTCGTAGCTCCTTCAGGGGTTACCCAGGGTCTGCGCTGTGGATCGAATACTTTACCCAATCCTTTAAAACAAATGGTAGAGTGAATGCATTGGTTCGGTTTCCAGACGATGGTTACCTCGCCATTGGTGTATTTCTTGGTAATGTCCTTCATGCAATGATTTCAGGTTTAAGATTCCGGATAAAAAATTAGGCTTGCCTTGAAAATATGAAATTAAATCAATTTAGTCTCGACCTCTATTGGATTGGTGAGTGTTTTATGTACCGGGCAGGAGTTGGCAATTTGCAAAAAACCTTGCCGTTGTTCTTCATCCAAATTACCCTCCAGTGAAACCTCTCTTAAAAAAATAGATTTATTATCCACTTTCTCCGAAGCTACTTCTACTCTAATCTTACTGACATCCCACTTTTTACGATCTGCATACATGCGCAGTGTAATAGCCGTACAGGAAGCAAGGGAGATCATTAAAAACTCTCCAGGCGCAGCCCCTGAATTTGTGCCGCCCAACTCTTCTGGTTCATCAGCAATTATTGTCTTTCCGGAAGCAATTAACTCTGTGCGGTAATGATCGAGACCTATAATTGCAGTTACCATTTAAAAGGGTTTATTCATTACAAAAAACTCCTGGGTATACCGTTCGCGAGGAGCATCCTCACGTTGCTTCAAATTTACAGGTAATGTTTCGGGATCTCCAGGATAACCAATAGCCATGATAACGATGGGCTCATGCGTATCAGGAATATTTAACCTTTCAATTGCCTGCTGCAGATCATAGCCTCCCATTTGATGAACGTTGAGTCCAACCTGCGTGGCTTGCATTGACAAAAAAGCATTGGCTGCTCCTGTGTCATACTTTGCTGAACCGTTAATAGCACCATTTCGAAGATAGGTTTTCCTTGCCATGCTAAGGATAAGCAGAGGTGCATGCATTGCCCAGATCTTATTACTATCGCTTAATGTATTCAATAATTTACTCCACAATTCAGGTTGGTCTTTAGTGGCATAGACATAGGCCCAGGGTTGTTCATTCATACTGCTGGGAGCCCAACGAGCCGCTTCGAAGAGTGTGTTTATTTTCTCTGATTCTATTGGTTGGGAAGAGTAAGCCCTTCTGCTTCTTCTGTTTTCTATTAGTTCAGTAACAGGATATTCAATTTGACTTGACTTTGATATAGGAGCAATAATAGTTTCCATTATAAAATGCTATTAATTGTATTGTTAAACAAATAAAACGCTAAACGGTTCATTTTAATTAGATGGATCTGGTTTGATGTTATTCTTCAATCAGTATGCCCATCTTTCCCTTCTGATAATCACGCATGGCTTCCATGATTTGCGTTTGAGTGTTCATCACAAAGGGCCCGTGAGAAACCACGGGTTCATTTAATGGTTCCCCGGTTAAGAAAAGAACGCGTGTATCCTCCAGCGCCTCCAGTGAAATCCCATCGCCATCATTCTTAAAATGAACAATATGAAATTCCTCCACCATACCAAATCCATCTACGCGAAGTTTACCGTCAAGCAAATAAATAAAAGCATTGTGATTGGTTGGAATTGCAATAGAAAGGGTGCCTCCTTTTTTGAATTCAAGAGTAGCGGCATTTACGGTTGCCTGTGAGGGAATCAGTCCTTTAACTCCATGCACTTCTCCGGAAAACACTTTCCCATTTACAGCTCCATCTTCACTTACAAAAGCGGGTGCCTCTTCCGCACTCAGCGGATAGTAAGCGGGTTGATCCATTTTATTTTTAGCGGGCGTATTAATCCAAAGCTGAATGATTTCCTGTCGCCCACCAATTTCATGAATGTCGTGCGGAGGTCGTTCGCTATGAATAATCCCCATTCCCGCATTCATCCATTGTGCGCCCCCGGCATAAATCACACTATCGTTTCCACGACTGTCACGATGATGCACGCCCCCCTGAAAAATAAATGTTACAGGAGAAAAACCACGATGTGGATGTGGGCCTACACCAGCATGATCAGGTTCAATATGAGATGGCGCTTTAATGTTGGCATGGTGTAACAACAAAAAGGGATCTATTTGCTGCACCTGTTGGGTTGGCAACGGCTGACGAATAGGCATACCACCCATGTCGGCCTGGTGCGCGTAAAGTAAACGAGATACGGTTCTTGATTTCATAAACCTCACCCCCAGCCCCTCTCCATAGGAGAGGGGAGTCGGAGTCTACTTTTTTTTAATTTAATAATCCCTCCTGTATTTCATTAAATAATAATCCACTCCCGCCACCGTAGTGACGGATCATTCTAATTTGTGGATTGACCTTCTCAAATTCTGTTTTAAGCCTTCTTTCTGACTCATCTTCTACCCCTCCGCCAATGAGTACTAAATCAATATTGTCTGAATTAAATTTCTCAATTGCTTCGTTATCAACAAGTGCGCCCATCGCTTTCCATTCTATCTGAGTATTGATCAATCGCAAAACTGTTTCCATGATTTGCGGATGCCGACCGATGACGAGGATGTTAACGGATGGTTCCATTCAATCCATCGGTACTTCCATCAATAACACTTCTGAATCGCTGTCAGCAGAGATTGAAAGCTTATCCACATCCCAGACTCCAAAGCCATCGCGCTTGTTCAACTTCTGGGTATTGATGGTGACATCCCCTTCAATCACAAATGCATATACACCATTACCCTTTTGCTTAATCGAATAGTCTGTAGCAAAGCCCTTTTTCAAATTGCCAAGGTGAAGCCACGCATCCTGATTGATCCACACACCTTCATCAGTCTTTGATGGGCTTACTATCTGTTGAAGTTTATTGACGCGATCCTCCGGTTTAAAATTGATTTGATCGTACCGGGGCTCAATGTTTCTGACTTTTGGGAAGACCCATATCTGTAGAAAATTTACCTTCTTGTCTTTATTCTTGTTGTATTCGCTATGATAAATGCCTGTGCCGGCACTCATGATCTGCACATCGTTTTGTTTGATCACCGCCACATTGCCCATACTGTCCTTGTGTTCAAGGTCTCCTGATAAAGGAAGAGAAATGATCTCCATATTGTCATGCGGGTGCGTGCCAAAGCCCATGCCGCCATCAACAAAATCGTCATTCAGTACACGCAGCGCTCCGAACTGAACGCGTGCCGGGTCATAGTAATGAGCAAAACTAAATGTGTGGTTTGTGTCGAGCCAACCGTGGTTTGCATGGCCGCGGGTGCTGGCTTTGTGTAAAACGGTATTCATAATCTTTTCTGTTTTTGGTGGTAAATGCTCAAATCCTACAACGGAGTGATGATTTCCTTTAGCCTCAACCTGCTTTGCCTCCGCAGTTGTCATCATCACGGAAGCTGAAAGTGCTGTTTTAATAAATTCTTTTCGGTTCATAATTTCAGAGGTTTAACAAAAATACATACAACTGTTGTATATACAACTATTTGATCCGAATTGTTCCCGTAATCAAGAAATACTTCATTTTTAGGTTGAATTTGGCGTTTTGACGAGAATGCAGTAATGACTAGACCTAACCTCCTGATTCTGAATTGCTCATAAGATTGGGTACCAAATCAAGGCATTGAATGACTCCTTATAATATATACCCTTCCCACCAATCACATTCCATTTCTTGCTAAATTTCGGCCCGCATTTAACCTACAGACCTATGCAACACGATGAAGTATTTAAGGATCCGAAAAAAACTATAGAAGATTTTAGTTTCAATAAATCCGTAGTAAAGGTTTTCGATAACATGGTAACCCGTTCGGTGCCCTATTACCTGGAAATGCAACGAATGATTTCTGAAATGGGGAAAGATTTTGCAACCCCTGGTTCGGTTGTATACGATCTGGGATGCTCAACCGGAACTACCCTGATCAACCTGGACCCAGTATTATCCAATGACATCGAGTTTGTGGGATTTGATAATTCCGATGAAATGGTTGCTCAGTGCATTAAGAATCTGAAAGAAGGCGGTGTCACCCGAAAATTTGAAATCAAAAATCAGGATCTCAATGTAGGGGTGCAACTTCCCAATGCATCGGTAGTTATCATGTGTCTCACCTTGCAATTCATCAGGCCTCTTTATCGCGAACGACTGCTTCAGGAGATTTATAATCAAATGAACGATAATGGATGTTTAATCCTGGTGGAGAAAGTTCTTGGTGAAGATTCGTTGTTCAACCGCATGTTCATTAAGTATTACTACGATTTCAAAAGAAGAAACAATTATAATGACATTGAGATAGCGCAAAAAAGGGAAGCACTTGAAAATGTGTTGATTCCTTACAAGCTATTGGAGAACCGTGAAATGATTCTAGCAAAGGGATTCCGTCATTGCGAAGTGTTTTTCAAGTGGTACAATTTTGCAGGCATTGTTGCCATTAAATAAGCATTCAAAAATCGCCTCATGGTAAAGATTGGTAATTTCCTTTTTCATTACCGGAACGTGTTGTTACCGGTTTTCTTTTTATTGATTCTGGTACCGGCTCCCGAATTATTTCAAAATCCAACGATAGCTCTTGTCATTGGATTGGGCATAAGTATAGCCGGGCAACTTATTCGCTTCCTAACGATTGGATTAGTTTATATCATTCGGGGCGGTCAGAACCGGAAAGTTTATGCCCAGGATCTTGTTACAACCGGTATTTTCTCGCATTGCCGCAATCCCCTTTATGTAGGCAACATACTGGTTGGAATTGGAATGGGCGTAGCCTCAAATTCAGTGTTGTTTTTTTCTGTTATCACTCCGCTTATCATTTTCACTTACATAGCGATTGTAGCCGCTGAAGAAAATTTTCTAAGAGGAAAGTTCGGTCCTGCTTATGATGAGTACGCTAACGATGTCAATCGCTGGCTTCCGAACCTGAAAGGCATTTCAAAAACCTTTAAGGCACATCAGTTTAACTGGAAACGGGTTTTGTTGAAAGAATACAATTCCACGTTTACCGGAACTTTGCTGGGGATCATGCTGATCATGAAGGCACAGTATGAACACCCTGAATTGTATGGAGACATTCAGGAAAAGCTTACTTTATTTGGCATCATCATACTTGCTGTTACGGTAGTTTACCTTTTCACAAAATTCCTGAAGAAAACTCATCGGCTGGTAGCTGATTAGATGATAAAAGTAAAAGAGCAGCGTGATCTACCACTACCCTGTTTTCTAAGCAACCTTATAAATTAATTCCGCCCGATACTTCTATCCGTTGGCCATTAATCCATTTGGCATCATCCGAACACAAAAACGCAACAACACTTCCAATATCATCGGCATTACCAACACGCCCAAGTGGACTGAGTCCGCTTAGGAAGGTTTTCATTTGAGGATTGCTGCGAATGGCGGCATTATTGAAATCTGTTTCCACCGGACCCGGAGCCACGATGTTTGCCCGGATACCTTTTGACCCAAATTCCTTTGCAAGGTATTTTGTAAAAATTTCTACTGCCCCTTTCATAGATGAGTAGACAGAATAACCCGGAACACAAAAACGAGTAGTGCCTGTGGAAATATTGATAATGGCTCCATTATCGTTCAACAACGGAATTGATTTTTGAGTAAGAAAGTAGACACTCTTAAAATGAATGTT
The DNA here is from genome assembly GCA_040079965.1 of Cyclobacteriaceae bacterium. Taxonomy (GTDB): domain Bacteria; phylum Bacteroidota; class Bacteroidia; order Cytophagales; family Cyclobacteriaceae; genus ELB16-189. The sequence continues at coordinate 29,337 of JBEBJH010000002.1, forward strand.
CAGAAGATTATCAAAATCCTCCTCCGACACGTGTGGGATAGGTAGTGTAGCCCCAACTCCTGCGTTGTTTATCAAAAAATCAAAATGAGATGCTTGCCACTCTTCCAATGTTGATTTTAGATTCAGAACGAATCCATCTAATCCCTCAACATCGGCAGCATCAAAAAATAAGGATGCAGCCTTTCTGCCTTTTTGCCTGATTAAGGAAGACGTTTTCTCTGCTTCCTCCTTTTGAGTGCGATAAGTAAGAATTATATCAATACCCTTTTCGGCCAACGCTAAGGCCATGTCTTTGCCTAAACCACGACTTCCTCCGGTTACCAATGCGATTTTTTTTCTCATAGCTTTCAAAATTTAAATATGCTGTAAAGCTATTGTAAGCCTACCTAAAAAAATGGTGAACACTTCCGGAAAAATGGTGAGCACTTCAGAATTTCATTGGACTATACTTCCCTTCCGGAATTGCTTAGGTGTTTGACCTGTGTAATTCTTGAAAAACTTAGTGAAGTTGGAAGGATCATAATACAATTGATGAGCGACTTCACCAATCGACATATTTGTGGTTAGCAGAAGTTCCTTTGAAAGTTCCAATAGTCGCTGCTCATATAAATCGCACGGTGATGCCCCCAAAACCTCATTAAGTGTGTTGCTAAGATGAGTTGGGTGGATATGTAGCAAGTCTGCCAAGTCCTTTATCTCAAAGGTCTTCTCAGCAAGCCCATTGCGCAATTCGGTAATATGTTTATCCAACTGCTTTCGGTATTCATCCACGATTTGTTTTTGTCGAAGTGAAATTTCTGAGACGGCTTGAACCATAATGAAGGTTGAATTTGAAAAATAAAGTTACAGGTTCTTGAAGAGTATTACCATGGAATAACTTTCCGATCTCTAAAAAATAAACCTGTGTAAATCTGTTCCGTTGTGGCAAGCCAAACAGCAGTATCAGCCCCCTGTTCAACATTTCTCGGAGCAGATTTTCCGCCCATATCCGTTTTCACCCAACCCGGACAGTAAGCATTTACATTTATTTGTATATGGGACAATTCATAAGCCAGATGTCGTGTGGCCGCATTTAACGCTGATTTTGAGACACAATAAGCTGGCGACCAGCCGCCCACCGGATCAGTCATGCTGCCCCCGCCACTGGACGTCATGATAATTCGCCCGTTTTTAGCAATCAATGGAAGAAAATGCTTCACCATACTTAAAGGAGCGTGGACGTTGGTTAACATCGTTTGATTAAAGATTTCAGAAGGGTCTGTAATAAGATTTTGATCCTCTCTCAATAAAATGGCTGCGTTATTAATCAGAACGTCCAACTTGCCAAATTGTGATTTGATTTTCTCAGCCGCTAAAATAACACTTTTCTCCTGTGTAACATCCAGCCATAAGAAATGCACAGATGGATTTTCTTGTTTTAGCTTTTCAGCAGCAAGTATTCCTTTATCCTTATCGCGAGCAGAAAGAATTACTGTATGGCCTTGTCTGGCGAGCTGACGAACAACTTCGAAACCAATGCCTTTGTTTGACCCGGTAACCAAAATAATCTTTCCGATCGCCATACTGGTTAACTTACAATTTTAAAATTGAAGGCACCGTTCTGGGTAGCGCCCCAAACCCTTAACCAAATAGGTAAGACCGCTTCACTTCCGCGAGCATTAGTAATGTCACCCAAATCGAGGAGATTTTCATTTTTCCAGCCAAACTCATTCAATAATGATTTTGCTTTTGCTTTAGCATCCGAATCATTACCACAGATAAAGTTGGTATGGTTACCACCTCCAATCAAATTCGGGTTAATCATTAGGCCACACCACATTGTGTTTAGGGTCTTTACTACTTTAAGCTTTGGAAAATTCTTTTGAATTTCTTCACCCAATGAGTTGGTATTCGACAGCGATGAAATGAGAGAAGGTGGCATTCCTTTGCTGAAGTCCAGCGGATTGGAAATATCAATGAGAACTTTCCCATTCACAGCATCGCCAGCCGATCGGATAGCATCGATTGAGCCTTCGCCCTTGGTGCAATTAAAAATAATCTCACCGAATTTTCCTGCTTCAGCAAAGGTACCAGTACTAGCATTTGCTTTGTGTTTAGCCATAAAAGCCAACGCTTTTTCATTCTTGGCCATGCGAGAACCCATCATTACCTGGTGACCTAACTCAATTAATCTTGAACCGATGGTATCTCCTACCATCCCGGTTCCAAATACGGCTATTTTCATAAGTGTTTTGTTTGATTTTATGAATCAAAGGTAAATTCTAACCATCACTGTTGACTGGTAAAAAAGTGGGGTAAGATGGTATTCTTAGGATGTCTTGCGAAACTCCAACGGGGTAACGCCTGCATGCCTCTTAAAGAATTTACCGAAATTAGCGGGATCGGAAAAGTTAAGCTGGTAGCCAATTTCTGAAATATCAAACTCAGTATGCCGAATCAGTGATTTTGCTTCCGAGATCAATCTATCATTGATATACGACAAGGCATTTTTTCCGGTAGCTTGCTTAACTGATTGAGACAAATGGTGCGCAGTTATGTTTAACAAATCCGCATATTCTTCCACCGTCCGTTTCTCGAGGTAATAGTTATTGACCAGTTGTAAAAACTTATGTAGTAAATTTTGCTGAGGAGTGGAAAATCCCGATTGCCATTGCTGAGATGCCAAAGCAAACCCCTTCAATTCATACAATAATGTCAAAAATTTCAATGCCGCTATCTGAAAATGATTTGTTGAGCTGGCATAGTAGGCATCAAACACTTCCTGAAAATAGGGCTCAAACTTTTGGAAGGTCTTTTTGTTGATTTTAAAGAAATTAGTCTGCATCACATTGAAGAAGGGGAACTCTTTCTCAAAATCAGGTCGGAAAAAAGAAAAGCATTCCTTTTTAAAATAGATCAGATAGCCCTTTACTTTTTTGTCGCGGTGCCAACTATAGATATGGCCGGGAGATTGAAAAACCAGAAATGAATCAAGCTGCGATTCATTATTGTCATCATATTGAATGGCTGTGTTACCGGCATTAGTGATGAATGAAACAAAATAAAAATCCTTCTTAAAGGGTGGCATCACATCTCGGGTATGAGGATAGGTGTCCTCCATTCGAAGACAAAAGAATAAAGGGTTGGACGTTCGATGCCGCGACTGAATTCCTTCCAGGAAATGATTAATCTCCTGATAAAACGGAATTTTTATTTCCATTGGGTAAAATTATAAGATTTAAGTTTCTTTTTAAGAATCTCTAATTACCCAATACAATCCACGCACATTTGTTTTCCATTCATGGAGAACAAAAACAATAATGATTTCTTCAATCAGCTCAAGCGTAGTGATAAGTGCTGTTGTATAAAATAACCAGTAGGCAGGTTGATCAAACAAAAACATAGAACACAAAAAGAATCCCTGAAGGACTGCTGCTGTTTTGGCCAAGTAGGTATGAAAGCTGCTCATCTTTCTGTACCTGATAATCGCTGCGGCAAGCTGAATAAAAAATAAACCGAGCGGAATTGCAAAGATCAACCACTCTGTTTTCAGGAACTCTGTTTTGGCGACACTGAGTCCGATCACTGCCGCCAATATTGTAAGGTCGTCACCAATCGAATCCAACTTTGCGCCCAGCACACTGTTAGCCTTGAACGTGCGCGCCAGAAATCCGTCTACCGCATCGGTTAGAAAACTTATGATCAGCAACCATTTGAAAATATCAATTCGGTTGGTGAAAATCAGAAATAGCAAGATGGGGAAAGCAATGGTTCGATAAAGTGTAACCATTGTTACCCATTTTACCGGGCTGCTGGCGTTCTTCAAGTCCGACAAGCTAGATATCTTCTTGTTGTCCTTCATTCTGCTTCAAGATATAGAATAATCTTATCAGGCTGGGTCGCATTTTTTTCTTACTTTTCAAGAAGTATGACAGTGGAAAAGCTACGATTGATTGAAGACCGTGATAAGGTTAAGAACTGGCGGCAATGGGGACCCTACCTTACCGACAGGCAATGGGGTACCGTACGTGAAGATTATAGCGCTAGCGGAGATGCCTGGAATTACATCACCCACGACATGGCCCGCAGTAAAGCGTATCGCTGGGGCGAAGAGGGTATTGCAGGCATCTCAGATGATCAACAACTGCTTTGTCTTGCACTCGCGGTTTGGAATAAGAAAGATCCGATTATTAAAGAACGTTACTTTGGGCTTACCAATCCGGAAGGAAACCACGGTGAAGATGTTAAGGAGCTTTACTTTTACCTCGATTCAACGCCTACCCATTCCTACATGTGCATGCTGTATAAGTATCCGCATAATGAATATCCATATAATCAACTTGCTGAAGAGAACAGCAGACGGGGTAAGCACGACCCAGAGTTTGAATTAATCGACACCGGCATCTTTAACGACAGCCGATACTTTGATGTAGAAGTAACCTATGCAAAGGCAGAATCAAATGATTTGCTCATGCAGATTACGGTTACTAACCGTGGAGCTGAAGCGGCTGCAATTGAAATTCTACCCACAGTCTGGTTTCGCAACACGTGGACGTGGGGTTATGATAGTTACAAACCAGAGATCTATCTGGATGACAAGGGTGTAATGAAAGCAAGTCACAAGCAATTAGGAGATTACTATCTCTTTTGTGATGGCAAGGCTGAAGCTCTATTCTGTGAAAATGAAACCAACACCTGGAGACTGCACCAACATTTTCTGCCCGGTACTTTCAAAGATGGCATCAATGATTACGTTGTGTTTGATTATCCGGCAGCCATTAATAAAATTCACAAAGGAACAAAAGCAGCATTTAGGATCGACTGGACGGTAGAGCCGGGGCAATCCAACACAGTACGTTTGCGTTTGGCTCCACACTACGTACCAAAACCTTTTAAGGACTTTGACACTATCCTGGAAAAACGAAAGCAAGAGGCCGATGATTTCTATGCTGATCTGCAAAATGAAATTTCAGATGCTGAAGAAAAAAACATTCAACGACAAGCCCTGGCCGGCATGTTGTGGAACAAACAATTTTATTTTTATGATCTTGATGTATGGCTAAAAGGTGATCCTCATTTACCTCCACCACCTGTTGAGCGTAAGCGAGGCCGCAATCACGAATGGAATCACCTGCATAATGCAGACGTAATCTCCATGCCTGACAAGTGGGAGTATCCGTGGTATGCAGCGTGGGATCTGGCTTTTCATGCTATTCCTTTTGCACTGATTGATCCTGAATTTGCCAAGCATCAACTATTATTGCTTTCCAAAGAATGGTACATGCATCCCAATGGCCAACTGCCGGCTTACGAGTGGGCGTTTAGCGATGTCAATCCGCCCGTGCAAGCGTGGGCAACCTGGCGCGTGTATCGAATAGACAGTAAGTTGCAGGATGGCAAGCGTGATCGAAAATTTTTGGAAGAAATATTCCATAAACTGTTGCTCAATTTTACCTGGTGGGTTAATAAGAAGGACGTAAACGGTAACAATATTTTCCAAGGCGGCTTTTTAGGAATGGATAACATTGGCGTGTTTGACCGGAGCAGTACCCACTTGCCAACGGGTGGGTATATCGAACAATCGGATGGCACAAGTTGGATGGCCATGTTTACACTCAACATGCTGCGCATGTCGTTAGAGCTTGCTAAAGGGAACCCTACCTACCAAAGCCTGGCCACGAAATTCTTCGAACACTTTCTCTACATCGCAGGGGCTATGTCGAACGTGAACAATGAAGGGATCAACCTGTGGGATGAGGAGGATGAATTTTTTTATGATGTGCTGCACTTACCTAATAATGATAGGATTAAACTAAAAGTGCGGTCAATGGTAGGTTTGATTCCGCTCTTTGCTGTAGAAGTGCTGGATGAAGAAATTTTTAAGAAGATGCCTGAGTTCACCGCACGGCTCGATTGGTTTTTGCAGAACCGGCCCGACCTTGCCAACCTGATTTCGCGTTGGGGTGATCGCGGAAAAAATCAACGGCACTTATTATCGTTATTACGCGGCCATCGCATGAAGCGGTTGCTGAAACGCATGCTGGATGAAAAAGAATTTCTTTCGGCTTATGGTGTGCGGGCACTTTCGCGACACCATCTTGATAATCCCTATGTGTTGCATGCCAATGGCAGTCAGTTTTCGGTGCGCTACCAGGCAGGCGAAAGCGATTCCTATTTATTTGGTGGCAACAGCAACTGGCGCGGACCGATTTGGTTCCCCGTTAATTACCTGATTATCGAATCGCTGTACCGATTTCATAATTATTACGGAGATGACTTTAAAGTAGAACATCCTACTGGCTCCGGCAACCTGATGAACTTACGCGAAATTGCTAACGAACTCTCTCAACGGATGGTGAAACTCTTTAAGAAAGATGCGAATGGCGATAGACCTATTCATGGCAACAATTCAGTATTACAATCCGATCCGTATTTTAAGGATCATCTTTTGTTTCATGAATACTTTGATGGCGATACCGGCCGAGGGTTAGGCGCAAGTCATCAAACCGGTTGGACAGGATTGGTAGCAAAACTGATTCAACCCGGAAATCCGCCCAAGACCAAAACAAAAGACTAATTCCAATCAAATGTCATGGTGAGCTTGTCGAAACATGAATTGGTTTTTTAGAACTGTTTACAATCCTTGTCGCTTGTAAACACCCACTAATTCGCCAAAGGCAAGAATGTGTTCGCCCATCGCTTGCTCTAATTCTTTCTTAGTTGTTTTAGAAGAGAGCTTAAGTAGCGTATCCAATGCATACACCTTAAAGAAATAACGATGTGTGCCCGAAGGTGGACATGGCCCACCCCAGGCCACGCGTTTAAAATCATTCCTTCCTTGCTCTCCAGGCACACTGTTTTCCATAATATGATGTGTGATGGGAATATTCCACACCAGCCAATGCACCCATGTTTTTCCGGGGGCATCCGGATCTTCCACAATCAAAACAAGGCTGTGAGCCTTTTCCGGGATACCCGCAATCTCCAGTGACGGATTGATGTCTTTTCCTTCACATGTGTATTTCGAGGGAATGAGTTGGTTTGCTTCAAAAGATGGACTGCTTATGTGCAGTGGTTTATATTCTGGCGATTGTTCAGTGAGATGCATGTGATTTATAATTTTGTTTCCTCCTTTTAATTATATCAATAATAGCAAGTACTAAGCCTACCCCCAACAGGCTAAAACCTACTAATTCCTTGCGTGACAGAAACAATCCTCCAATTATAAAAGCAAAGGCCAAGGCAGCCAGGCGCGACAACCTGATTACTCGCTTCCTATGACTTGCCAGGAATAAAATAGGAATGACCATCAAACAGGTTATTGCGATTGTTGTGAAAATTGCCGTCTTCATTTTTATTCCTATTTAAGTGTTGCGTTTGTTTTGTTCTGAGGCAACTAAATTTAAGGTCAAATCAGCCCTTTTTTCATGGTACCCTCTTTTCTGTTGAACAATAAAAGATACCTACCCCTCTTCAACTGATCTATGACGGATGTCATTTCAGAAAATAAATAATCCAGATCACATCCGGTTTCTCATCTGACCAAAGGAGTTGTTACATTTAGAAAAGTTTGATTGCATATGATTAAGTAATCTCATGGCTGTCATTGAAAAAACCACTCTCATCTTTTTAAAAGACCTTGCTAAAAACAATAACCGGGAATGGTTTGTATCCCATAAATCCCGCTATCTGGAAGCCCAGGCGAATATGATTCTATTCATCGATCAGTTAATCGAAAAAATGAACGAACACGACCGTCTTGAAACTCAATCTGGAAAAGAAAGTCTGTACCGAATTTATAATGATGTAAGGTTCTCGACAGACAAGACTCCTTACAATCCGCGCTTTGCCGGAAACCTGAGACGGCAAAAGCCGATGCTTCGTGGTGGTTACTATTATTGGATAAAACCCGGACAATCGCGTGTAGGGTGTGGGTTTACCTATCCGAGTGCAGAGGATTTGTTGCGCATCCGTCAGGACATTGATACTAATCATAAACAATGGAGGCGTTTGATTAACTCAAAAGTCATTCAGACTCATTTTGGAGAAATGCTGGGCGATCAGGTAAAAACAGCACCCCGGGGTTTTGACAAAGATCATACGGCCATTGACCTGTTGCGTTACAAGCAATTTTGGTTTGAGCATTCCTTTACCGATAAGGAAGTTATCGGTAATGATTTTTTAGATCAGGTTAATAAAACCTTTAAAAGCATTCGCCCGTTCTTTAACTTCATGAGCGAGACGCTAACCACTGATTTAAATGGTGAACGTAGATTGTAATTAATTTTCCTCAATGTTGAACTCTATGAAAAAACTCTTGACTACCATCGCTGTACTTGTTCTCCCCCTTTTTGTAATCGGCCAATCAGAATTTGAATTTGCCTATCCTCCTGCTGTCGTTACCCTGCTTGCAGAAGGATTTGTTTCCACACCCATGAATGAACGCGACTTCGCTCTTACACCAGATGGCACTGAGATATACTATACGATCTCAACACCACAGTCTGGCTTTCAAACAATTGTATTCAGCCGGAAAGATAAAAATGGAAAATGGTCGAAGCCCGAAGTGGTTTCGTTTGCCGGAATGTTTAGTGATCTGGAACCTGCCTTCAGTGCCGATGGAAAGAAATTATACTTCGCCTCTAACAGGCCTTTGCAAGGTAATCAGCCTAAAGATTTTGACCTCTGGGTAGTAGAGCGAAAGGAAAATGTATGGGGCGGGCCAAAAAATCTGGGAACTTCTGTTAATACGGAGTCGGACGAGTTTTATCCTTCCATTGCGAAAAGTGGCAATCTGTATTTCACTGCTCAATATAAAGAAGGTGTGGGCAGTGAAGATATTTTTATGGCCTCATGGAGAAACGGTGAGTTCGAAATGCCCATTGCCATGGACACAGCCGTCAACTCAAAAGGTTTTGAGTTTAATGCCTTCGTTGATCCAGATGAACAATTTATTCTTTTCACCGGATATGGCCGTAAAGATGACACAGGCCGGGGAGATTTGTACATAAGTGCTAAAGATGCACGTGGTAAATGGCTGCCTTCCAAAAATCTAAAGGCGTTGAACTCATCGCGCCTCGATTATTGCCCTTATGTAAGCCCTGATAAAAAGATTTTGTTCTTTACAAGTGAAAGGGCTCCCCTACCGGTATCATTCGAAACAAAAGCATCCTACAATCAGATTCAAAAGATCAATCAACAAACTCTAAACGGCACCGGTAATATTTATTGGGTAAGTTTTGAGAAAGTGATGGAATTCCTTCATTAAAAACTTTTTTATATTGAGGGCTAAGGGTATTCAGCTGTTTTGGTGTTATAGGGGCAATCAACTAAATTAGCCAAGTTACTTTCTTTTAAAATTACTAGCATGATTCGTATTCTCTCACTCATTGGCTTGTTGATACTCGTTTCCTGCAAAAATGATGAAGACACCACCACACGCACCTACCGCATGGGGTTTCAAAACTCAGCGCCTCGTTTTGATAATCTAGATCTTTTTATACAATCTTTAAATCTATGGACCCAGCGGGCAGATGCCGCTATGATTACAACCGAAGTGCCCTGGACAGAATTGCTTGCTGGTGGTTCGATCAATGATCACGTGATGAACAACTACAAAGTCCTGGTAGATATTTATCGCGACAAGAAATTTAAGTTATGGGTCTATATCGATCCGCAAAATGGATTGGACCGAACCTCAGATGCAGTTGCGTTACAAGAGGCCGGTAAAAGTATTGCTGATACGGATATGCAATTACTTTATCAAAAATTTGTGATCGCCATGGATAGTATTCTAAAACCCGATCACCTGGGCCTTGCTCTCGAAACCAACCTGATCCGCGATGCCGCACCGGCTGCTATCTATAATGGCGTAAAGCAGGCCGCGAATGCAGCCGCTCAAGCTGTGCGGGCACGCAATACAACTGTCCCATTAAGTGTTAGTGTGCAGGCCGATCATGCCTGGGGTAAATTAATTGGCGGAATGTACAAGGGAGTAGCCCAGGATTTTGTCGACTTTCCTTTTGCGCAAGAATTGGGTATTTCATCCTATGCCTATTTTGGTTTTGATAAACCCACGAATATCCCAACCAATTATTACTCTCGTTTATTGGATGGGAAAAATCTTACAGTGTTTGTTACGGAAGGAGGCTGGACATCAGCTTCGGTTACAACACCCAACACATCATTCATCAGTTCGCCTGAATTACAACGCGATTATATCGCTCATCACAGTCACCTGTTGAATGAAGTAAAGGCTACAGCTGTTTTTCAACTGCTCTTTACCGATCTTGATGTCGCAGCGCTGCCTTCGTCCGTACCTGCATCCATTGGATATTTTGCTTACCTCGGCTTAGTTGATATCAACCTGCAACCCAAACCCGGGCTCGCTGTTTGGGATGACCAGTTTAAAAACAAAAAGTTGATTTCTGGAAACTAAATTCAATATATATTTCCAAGTGCTGCTATTTTAAATCCAGCCTTCTTAAGGCTATCTCGCTGACCGCTACTTCGCAATAAAGGATTTGTATGGTTGAAGTGTATAAAATGAATCCTCCTTTTCAGGGCGGAGTGGTTTTCAAAAAGTTTCATGGTCTCTTTTACCAAAGGGTGCGGAATTTCCAGAATGTCACGGTGTGGCAATTCATCTGCCGAATAAAAGGTTGCATCCAACAGTGCGATATCGGCACGTTCCACTTCTTTCTCAATCTTTATATTCCACTTCTCCCATTTGTCGATATCTGCGATAAAGAGATATTTCTTTGAAGAAGTGTCGATCCGAAATCCTGCTGTTTCCGAAAACTCATCGCGGTGCGGAACTGTAAATGCCGTTACCTGAATGGAAGGTGTTAATGTCAAGGGTTGATCAGCGTTAAGTTTCTGAATGGAAATGTTTTTTAATGAAACCAACTGCGACCAGGGTCCGTTCGTTTCCAAAAACTTACTCATTTTACTCAGTGCATACACCGGCACTTCTTTACTGCCAAGGGCTTCACGACCTAATTGCATCAGGCCGGTATAATGGCCGATGTGTGCATGCGTAATGAAAATACCACTGGGTAAATAATTATACTTACCCATAGTGGCCGAATGGAAATAGTGCAACTGATCTTTTATATCGGGAGTAGCTTCGAACAACCACCATTTACCCGAGGCAGGATCTGCCAATGCAAAAGAAACTACCCATTGACGGAGTTCGCTGTTTTGCCAGGCGGGCGCACAACACGCCTTCTCACAACCGATGTGTGGGTAGCCCCCATCTTGTGCAACTCCTAAAATCTGAATATAAGGAGTCTGGGCATTGGCAACACTCAGCACTGAAAGAAAACATAAAACAATGCTTACACGCATTACCATTAATTGACGGGCTTAAGCGCCTGATCAATTTTCAAAATGTAAACATTCGGCCAGTGTTTTCCGGTAACGAGAAAGGATCGCGTATCCGGATGCCAGGCAATCCCATTCAACACATCTACCTTCGGACTCGCTTTGCGGGCATCGTTTGCCAGTGCCGTCAAATCAAAACGCCCAACTACATAGCCTGAAACAGGATCTATTTTTACAATCTTATTGGTTTGCCATACATTGGCATACACAAAGCCTTCAATGTATTCGAGTTCATTTAAATTTTTTACTGGGCCTTGCTCATCCGTAACAGCCACCGATTTAACAATCTCCAGAGTAATAGTATCCAAAAAATGCAATTTGTTGGATCCATCACTCATAATCAGATTTACGTTGTCATGAGTAAGCCCCCAGCCTTCCGACTGATATGTCCATTCTTTGAGTTTCTTAAAATCCTTCAGCGAATAGACAAAGCCTACTTTTGTAGTGTACGTAAGTTGATAAACCTTATTATTCAAAATGGCGATTCCTTCACCAAAGTATCGGTCATCCAGAATTACTTTTTTGTTGGCAACCCCAGTATTAACATCTACAATACCAATCCACGAGGTGCCGTTTTGTCCGGTGCTTTCATAAAGTTCACCTTTGTAAATAAGGAGTCCCTGAGTAAACGCCTCGGTATCGTGAGGCCAAACGCTTCGGATGGTGTAATTAATGCGTAGCGAATCTACCGTGGCCTTTTGCTCTTTTGTTGGCGAGCATGAGGTAGCCCATAAGGCAACTAACCCAAAAAACAGAGAATGAGCTTTCATAATATAAATGCAGACGGGAAACAAATGTACACGGAATAGAATCAACCAAAAAATTGACAGAATCTTTAAATGATCAATCATTTAACTGACGAGTGCTTGAATTTTCTAGTAAATGGTTCGTAAGAAAAGATTTGAAAAAACTCATGTGATTGGAATAGTGCCAACCATAAAGTAAATGAAGTTGACTTTTATTAACTTTAAAAATGAGATCTGGAATACTAATTTCCATGCTTCTGATTACCGGTACCGGCATTTGCCAGGAGCCCCTCCTGGTTCAAAGAACTTATTATCAAATGGACGAAAATACTGGTAACGAAATTCCATCATCACAAACCTTCTTCCAGTATGATAATCACGGTCGGGAGCGTGTTAACAGCTATTCCACATGGATTGATAAAGAGCAACGATGGGGTATCAGAAACAAATTTGAGAGAGAATATGATGCCGAAGGCCAGGAGATCTGGCAGCGACAAACAAACTTTCGAACCGGTAGTGATACTATTGAGGGCACATTCTTAAGGACATATGCGTACAATTCTGCCAGTCAACTTACCGAAACGGTATGGACCGAAAACTATTACAACAATTCCACTACATGGCAAACTATCATTCGATACGGTTATTCGGCAAATGGTTGTCTCACGTCATTAACATTGCAAACCCTTTTAAATGATGTGGCTGGAGCGGAAACGCGGGTTGAATACACCACCGATGAACAATGTCGCAATGTGCTCGTACGAACTTCCTATTCAGACACAGGCTATGCTCCTGAATTTGATACCTATGAATATGAAAACAATAACCTAGTAGCTCAACGAAAGTATAGTGTGGTAGCAAGCGACACATTATTAACGTACGAATACGTGTGTAGTTACAATCCCACCAATCAACGGGTGACTGAAGTTTGGGGGAGTTCGGCCAAAAATGAATATGAATATGATGCCCAGGGAAACAACACGGTGATACGATCCTATCAATGGGACGCAATTGCTAATGCATGGGCGGCAGGGGGAGAAACAAATTTTACTTACAACAGTTCAGGACAGATTTTAGTAAACGATTACCAAAGTCAAGGATTCAGCATGAGAACTGAATATGAATACAATGACCTTGGCAAGGCCACTCGAATTTTATTTCGTTTTGCCTATGCGTTTAGCGGCATTCAGGAATTCGTTACTGAAAGCTTAATCAACTATCGGTGCGATGGAGCAGAATCTGAGACCGTTTCCAAATCACTGGAGGGAGGTGTCTCAAAAATCTGGGCGCGATCTGAATCGAACTATTTATTGCCGGCCGCCTGCGAGTCACTTGTTCAACAAGTAATTCAGGTTTATCCAAATCCTACTGTAAGTACTGTACGGATCCTTTTTATTGAACCCCTGAACGCTTATCAAATCCGTGTGTTTAATACGACAGGCCAATTAATTAAATTGTATAGTTCTGAGCAGGGTCTCTTGCCTCCGGAATTGGATTTTACCTCGTTACCTTCTGGGCTTTATACTCTACAGGTTACCGGAGAATCATTTAAAGCCAGCAGCAGATTAGTTAAGCAGTGAGTTTCATTGGATAGATTACTTTCGATCGATTCACTTCGTCAAAAAATCACTGCTGCTTTTTCGATTCAGTTGATTTTTACAACTTTAGCCTATGATTTAACCCTTAATATATGCCCAAGCAATTAATTAAAGGAGAAAAAAAAATATTTGGGGTGTGCAGCGGCCTCGCCAACTATTTTGACCTGGACCCTACCGTAATGCGCCTTATTTTTGTAGCCACGTTCCTGTTTTTTGGAGCTGGCTTATTGCTCTACATTATCATGGCTCTTGTAATGCCCGATAAATAGGCCGAAAGTTTGATTCAAGGTGAGGGCGTAATTTAAACCACCGCCTTGCTCACCTTACGGTAAATGTAAGAATGATAGATGTGCCTGCGGGCAAATCGATCAGGGGTATCCGAATTGAGAAATTTGTTATAGATAGAATGCGGAATACCAAAGTATTCATAACTACTTCCATCATTAAAGTTTATCTGTAAGGTTTGGGCTTTATACTTAAAGTCGACCATGCGTGACGAAGTGATTACTTCGGTGTATTGCTCCAGTTGGTGGGCATGGGTTTCGGGAGCCACGCTCACCAGAAGATGGTAGGCTTCAATAAATGCCTTGCTTTTTTCTTCGGCATGCTGTTTCGCATCATGATTATCTTGAAATTTATCCGGATGCCAATCCTTCATCAAATTCCGGTATAGGGTCTTCAATTCCTTTAATTCAACCTCTTTATCAACTCCCAACAGCTTCCTTGATTCGATTATTTTTTTCATAAGGGCGCAAAAATACTATTTTTTCCGATGCCTACGATTAGTAAGTCTGTTGTCCTGTTTTATTGAAGCGGAGTTTAAGAATCTTTAGAAGATGAAACCCAGGGGCTCCGAAATTCTGTACCTTGTTTACAGACCCCTTTTATTATGAAACTCCTGTTCTTCCTCTTGCTGCCCCTTTTGGCCTTTTCTCAATCGCCCGGCATATTACTGCAAGATCTTACGTGGCTAGAGGCCGAAAAAATTCTCACTTCTCAAACCATTGTAGTGATACCGCTGGGGGCCGCAGCCAAAGAGCACGGTCCACACCTGCTCTTGAAAAATGATTTGATCCTAGCTGAGTATTTAACCGAGCGTGTTCGGAAGGAAGCTGCCGTGGTGATTGCGCCTATCATCAACTACCATTTTTATCCGGCCTTTGTAGAGTACCCCGGCTCCACTTCGCTTCAACTCAATACGGCCCGCAACCTGGTTGTGGATATCGTGCGGAGCCTGGCTCGCTTCGGCCCTAAAAAGTTTTACATACTCAACACGGGCATTAGCACTGTGCGAGCGCTCAACCCTGCGCGCGATACACTCGCTGCCGAGGGCATCACCCTACGCTTCACCGATCTTAAAAGTATCGAAGCGGTAGAAAATAAAATCAAGCAGCAAGAAGGTGGCACGCATGCCGATGAAATCGAAACCTCTATGATCTTATACATGCAGCCGGGTGCCGTGAACATGAAAAAAGCAGTGAAGGACTATTCGCCCACTGGTCGCGGCCTAACGCGCGATCCTAATAATAAGACAGGCACGTATTCGCCCTCGGGTGTATGGGGCGATGCCACCCTGGCTACCGTTGAAAAAGGTAAGATTGTTACCGAAGCCCTGGTTGCGGAGATTTTAAGAGATCTGGAGAAGTTACGTAACGAGTGACCATCCCAGAAAAGCCAACTCCAAAAGCATTTCGCTGACATAAGTCATGGTTTAGCAGTGTGTTTGTTGCGTCCTTGCATTCACTAAGTAAATCCAATCGCCATGCATCCCTGCACCAAAAATTTCTTCACCCTCGCGATCGTTATCACTATCGCCATGGGCTGTTCTGTAACGGAAACGAAAGAAAACAAAACATTACCTGTAGCCGAAAGACTAAAACTGGAACGAAGTGAAAACAACGAAATCGAAAAGAAAATTGATGAGCTGCTCAGCCAGATGACCATCGAAGAGAAGATCGGTCAGATGACTCAACTCAACAACTCAACTATCGTCACAGAGTCCAATTGGGGGGCCGGAAGTGAGTTAAGCATCACCACAAAAGTAGATACGGCCAGGCTGAGAAAAATTCTGCGCGAGTATCATGTTGGTTCCTTTCTGAATGGCATCGCAGAACCTGCTAAGACCTGGTATCAGTTCTATAAAGACATCCAGGAGATTAATATGGAAGTGTCGCGATTGAAAATTCCAATCATTTATGGAGTGGATCACATGCATGGCCCTAACTACCTGGCAGGTGGAACTGTTTTTCCACATGCGCTGAATACAGCTGCTACGTATAACAACCAATTCCCGGCCGACATGGCTCATGTAACAGCGATTGAAACTGCAGACATCGGCCATCAGTGGCTCTTTGCGCCTGTGCTTGATATTGCACGCACTCCTTTGTGGGGTCGGTATTATGAAACACTGGGCGAGTCGCCTTACGTATCAAAAACAATGGCTTCAATTTATGTAAAGACGGTGCAAGCAGAAGCCGACATAGCACCTTATAAAATTGCTGCCACCGCCAAACACTTTCTGGGTTATTCCGATCCCAAGTATGGATGGGATCGCGGAGAAACCGATATGTCCGAACAAGCCATGTATGAATATCACGTCCCTTCCTTCAAAGCGGCAATTGATGCGGGCATCATGAGCGTAATGGTGAACAGCGGTGAAGTGAATGGCGAGCCAGTCCATTCATCGTATCGTTTGCTCACTCAACTTTTACGCGATGAATTAAAATTCAAAGGAGTAGTTGTTACCGACTGGGAAGATATCATCCGGTTATATCGCAATCACCGCACTGCCGTGGATGAAGAAGATGCTACCTACCAGGCGATCATGGCGGGTGTCGATGTAGCGATGACCCCTTATACAACTTCCTTCGGAGATCACATGCGCACGTTGGTTAAAGAAGGGAGGATCAGCGAAGATCGAATTGACCTTTCTGTTTCCCGCATACTAAGAATGAAACTGGAAATCGGTCTATTCGAAAATCCATATCCACGCAACGATCGTTTCAATAGAATTGGTACACCCATGAATCGTGCGAAGGCATTGGAGGCTGCGCGCGAATCGATTGTGTTAATGAAGAATGATAATCCACTTCCGTTAGATCCTTCAAAAATCAAAAATCTTTTAGTAGCCGGTCCGAATGCCAATTCAAAAAGTGCGTTAGCTGGAGGGTGGACCTTGCGATGGATGACGAGCGATGAAACTATTTATCCGAAAGACATGCACACGGTTTTCACCGGCCTGCAGAAAGAATTTCCTCAATCGCGCGTAACGCTTGCCGCGAATGCTAGTGAACTCAAGGCACAGGCAGCAAAATCAGATGCTATCGTTTTAGTTGTAGGCGAGCCTGCTTACTCTGAAGGCTTTGGAAGCATCCAGGATATTACGCTTCCTGAAGATCAACTTACTTTGATTGAAATTGCACAGGCTACTAAGAAACCTATTATTGTCGTGATGATCAGCGGGCGCCCACGCGTGATTACAAAAGTGTATGATGGTTGCCAGGCGGTTTTGTTTGGTGGGCTTCCTGGTTTCGAAGGTGGGCAAGCTGTGGCAGAGATTATCAGTGGAAAAGTAAATCCGAGCGCCAAGATGAGTTTCAATTTTCCGAAAGAAGTAAATCGCCTGGTACCACATAATCATAAAATAAGCGAAGTCTTGCTGGCGCATGAACTACCTAATCCCATTTGTCTTGTTCCTTTCGGATCAGGATTAAGTTATACTACGTTTGACTATGGCAACCTCACACTCAGCGATTCCGTGATTACTTCGGATGCCGGAGAAATTAAAGCAACCGTAACCGTAAAAAATACAGGAAATCGCGAAGGCAAAGAAGCGGTGCTCTGGTTTTTACATGATGAAGTGGCCAGTCTTTCAAGGCCTATTCGCGATTTGAAATATTACGACAAGAAATTAATCAAGCCAGGTGAGTCAGCAGAATACTCATTTACCATCAGGCCAAATGAAAGCCTTTGGTTTCCTGATAAAACTGGGGCTCAGATATTAGAGGACGGATACTTTACTTTGATGGTGGGCAATCAGAAAACAAGATTTAAACTTATCAGGAAGTAGACATAAGCATAAAAAAGGGAGAAGCTTGCGCCTCTCCCTTACTTCACACACGGGCAGGTCTACCTCCCCTTCCCGTTGCCATTCATGCTGACAAATACAGGCTCAAGTTGAGGCGCCATCTTCACGGTTGTGATGATGCGCGCGGCTACCTTGTATGGATCAGCTGCCGAGTTCGGCCTTCTGTCTTCCAGCCATCCTTTCCAACCATTCTCTACTGTTGCAATCGGAATACGGATGGATGCACCGCGATCAGAAATACCATACGAGAACTTGTCGATGGACTGTGTTTCATGCTTGCCCGTCAGGCGCAGATGGTTATCTGCACCGTATACAGCTATATGCTCTTTCACTACAGGGGCAAATGCTTTGCACACCATATCGTAAACATCTTTTGATCCTGCTTCGCGCAACAGCGAGTTAGAGAAGTTCGCATGCATGCCCGACCCATTCCAATCGGTAGCTCCCAATGGTTTGCAATGCCAGTTGATGGCAATACCATATTTTTCAGCCGTGCGCTCCAATAAGTAGCGCGCTACCCACACCTGGTCTCCGGCTTCTTTTGCCCCTTTGGCAAACACTTGAAACTCCCACTGACCTGGAGCCACTTCGGCATTGATCCCTTCTACGTTGATACCTGCTTCGAGACAATAGTCAAGATGCTCTTCGATTATGTGACGACCGAAGGCATTCTTTGCACCCACGGAGCAATAGTATGGACCTTGTGGAGCGGGGAATCCGTTTTCAGGAAAACCCAGTGGTTTATTAGTTGCCGGATTCCACAGAAAATATTCCTGTTCAAATCCAAACCAGAAATCGCGATCGTTATCTTCGATGTGTGCACGACCATTAGAGGGATGTGGAGTTCCATCGGGACTCAATACTTCACACATTACCAGATAGCCACTCTTACGTGCTGGATCAGGGAAGATCGCCACAGGAGCAAGAATACAATCAGAAGATCCACCGGGTGCTTGTTCAGTAGAACTTCCATCAAACGACCACTCGGGGCAGCTCTCGAGTGTGCCGTCAAAGTTTCTTACAATTTTTGTTTTGCTGCGCAGGCTTTGGGTAGGTGTATAACCATCCAGCCAGATGTATTCGAGTTTAGATTTCGACATGGTAGGGTTAGTTAGTGGTTAATTATTATGGGTTGTCAGTCTGAGCTTGTCGAAGACCGGGTTAAGGTCTCGACAAACCTGCCTTTGCCGAAGCGGCTTCGCGCAGGCAGGCTCATACCTGACAAGGTTTTAGGTTAGGTTTAGAATTTATAGATAGCGGCCATACCCAATGTGGTCTGACCATTTTTGGAATAAAGCCCGTCTGCATCCATGAACTGTTGTGATTGTTCGTTGCCAGTGCCCGACAATTTATTGAACACATCCATTCTCAATTCCGGTTTTAGTAAGAGGTGGCCATCAGCAAGCGTGAATGAACCGGTTAATGTGTACGTGTTGCAGGACGCACCCAGTGCCTGACCGGAGCTATCTACGTTACGTAAACCTCTGGCTCCGTCTTTGTTGTCAAAATGTTCACCTCTGAACCCTAAGCTAAATGCATCTGAAAAAGCATAGGTGAGATATAAGTTAGCGCCATACCAGCTTTTCTTTTCATCTACATTCCCGTCAGCGGGAATAAATGTTCCGGGAGCACCAAGGGTACCCTTCTGAGTTCCGTACATAAACCAGTAGCCAATGAATAATTTTTCAGATGCTTGGTATCCACCATTCAAATCATATACAGTAAAATTTCCTTCCGGAGTATCTCCCAGTGCATCTGCATTGGATTCATTCGAAGTTATATAATTGAAATAAACGCTCAGGCCTTCTGCTGGCACCAAAGAAAGTTGACCTATCAAGCCTTTGGAACGGTTATTATCATATACGTAGTCGAAACCATTAACTACGCCCAGCATTAACGAAACTTTATCGCTAAAGGCGTAGGTTGATTTCAACCCGGTGTGATAAAAGGGGATCCCGCTATTGAAGGTATGGTTGATGGAGTAGAAAAAATTGAGTGGTGCATCGATATACTCGTAGCCAATGTGGGTACCAAACTGTCCCGCGATAAAAGATAATTTATCGGTGGCATTATATTTGAAATACGCCTGCTTAATCATAACGGATGACCAGGTATCATTACCTATTGCATAGCCATAGGCAGGTGCCATCACCGGCACGTTACCATAGTTACCATATTGTGCACTAGGGCCAAAGGCAAGGTCAGCTACCACTTCAGATTTACTGTTTGTGTATTTGAAAACGGTTTGAACCATCCCCAACGCAAACTGATCTACCCTTCTATCAAAGCCACGACCCACTCCTGACTGACCCATGTTATCGCGTGAGGCAGGTTTGTTGAAGTTGGTAAAATAGTATGTATCGAGATAACCGCTAACAGAAAATTTCCCATCCTCCTCTTCTTCTGCCTTTGCTTTCTCTTCCTTAACATCTCCCTCTGTAATTATTTTTTCCTCTTTAACAGTCGGTTTGGCTGCCGAAGCAACTATCACATTATCCTGTGCAAAGGAATTTTTACCGCTTATCAGAAGGACGAGGACAAGGCTCAATCGCATCAATTGTGTTGTATATTTTTTCATAATT
Source organism: Cyclobacteriaceae bacterium (assembly GCA_040079965.1). GTDB lineage: Bacteria > Bacteroidota > Bacteroidia > Cytophagales > Cyclobacteriaceae > ELB16-189. Next base: position 49,714 of record JBEBJH010000002.1, read on the forward strand.
TTATTCGTGTTTTTTTAAACATTAAGCTAAAGTGGTCCCGGCCGGGTATCTCACATCCTCCGGGACGCTTTGGTGATTTTCAATCAGGCGGCTGCTGCCGACTCTTTTGATGATTCGTAAGGATGCAGATTTTCGCCATGCTGACTGAAGTCTGAACCCACTAATTTCTCTTCGCTGCTAACGGTCATCGGAGAAATCAAATCGGTGATCTTCAAAATCAGGAAGGAGCCTATTATGATAAAGGCAAGTGCAAACACAAGCGCAATCATATGTACTTTGAAGAGGTTAAATTCACCAAAGAGTAACCCATTACCTGTGGTATTTGCTGCATTGACAGCCGTGTTGGCTAATAAGCCAGTCATCACCATACCTACTGCGCCACCCACTCCATGACAAGGGAATACGTCAAGTGTATCTTCCAATGAAGTTTTAGATTTCCAATGAACGACTACGTTACTGATGATTGCCGCTATTGTACCGATGAATAAGCTCGAAGGAATGGTTACAAAGCCAGCGGCAGGAGTAATCGCTACAAGACCAACCACAGCCCCTATACAGAAGCCAAGAGCCGAAGGCTTCTTGCCACGCACGGCATCAATTAATACCCAGCACAATCCGGCAGCAGCCGATGCTGTATTAGTAGTAGCAAAAGCTGACGCTGCTAACGGGCCAGCACCTAACGCGCTACCTGCATTGAAACCGAACCAGCCGAACCACAGTAAGCCGGTGCCCAAAAGCACGAATGGAATATTAGCAGGTGAAATGGCTTCTTTGATTTCCTTTTTGTTTCGCAAATAGATGGAAGCAGCAAGTGCAGCAAAACCAGCCGACATGTGTACAACCGTACCGCCCGCAAAGTCAAGCACACCTAACTTGAAAAGGAATCCATCCGGATGCCAGGTCATGTGGGCAAGCGGTGCGTATATAAGAAGTGAGAACAGCACCAGGAAAATAATATAAGACTTGAACCGCACACGCTCAGCAAATGTACCGGTGATCAAAGCTGGTGTAATGATGGCGAACTTCAACTGGAACAATGCAAACAACACCAATGGAATGGTGGGTGCCAGTGACCACGGTTTTCCATCAAGCACGTTTTGGAACATGAAGAAGGATGCAGGGTTACCGATGAATCCGCCAACGGAGTCACCAAAAGCTAAGCTGAATCCAACTACAACCCACAACACGCTGATCACACCCATAGCAATAAAGCTTTGCATCATGGTGGAGATAATATTCTTGGTGTTGATCATACCGCCATAGAAATAGGCGAGGCCGGGGGTCATCAATAGCACAAGGGCTGTGGCCGCCAGCATCCATGCTATATCACCGGAGTTAAGACCTTCGGTGTTGATCGTGGAGGGCACGGCCGGCATAAATAAAGCCAGCACGCTGAAGCCCACCAGTAGAACGAGGTAGATAATCGATCTTTTCATAGGGTTTAGTTTTAGTTTACGGTACAATGTTGACGTATTGTGGTTAATTTTTAACTATGTTTTGAATATTTTTAATAGAATTCGTTTACGATAGGGTATTTTTTAATCCTATTTTCAAAAAATGAATATAATTTTTATAAAATGTGGTTAAATTTTAACCTGTGGATAACAAATTGATGATATTCTGATTATTTGTCCCCCAATTCAGGGGCTTAAGGGATGATACAATCGTTTGCGGGCGAAATCCGATTTGATCGTTTCGCGATGACGGTTACTGGTTGGAGCTTTTAAGTAACAGGAACTTCGGTTATTCAATCCGGAATGGATACCTGTTGAAATAAAATGATTAGTGTGGTCTAAGCAAAGCTAACCCCAGCCAAAAAATAGCTTGCCAATGTTTTGATTCTTATTCCGGAATTGGCTTCCGGTAAGGCCTGATGATGAGTCGATGTTTTTTATCAGAACCCAAATAAGCCTGAGCCCATCTGAGAAAAACAAATATTTTACTTCCAAAACCCACTAAAGACATGAGGTGAACAAACATCCAAATGAACCAGGCCATGGTTCCCTGCGTCTTCCAATATTTCAGATCGACCACCGCTTTATGTTTTCCAATAGTAGCCATACTTCCTTTATCCTGGTAAACAAAATCAGGGTATTGATCTTTGACACCATTCTTTAAATAGTTCGCAAGATAAGTTCCCATTTGCATGGCTACAGGTGCCACCATAGGCAATGATACTTGCTTTTCTTCGGGTATAAAAGAGGCGACATCGCCAATAGAAAAAATATTCGTGTATCCCTTTACCCGAAGTTTACCATCAACACTTAATCGATTGCCTCTGCCTACGGATTCTTTATTGAAACCTGTCGGGACTACACCGGCAACGCCTGCAGCATAAATGAGTGATGTGGTAAGAATTGTTTTTCCATTGTTAAAAATCGCTTTATATCCATCATAAGAAACCAATCCAGTATTGAGCCAAACCTGCACCCCTAACTCTTCCAGGAATTGTTTTGTCTTTGAAGAGGCCTCCTCCGACATTCCGGCAAGCAATCGTGGCCCGAGTTCTACCAAATAGATGTCCATCATTTTAAAATCTATTTCCGGGTAGTCGGTGGGTAATACATGGTTGCGTAATTCTGCCAAAGCACCGGCTGTTTCAATGCCCGTGGGGCCACCCCCTACAATCACGATATCAATCAAACTTTCCTGTTCATCACTTTTATGTTCCAGATTAACTGCTTTTTCAAAGTTTTGAATGAGCATACTCCGGATGTCCAGGGCTTGTGGAATTGATTTCATTGCCATGGCATGTTGCTTCACATCCTGCATCCCAAAAAAATTCGTAGTCGATCCGGTAGCTATCACCAGGTAGTCGTATTTCAAATCGCCAATGGTAGTTCTGACGGTCTGTTCAGAGGGAACTACCTCAGTGACTTCTGCCATTCTGAAAATCAAATTATTATGCCGCTCAAATAGGGCACGGTAGGGTGAAGCAATGGAATAGGATTCTAACCCGGCAGTTGCAATCTGGTAAAGTAGTGGTTGAAAGGCATGATAATTATGCTTGTCTAACAAAACAATCTGGAAAGGTTTATTTTTTAATTGCTTGGCCAATTCAATTCCTCCAAAGCCGCCTCCGACAATTATAATTCTTGGATGTTTTGATGCAGGTATATTCAATTGTGAGTTCATAGTTATTCGATGCGAAATGAAATGCCTGAAGATACAAAATGGTTTTGGTTACCATCCACCCAACTAAGGCCCGCTGATAAATCGGCCTGTATCATCCGATGCAGAAGAAAGGTGAATCCTCCATCAATGCCATGCTCTTTCGCCCCTTGACTTCGCAGAAAATCAAAGTACTCAATAAAGAGACCTACTTTATCAGTAGGTAAATAATTAAAGCAAAAAGAGGCTGTGAATAGCTCTTCATCAGAAAAGCCATCCCAGATCACTCCTATGTTGTAATTGATTGCTGTTTTTGGAGAGAGGTCGTTCTGAAAAAGCAAGAGAACATCATGACCCAGATCTGCGGGTTGTAAATCAGAGTTACCTAATGGAAATATGAGGTCAACCAAAATATCCGTTTCCGGGATCCAGCCTCGCTGCTCAATGATGTGTGTTTTTATTCCTACCGTAAGAGGCGAAAAGCCTTTCAGTTTTTGACTGGATGTTTTATCCTGAATATTTTTTACAGAAATCCGGAGTTCCGTATTCTTACTTAGCCCGGTTCTGAAAAGAGTAACGGGGAGAAAAAAAATCTCCCCGCTCGTTCTTTTATAGTAATCAAAACCGGTTTCCAGTTGGAACGTGCGTGGCGCTACGGTAAATGGCGCTTCAGCAATACCGGGTCTGTCTACTGTTAGTTCATTCAGTTGATCTTGAGCAACTGAAACCAGCCCTTGAAGAATAAGATATAGAAGTATAACCTGTTTCACTTGCTGACTTAGTACACTAAAAATTTTGGGACTGCTCTAAAGCTATCCCAAAAATAACCTTCTATCCTTCATAATCCTCAAAGTCCTTCTTCCGGATGTCTTCAACAGCTGCAGCAGAAGTAGTATTGCGGTAGCCCCATTGGAAAACCAACGGAAAAATCAACAATGTTAGAATCGTAGCACTGATTAATCCACCAATCACTACAATGGCTAATGGCTTTTGGGTTTCTGAACCTATACCTGTTGAGACAGCAGCGGGTACCAGGCCGATAGCGGCCATGATAGCTGTCATTACCACCGGACGGGTACGCTCGGCAACTCCGCGTATCAAAGCTCCCTGCATTGGCATTCCGTTTCTTAGATTCTTTTTGAAAACAGAAATCAGGATCACCCCATTTTGAATACAGAGCCCAAAGAGTGCAATGAATCCAATTCCTGCAGAGATACTGAAAATGGTACCTGTAACATGGAGTGCTAAAATCCCGCCCATCATAGCAAATGGTACGTTGACTAATACAAGACCTGCGTCCCGTACATTACCAAAGGCAACAAACAAGAGGAAGAAAATCAGGACAAGGCATATAGGAACCACTTCGGTCAATCGCTGTTGGGCCCGCACCTGGTTTTCAAATTCACCCGTCCAGGCAACCCGATAACCCCGCGGAATCGAAACTGATGCATCTACTTTTTCCTGCGCTTCGGCAATCGTGCTACCTAAGTCTCGCTCGCGGATAGAAAACTTAATGGCAATAAAGCGCTTGTTGTTATCACGGTAAATAAAGGCTGGGCCAGTAACTGCTTTGATCTCAGCAATTTCTTTGAGGGGCACTTTGTTTCCTTTTATCGAAGGCACCTTCAAATCTCTGATCTCTCGCTCCGACTTGCGATAGGCTCCTTCATACCGAACGCGCACATCAAATTTTTTCTCCTGCTCAAAAAAACGCGTAGCCGTTTTACCACCAATGGCCATCTCAATGACTGTTTCCGCATCGGCAATGGTAATACCATAGGCGGCCATCTTCTTTTGGTTTAGAATAATGCTTAACTCAGGCTGACCAATGTTGCGAAGAATACCTAAATCCTTCACCCCTCTTACTGTTCGTAAAATGGTGGCAATAGAATCTGCTTTAGAGTTAAGAACCTCGAGATTATCACCAAAAATTTTCACGGCCAGGGAGGCATTGATACCAGCCACTGCTTCCGCTACGTTGTCGATAATTGGTTGTGAATAGTTATAAACTACCCCTGGATACTGTCGGAGTTTCTTATCCATTTCTTCAATGAGTTCTTCAGTGGTAATATCTCGCTCCCATTCCTTTTGTGGTTTGAGATTTACCTGGCATTGCACATAGAAGAAACCGGATGGATCAGTTCCATCGTTTGAACGACCGATCTGTGAAAGTACTGACTCCACTTCATCAAACTCATTGAGCTTCTCTCTGAAAATGCTAACAAACTTGGTTGTTTCATTAATAGAACTACTCATAGGTAATTTGGCCTCCACCCACAATGCACCTTCATTCAGTGTAGGCAAAAACTCGGAGCCCAAAAATTTGAATGAAAATGTACTCGCCAGTATGATAATCACAGCAGCCCAAAAACTTTTATTCCTGTGGTGCAAGGTATAGGCGAAGCCACCTGAAACAATTCGGTTAAAAAAATCAACCACTGGATTGTGTTTTTCTTTTACATCCTTATTAAACATAATACTACATAGCACCGGTACCAGGGTGAGTGTAAATAGTAACGCCCCCAGCAATGCAAACCCCAGGGTATAAGCCAACGGAGAAAACATTTTCCCCTCCACTTTCTCGAAAGAGAAGATGGGAACCAGACTGGTAATAATTATAAGTTTTGAAAAGAAGATTGCCTTACCCAATTCCGATCCTGCTTTTTTAACAAGTCCCAGTTTTGACAGACTGTTGTACTGGGGCATCCCCAATTCATGGGCCCGGGCTGCCAACAACACAAAGAGCCCCTCCACCATCACCACTGCACCATCTATAATAATTCCAAAGTCAATCGCCCCCATCGAAAGCAGGTTGGCCGACATTCCCTTTAACTTCAAACACATAAAAGCAAAGAGTAACGACAACGGAATAATGATCGAAACAATTACCGTGCTGCGCCAATCCAGCATGAAGATGAATACTACAATAGTTACAAAGAGAATTCCCTCCACCAAATTACCAAGAACTGTTTCGCGACAATAGTCCATGAGCTTATCGCGGTCGTAGAACGTAACCATTTTAATATCTGTGGGCAGTACCTTTTCATTAATCTCCGCTATCTTTTCTTTAACTCTGGCGAGTACCTGGGCGGGGTTTTCTCCTTTGCGCATCACAATGATACCCTCAACCACATCATCATTTTCATCAAGGCCCACCTGACCTACCTTAGGTAAAGAACCCACTTTTACTGTGGCGACATTCTTAACAAGGATTGGAACATCATTAATGGCTTCAATTAAAATATTTTCTATGTCTTCGATGCTCTGTAACAAACCAATGCCACGCACCACGTACGCCTGACCGTTCTTTTCAATTACATCGCCCCCAACATTGATGTTGCTTTTGGCAATGGCTTCATAGACTTCCAGAGGAGTTATGTCATATTTTGATAAGAGAAGGGGGTTGACGTTTACTTCAAATATTTTACGCGCACCGCCAAACGAAACAATGTCGGCTACCCCCGGAACCGCTCTTAGCTGGCGGTCAATCACCCAATCCTGCCATGCCAGCAGTTCACTGGTATTGCGATCGCTCTTTAAAGTGTATCGAAAAATTTCACCTGTAGGCCCATACGGTGGTTGCACATCGGGTTCAACACCTTCGGGCAGGCTTACGTTTCGTAGCAAGTTATTTACCTGTTGTCTGGCAAAGAAATCATCTACATCATCTTCAAAGATGATTTTCATTACCGAAAGACCAAACATTGAAATGGAGCGAACGCTGGTTTTGCGCTGCACGCTGTTCATTGCCACCTCAATAGGTATGCTTACAAAACGCTCTACCTCTTCAGCGCTTCGACCATTCCACTGGGTTACAATAATAATCTGCGTATTAGTTACATCCGGAAATGCTTCGAGAGGTGTTTTCACATAACTCCATATCCCTACAATGATTAGTACAGCTGTGGAGAAGAACACGAAGAATCGGTTCTTGAGTGAAAACGCAATAATATTTTTTACAAATTTGTCCATGATTACGAGTCGTTCAGAAGTTTACTTTAATCATTGAGGGCATCATAGACCAACAAATTGAACTTGGTCATCACTTTTTCTCCTTCCTTCAGGCCACTTTCGATGTAAATAATTTTGCCCGTATCCTTGTACACCGATACTTCGCGTGTTTCTATGTCATCATCCGCTTTATAAACCATTACGAAATAGCGGCTCTTATCAAAGATCAAGGCATGAGTTGGTACTGTCAGCTTTTTCACTGGCTCATTGTAAGTAACTTTTACATTGGCAAACATTTCAGGTTTTAGTTCAAAGTTTTCATTCTTCAATGTGATGCGGGCTTTTACCACTTTGCTCTCTGCGTCCATCAAACTGAAAATCTTATCGATCTTACCGCGGAATACCTTATCGGGATACGGGATAGTGGTTATTTCAGCATCATACCCTTCTTTGATTTTGGTAATATCTGACTCATAGATATTCGCCATTACCCATATCTCATCCAGATTTCCAACAATAAATACCGGGCTGATGTCTTCCGTACGAAGCTCCATGTTCAAGGCTATATTCTTCTGAACGATTACACCTGAAACGGGTGATTTAATCGGATAGGTAGATCCACTACCAGCACTATACATATCCAGCACGGCCTGAATACGTGCTAATTCTCCTTTTGCATTTTCAAGCTCCTTTTGTGAGTTAATCAATTCCACTTCGGAAATATTTCCGCTCTTATAGAGTTCTGCAGCAACCTGTGCATTTTTTTCAGCCACTCGCACTTGCGATTCAGCAGCTACACCTTCGCGGGCAAAACCTGCAATCTCCGGGCTGCGAATAACAGCCATCGTTTCACCCTTTTTTACATAGTCACCCAACTCAACATTAAGATCACGAACGAAACCTCCAGCCAATGGGAAAACCCGAGCTACTTTATCTTCATCGAAACTAATTTTTCCGGTGAGTGTCAATTCAGACTCTACGGTTTGAAGTGTGACTTCGGCAAGTTCTTTCTCTTTGGCCAGCGTTTCAGTCAATCTGAACTTAGTATCTACCGCAGCAGTCTCCTCCTTCTTACACGACTGCGTTATGATGAGGGTGATAATGATTAGTATCTTGAATTTCATATTCTAATTATTTTATAGATCATTAAATAGCTAAGTGATTAATACAACCAGGCCAATCGGAAACCATACGTTTCCACCCGACCATCTCCCGAACCAGTCGTATAGATATTTTTGATTCCCTTTGTATAAACCAGGTGAACTTGAAATATAGATTGGCCCGCATCGATATCCGCCCCAAGAGAGACCTGGTAACCTAAATCCTGTTTTATATATTCGTTCTGTACATTTATAATGGTGTGAAAACCATCCTCCGGTTTATGCCAAAAATCCTTTACGTAATCATTTTTTATCCAGACAATCCCGGCAGCACCTGTAAGTCTTACTCCTTTGATAACATCTTTGGGTGTTCTTAACAGCAGAGTAACAGGGACTTCAATTGTATTCATTCGAAGTCTTTCACGATAAGTAGAGTCTTCAGTGCTGCCCTGAACTCCAAACCAGGGCTTGGTAAATGTGCCGCCTGAATTATCCACATTAATTATACCTGCCCCTCTTTGCTGTACACCAAATCCTACACCAATACCAATAAATGATAATGGATAATACTCTGCGCGCAGACTTGCCCCCACACAAGGTTTAGCAAAGTATTCCTTTGGAAGATTGCCGCCTTTAATGGTCCCCCAGTATTGGTTCCAGCTTAATCCGAATTTCAGTTTCTTTTCGAAAATATTCTTTTCTACAGCCTGTGCTATAATCTCTTCTTTCGTCTGTGCAAAGCCCGACAGCGAACTGAAGAACAAAACCAAAACGATACTATATTTCATGGTTTTCATATTCTTTAGTTTTCAATATTCAATGATGTTAGTACCTACAGCAAAATTTAACTCATTAACGTTGTTGAGATATTGTTGCTTCAATTCAATTAACTGCGTATTGGTAAGAATGAAGATTCGCTGATAGTCGATGAATTGAAGTAAACTTATATTTCGTTTTTGAAAATTTTCATTTGTACTTGTATTGAGTTGTTTTAACCGCTCAAGCAATTCAGGACTGTAATTGGCTAATCCGGTATTAGAATTTTTGTATCGGTTATAAGCAGCCACCACTTCATTACGAATCTGATTTTCGATTTGCTCATACTGAAGATTCGATTTCGCTACACTATATTCAGCGGCCTTAATATCTCCCTGGTTACGATCAAATAGTGGAATGTTGAATTCTACGTTGAATCCCTGATAAGGGCGTACATAATTACTTCCACGGTCGCGAGGCTGATACGCCAATTTGATATCTGGCACTGCTACCGACTTTTGAAGTTTCAAATTCCGCTCCTGATACTTTAACTCATACTTCCTTACCTGAATGTCAGGTCGGATAGTAGCTGCTTGCTCTGTCAACAACTTCAAATCAAACTCCTGTGCTACGATTGGAATCTTCTGCTCCACGTAAAAGGTTGTGTCTTCTGCCATCCTAAGTAACGTGCGCAGATCGGCTATTACTTTTTCCTTTTCGTTGCGATTTGTAAGGGCCTCTGTCTTCACCGCCAGATATTCAGACTCCAGTCGTATTGCCTCTGTTACTGAAATCGCTCCCACTTCTAGTTGCTTCCGTGTGGCTTCCATCAGCCTATCATAGTTTCTCATTACTTGCTGATAGAGATGCGCTTTCTCTTGCAAGGCTGCTAAATCGCTGTAAAGATTCCCTGTTTCAAAGAGCAAACTGCGAAGCACATCTTCGAGTTGTTTTTCGGCCAACTCAGCACCTAAGCGTGCAAGTTTCACGGTGTTGGTGTGCTTACCTGCATAGGAGAAAGTTTGCTCTACCTGAAGCAGGTGTTGATTTCTGAAGTGAAAATATTCATTGGTTTCATTGGAATAAAGATCTCCGTTAAAAACGAAGTACGGGTTATTCCAAAGTCTTGCCTGTATAACGGCCGCTTTGGCAATATTGATGTCGTAGTAAGCAGCCAAAAGCCCAAGGTTCGACTTAACCAACCGCGCCTTGGCATCCTGAAATGTGAGTACCGTATCAACATTCTGCGCCTTAATCACCGAGGGCAACAAGATAATTACGAGCGCGAGGCTCTTCAATATTCTGATTTTCATTTAGCTAAGAATTATTTTAGAGAATCTGTTTTCCAATTCCGTACCCGCTGACTGATAATATCAAACATGGACTAATTCAAGAATGAGTTTCAATCATCCTTTTATCAGGGTCCGAAATAAGAATTAAAGAATTGAGAAAAAGGTGCGTACGCTATGGCCGCACGAAGTGCTATCTAAATAGTAAAGCAGGAATTGCTAAGGTAAATTCGTTCTTTGGGTTGCTTAAAATTCTTCCGCTCATTCGTTTGGGCAAACTGAATCTTATGGATAGTTGAATGATAATTAACACAACAGGCAAACAAAAGAACACAATTGCTGACAGGCGCAGTGCGAACGTTGAACTCTTCACTCTCCGAAATAGAACGGATCAGCCACTGGCTGGCATGATCATCGCCATTTTCAAAATAAACAGTATAGATTTGCTTGTCAACAGCTTTAGGTGCTGTTGGTTCAGAAAATAAAGGGATGGCCGATATGCCCATAAAGACAACCAGCAACAGAACTCCTATATTTTTAGACTTTTTCATGCTTAGGCCGGGCAAATGTAAAATAAAAGTTTCTACAAAAGATCAGGGGCCCAAATATTTAGTTATTCGGTCAACTTCGGGTTTCTTCAATCGATTACGGTTTGCAAAAATCCTATTACTTTTAACCTGAAATTAGTTTTGGCATACAGCCCTTAACTATACAGAATGAGGCCGTTAGTTTTCAGTTTATTTTTCCTGGTTCCGTTTTTAAGTCACGCACAAAAGTTCGATCTCTTTGAAGTAGAGAATGATGAGCTTATTTGGCGTTATACCTATGAATATGAGGGACCGCAGGACAGTTTGCGAAGGGAAGTTGTTTCAATGCTTAAATCCAAAATCTTTACACAGCATGTGGTGAGGAATGAACTTGGATATAACGGTGAGATTAAGCATTACCTGGTAGATTGCAAACGGTACGGACGCACCTATCAAAACACGCCTCTGATCTATTGGGATGGAGAGTGGAGCGGCAAGTTTGTAATTGAAGTCCGTGACAACCGCTATCGGGTTACTATCTATGGGCTATACTTTGAGAATAAGGTACAGCCCACGGCCCACTACCCGATTAAAACTCCCCGGAAGGGCTATTATATAAAGGAAGTTTTGAAAAAAGGTCGACACGAGTTTAAGAAAAATGTGCTACCCGATATGGCTCTTATGAGTTTAACTTTACGCGATGCGTTTGATATTAAAAAATACACTTCACCCCTTGAGGAGTGGTGAACTAGCTTCTGAGCTTATCTAAAATCCGGTTCAACTCTTTTGCTTCTGCTTTTGTAATTTTTTCAAGGGTGCGCGCCCAGTCAGGTACATCAGCATCAATTTTCTTTAATAGCTGAAGACCTTTATCGGTAATCGAAATATCAACCTGCCTGCGATTGTTTTCACAGATAATGCGATTGACCAATCCTTTCTGTCTCAATTTTTCTACCAGCCGTGTACAGTTGCTGTTTTTGTCAATCATGCGGACCGTAATTTCTGACAACATCATGGGCTGTGGGTGGCTGCCCCGCAAAATGCGCATCACATTAAACTGTTCGGGGGTGATATCGAATTTTTTTAGATAGGCTACATTGATATTATACAACCAGCTACCTGTATACAAAATATTAATCGAAGCCTTTTGGTGCTCACTGTAAAATTTCTCTTGCCGGATTTCTTTCTCGAGTGACATATCAGATACAAACTCAACAATTGTAGATACAACATTACGAACAAAATAATTCCTTTCCTTATGCTTAAATGAAGAACAGAAAATTTCAACTACCTCTACTAATGGCCTTGAAACAGAATTTTAACCATCTTTATAAGGCAAACTATAATAATCATGAAGGATAAACTGCGCAGTCAGGGTTGGTTTGGTAAAACCGGAAAAGACGGATTCATCTACCGGGCCTGGATGAAAAACCAAGGCATTCCCGACTATGAATTTCGCGGCAAGCCGGTGATCGGCATTTGTAATACGTGGTCTGAGCTCACTCCATGCAATGCACACTTTCGCGAGTTGGCCGAATCCGTAAAACGCGGAATCTCTGAAGCCGGAGGTTTTCCGGTTGAGTTTCCGGTTATGTCATTGGGTGAGACCCTGATCAAACCTACTGCCATGCTCTATCGCAACCTCGCAAGCATGGATGTAGAAGAATCTATTCGGGCCAACCCGATGGATGGGGTGGTATTGCTGTGCGGATGTGATAAAACTACGCCTTCGTTAGTAATGGGTGCCTGCAGTGTCAACATCCCTACACTCGTTGTCTCAGGTGGCCCCATGCTTACCGGAAAATATCAGGGTCGGGATATCAGTACGAGTGATGTGTGGCGTTTCAACGATGCGGTTCGATCCGGTGAAATGAGCCAGGAAGCACTGACCGTTGCCGAAGAGTGTATGTGTCGCAGTCGCGGGCATTGTGCAGTAATGGGCACTGCTTCCACCATGGCCTGTATGGTCGAGTCATTAGGGCTTTCCCTTCCGGGGAATGCTGCCATTCCCGCTGCCGATTCAAGACGCAAGGTACTAGCGCAGATGTCGGGCATTCGCATTGTGGAGATGGTGAAAGAAAATCTTCGTCTTTCGGATGTTCTTACAAGGAAGGCTTTTGAAAATGCCATCATTACAAATGCGGCAATTGGCGGCTCCACTAATTTTATCATTCACTTATTAGCTATTGCCGGGCGAATAGGTGTTGATCTCCAACTCGATGATTTCGATAAGCTATCAGCAAACGTTCCCTTTATTGCTAACCTGCAACCATCCGGGAAATATTTTATGGAGGATCTGTATTATGCCGGTGGTCTTCCTGCTGTAATGAAGGAATTGGATTCTTTCCTTCACCAGGATTGTGTTACGGTGAATGGAAAAACGATCAAAGAAAACTACGACATAGCCGAATGCTTCAACCGCGAAATAATTGCAACGGTTGATAAACCGTTAAATCCCTTATCGGGAGTTGCAATCTTAAAAGGCAACCTGTGCGAGAATGGAGCCGTGATAAAACCATCCGCAGCCAGCACGCACCTGATGAAACACTCTGGTAAAGCCGTTGTATTCGAAGACATTGACGATTATAAGAACAGAATCGATGATCCAAATTTAGCCGTTGACGAAACCAGTATTCTGGTGTTAAAGAATGTTGGACCCATTGGCTATCCGGGCATGCCCGAAGTGGGCAACATGGCGTTACCAAAAAAATTATTAGCAAAAGGAATTCACGACATGGTTCGTATTTCGGACGGCCGTATGAGTGGCACTGGCTTTGGGACCGTGATTTTACACGCTTCACCCGAAGCCGCCCTTGGCGGAAATTTTGCTGTAGTTAAAACGGGAGATATAATCAATCTGGATGTGTCGAAACGTTCGTTGGTGTTAGAGGTCTCCGAAGAAGAATTGTCTAAACGAAAACAAACGTGGAAGCCAATTCACAAAAGATACGACCGCGGGTATGTGATGTTGTATCAGCAACATGTTGAGCAGGCCAGTCATGGCGCGGATATGGATTTTTTAAAAGGTGGATCAGGAAGTGAGGTCTCGAGAGATTCGCATTAAGGAATTACGAGTTACGAATGAAGAATTACGAATAGTGACTAACTCAATGAATAAATTCAAAAATCAGGTAGCCATTGTAACCGGGGCTGGGCAAGGTATTGGACTTGAAATCTGCCGGCAACTTGCAGCTCAGGGCGCAAGTGTTATTCTCAACGACATAGAAGCTTCACTGGCAGAAGAAGCCGCAAGCACGATTCGCAAAGAAGGCGGAGTCTGCAATCCGTACCCAGGCAATTGCGCGGAAGTTTCATTTATTGAAAATCTGGTGCAGGAAGCGGTGCAGCGTTTTGGCAAACTGGATATAGCAATTGCGAACGCGGGCATTACGCTCTTTGGTGATTTTCTTGAATACAAAGCAGAGGATTTTTACAAGGTGATGAATGTTAACCTCGGTGGAAGTTTTTTTCTTGCTCAACGCGCAAGCCGCCAAATGAAAGAACAAGGAACCGGAGGAAGAATTTTATTTATGTCATCCGTAACAGGGCATCAGGCTCATAAAAACCTGGCCGCTTATGGCATGACAAAAGCTGCACTGGAAATGCTTGCTAAAAATCTTGTACTCGAAGTATCTCCTTATAAAATAACGGTGAATGCGATTGCTCCCGGAGCAACGGTTACCGAACGAACCAAGAGTGATCCGGAATATGAAAACACCTGGTCACGGATCACACCCATTGGTAAGCCTGCCACTACAAAAGATATTGCAAATGCTGCTTTGTTTTTGGTTTCTTCCGATGCGGGTCACATCACAGGCCAGTCACTAGTGATTGATGGGGGTTGGACGAGTGTGAGTCCTTCGCCTTATTGAAAAATTCATCCTATGATTCGTTTCATTACCACTTTGTATAAATTCGATAAGAAAGGTGAAAAGACCGGCTGGACGTATCTCGAAATTTCTGCTAAGCAAGCCAATCAACTAAAAAAGGATTGTAAGGTATCGTTTCGGGTGAAGGGCACGCTGGATTCATTTGCCTTTCAGAAAACAGCCTTGATACCCATGGGCGATGGAAAATTTATTCTTCCCTTCAATGCTGCCATGCGCAAAGCCACCGGTAAAAAGTTAGGCGATAAAATTACCGTAACAATGGAAGCCGATGATCGCAAACTGGAACTCTCTGCTGATTTGATGAAGTGTTTAAAAGAGGACCCTGTTGCGATGGAGTTTTTCAAATCGTTACCCAAATCGCACCAGAATTATTTCAGCAAGTGGATTGAAGGGGCAAAGACTTTACAAACAAAAACAAGGCGCATTGTGGTTGCTATGACGGCCTTTGGTAAACATCAAGGCTATGGCGAGATGATGCGTGAGTATAGAAAAGCTGATTTCTAGTCTACTTGAAATTATTTGACAAGAATGATTTAATGTGCTCGTTAAACTGTTCCGGATTTTCAAGATTGCTTAAGTGACCCGCGTTTTCAATAATTTGTAATTCAGAATTATTGATCAACCTGTGCATTTTTTCTGCCATCTCCGGTGAGGTAATTTTATCTTCTTTACCGACCAGAATCAAGACCGGTACTTTAATCTGCTCTAACGCAGAACATGTCTCCGCCCTGTCGGCCAACGCCTGCAGGGTAAGGCAAATACTCTCAGGCCGGGTTTTTAAAATTGTGTTCCGGATAAACTGCACCTCTTCTTTCTTTGATTGAAGGGAGCCTGGTGCAAATAAATTCTTCAGCGATTCTTCCGTGTAAACTTCCAATCCATTCTTTTGGATAAACGCAATCGTCTTCTTTCTTTTATCACGACCCTCCTGAGTATCCGAAGCACATTGCGTGTCGCATAGCAACAACCCTGCAATTCGAGTTGGGTTTTTCTTTATCGCATGTAACGCAATGTATCCACCCATCGATAGGCCGACTACAATTGCTTTGTCAATCTTCAGTGCGTCCAGGAAAGAAAAAAGATCATCGGCAAATTGAGGAATGATGAACTGGGCCGCTCCGGCTTCCGAATCTCCATGACCTCGTACATCGTATGCAATACAACGATGGCTATCGCTCAATGCAGTCAATTGGGTTGACCACATCTCTTTGTTAAATGGAAATCCATGTATAAAGATCAGAGGTATTCCTGTGCTTACTCCCTGCTCGAGATAACCTACATTGATTCCGTTGGCTTGTATTTTTTTTCCTATTAACGTCATATGAATTCATTTTGGTCTTTCCAGGCAGCCCCCATAAAAAACATTCAGCTTCTGAATGTCGGTATCAAACAATTTATGAATTACCGCAATATCACTCAAGATGATCTCCTTTGCAGCGGTTAATGACTGCGCTGAAATTACAATCATTCCTTTGTCTGCAAAGCGCGCACCAGTCTTAATAACCCCTTCTTTGCGAAGTTTGGACAAGTTGGCTGAGTGTTCTTTGAAATAAAGTTGCTCATCGGGTTGCCTGGTTGCATCCCATAAGGAGCCCATCGAGTAGATAACAATAAATAAGCTATCGGGAGGATTGGAGGTTTGTGCATTTACTGCCACAGTGAATCCCAATAATACCACACACAATATGAATTTCATAGGCTGGGAATTTGAAAGGAAGTTACTGTAATCGCGACCCGTAATCAATATCCAGCCCTGGATTCTCAATATCGACTATCCTTCATGCTGCCTTTCACTCCTCCATAGAGCACATCAAGCACTCCAGCCTCACTCAGAAATTTCTGTGGAAATGGTAACTCAATCTGCGATACGTCATTCAATTGCTTCATCGCATCGGCCGGAATCTCAAACTTAAGGCAGCCCAATACATCTTCCAGCTGATTCACTTTCGTTGCTCCAACAATAGGAATCACCGATTGATTTTTATGTTGACGCGTCCAGTTAATGGCCAATTGAGAGGGAGTTACTCCTAACTGCTCAGCAACTTCCACCACCTTTTTTGCAATGGCTGTTGGTCGTTCCGCCAAACGACCACTGTTCGCTGGCAGGCGACCTTGGTCGCCTTTCAGATATTTTCCGGTAAGAGCCCCTCCAGCCAGCGGGGCCCACGGTGTTACTGTCATACCAAAGGCCTTGGCCATTGGCATCAAGTCGGCTTCCACCGTGCGTTGTATTAAACTGTATTCGATCTGCAACCCAACAAATTGATTCCACCCTCTCAATTGCGCCATCGTGTTTGCCTGGCTAACAATCCACGCAGGTGTGTCGCTGATGCCAATGTAATGCACCATGCCCCGGGTAATTAAATCTTCCAGCCCCTTCATAATTTCTTCAGTGGGCGTCCAGCTATCCCATGCATGTACCCAGAGCAAGTCAATATAATCCGTATTTAGCCTCCACAAACTTTCTTTCACACTACGCATCAGATTTTTACGATGATTGCCAACGAAATTGAGATCACCACTTCGATCTCGCAGAGAGTACTTGGTGGCCACGACAAAATGATCGCGGTCTTTGGCGATAAAGTCGCCTACAAATTTTTCGGAGGTTCCTTCTGTATAACGATTGGCTGTATCAATAAAATTACCGCCTGCATTGGCATAGGTGTCGAAGATTTGTTTGCTAAGGTCCTTGTCGCAGCCCCATTTCCATTCGGTGCCAAAGCCCATGGTGCCGAGGCTCAGTTCTGAAACACGTAATCCGGATTGACCAAGAAGTTTGAAGTTCATGTGATGTTTGGTTTATTGCTTCGTTAATAAGTAACTATGTTACGCAAAAATTTGAATTGTGTCAGCCTGAGGTTCTCGAAGGCTATCTGAACAAGTCCGGTCAGTTTTCGAGAGCCTCAAACTGACAGCGCTTTGCGTAACATCAATAAGTAAATATCGGATCAAAAAGTTTACACACGATCAACATAAAATGAAATCTGTAGCAATTGTTCTATTCGATCAGGTTGAGGTGCTGGATTTTGCCGGACCCTTTGAAGTATTCTCAGTCTGTGGCCGCAGAAATATCGGGGAGCCCTTTCAGGTCTTTACCGTTGCAGAAAAGAAAACCATCTCTGCTAAAAACAATTTAATGGTTCAACCCACTTACTTATTTAATGAATGTTCGCCCATCGATATTCTTCTGATACCCGGTGGTGGTGGCTTTCATCCCGATGGCACGCCTTACGGCACCCGCCATGAAATGAATAATGACGTATTTGTTACTTGGGTAAAAACGAGGTCGGCAAGCTCAGAACTTGTTTTATCGGTCTGCAGTGGAGCCCTTATCCTGGCAAAGGCAGGATTGCTAAACAACCTGGAGGCTACCACCCATTTTATGGCGGTTGATCTGTTAAAATCGATTGCCCCAACTACTAAAGTCTCACCCGAAAAAAGGTGGGTAGATAATGGTAAAGTCATCGTTTCGGCCGGGGTCTCGGCAGGAATTGACATGGCTTTATATGTTGTCGAAAAGCTTCAAGGTCAGGAGGTAGCGAAGGAAGCTGCCCAATACATGCAATACGATTATTGGCCTCGTAAGCAGGAATAAAAGATTTTTTTGCACAAATAGATTTCTATTTTACCTTTGCAGTCCTTAAATAAAAGGGAGCTTAGCTCAGCTGGTTCAGAGCATCTGCCTTACAAGCAGAGGGTCGGGGGTTCGAACCCCTCAGCACCCACAAC
>JBEBJH010000352.1:0-3377 GCA_040079965.1 Cyclobacteriaceae bacterium
CCCTTATCTATGAACGGGATAAGTTAAAACACATCCCTATTATTTTTATTACAGCCAATAATTATGGCGATGAAAATATGTTCAAGGGGTATCAGGTGGGGGCCATCGATTTTATTCTAAAACCTATCAAGCAGGAGGTTTTGCGTGCAAAAGTGGGGCTGTTGATTGACCTGTATAATAAGAACCGTCTGTTAATTGAACAGGAATATAAACTAATAGAGGCAAACAGAAGCCTGCAAATCGAGATAGGCGAACGCAAAGCCGCAGATGACAAAGTGCAGCAGGTAAACCGAAAGCTCCTGGAGAACCTGAATCAACTTGAAAAGGTTAACCAGGATCTTGACCGATTTGCGTTTATGGCCTCTCATGATTTGCAAGAGCCCTTGCGAAAAATCCGTATCTTCAGTGGCATGTTGAATACAAAATATAAGGATGTGCTTCAGGATGATAGTAAGATGGTTGTGCGCATTGATAAGGCTGCCGAACGGATGCAAACCCTGGTTTCAAGCATTCTTGCACTTTCCAAAGCATCTACCGACAAAAATGAATTTGAGAAATGCGACCTGAATGATTTGCTGACAGAAATGGTAGCCAGCATGGATGAAGAAATGAAGGAACACAACGTGACGATTCTTATCGAACCCATTCCGGTCTTGTTTGTTAGCCCTGTGCTGATGCGCCAGTTGTTTCAGAATTTGATTAATAATGCCATCAAATACAGACGGAAGGAAATTGACTCAGTAATAAGAATTAGTTCTGAAATCAGCCTGACCAGTAGCGATAAGAGTAACCCAACGCAGAGCCCGAAGGAGTGTCTGATTTTTGTTGAGGATAACGGCATCGGGTTTGATCAGAAGTATTCGGAGGAGATTTTTGGAATCTTACAAAAACTGCATGGCAGTTCAGAGTATGAAGGCGCTGGCATCGGGCTTACCCTCTGCCGGAAAATTGCCGAACTGCATCATGGCATTATTACTGCCCGAAGCAGGGTGAATGAAGGCTCCACGTTTACAGTTTCACTACCCCTTTATATCGAAAATGCAGCTTAACGGAATCCGATTGCAGGTTATGAAAAGTAATCAGGTTAACATGAAATCAAATTCTTCAACAAAAGCACCGCTTGAGATACAGGTTGAAGGTGTTAATGCGCATAAAGCTGCCAATGACCAGCTGCGTAAAGTACTTATTCAGGCACCTGCCATTATTTGCATACTTCGCGGACCTGACCATACCTATGAATTTGCCAATGAAATGTACCTGCAGCTTATTGGCCGCAGGGATATAATTGGTAAGCCTATTCGCGAAGCGCTGCCTGAATTGGAAGGGCAGAGATTCTTTGAAATCCTGAATACCGTATATAAAACAGGCGAATCGTTTATTGGCAATGAGGTGCTTGCTACACTTGACAAAGGGAACGGAAAATTAGAAAAGTGCTTTTTCAACTTTGCCTATCAGGCTATCTACGATGCCAATGAAACGATAGAAGGGATACTCGTACATGCCGTAGAAGTAACTGAACAGGTTTTGCTGCGCGAAAAGATTAAGGAGAGCGAAGAGCGCTATGCCACTACGGTCTATTTTTCTGATCTGGGCTTGTGGGATTTTGATGTTGTGAATAAAAAAATAACGGCAACAGGCAAAATGGCTGAGATCTTCGGACTTGCAACAAATGAATCGTACACCTTAAAACAGGCTTTTGACAGTATTTATCCAGACGATCGGGAAGAGCAACATCGCCTCTATCATTCTATTATGACGGGTATGATCAATTCATCGTTTGAAACGGAATACAGAATCATTTCGCAAGACACCGGTAAGGTGAAATGGATACGTGCAAAAGGAAAGGCATTCTTTGATGACCAGGGGAAATTGTTTAGAACGGTAGGAAAAGTTTCGGACAACACGAATCGTAAACTGGCTGAAATCGAACTAAAGCAATATAAAGATCTGATCGAACGAGCCGTAAACTTAATGCCGCTAAAAATCACCAATGCAGATGCTGATGGTAGCGTATTTTATTATAATCAAAACTGGCTTGATTATACAGGATTGAGTAAGGAAGAAATAGCAAGCGGATGGAACAAAATTATTTATCCCGATGAATTGGAAGAGTTTACAATCCGGTGGAATCAGGCGGTTGCAACCGGAAGTGATTTTGAAATGGAATTGCGATTCTTAGATAAACACAATGAGTATAAATGGAATGTGATGCGGGCGTCTGCCATTAAAGATGAATATGGTAAAGTAATCCGGTGGATGGGCTCTGCGAATGAAATTCATGAGCAACGGAAACAACGCGTAGCCCTAGAGCATGAGGTGACTAAAAGAACACACGAATTAGAGACAGCCAACGAAGAGCTTCTCTTTCAAAATGAGGAAAAAGAGAAGCGGGCGGCCGAATTATTCATTGCCAACAAAGAACTTATCTATCAAAGTGCAGAAAAAGAAAAGCGTGCCGTTGAGTTGGTAAGGGCTAACAAAGAGCTTGTCTTTCAAAACAAAGAGAAGGAAAAAAGAGCCAACGAGTTAATCAATGCCAATAAAGAACTCGAAGCGTTCGCCTATGTGGCAAGCCACGATTTGCAGGAGCCGCTGCGCAAAATTCAAACGTTTACAGATCGTGTTCTTACCAATGAAAATCAAAACTTATCGGATAAAGGCAAGGATTATTTAGAATGGATGCAGGATGCTGCTGTACGAATGCGAATTCTAATTCAGGATTTACTCTCGTTTAGCCAGGTAAGCATTGCGGAGAGAAAATTTGAAACAATCGATCTCACGCTCATCGTGGACGAAGTAAAAGCCGAATTAGCCGACACCATTCACGAGAAACACGCCACGATCGAAATCATCGAGACCTGTTCCCTTCACGTAATTGTATTTCAGTTTCGTCAGTTATTGAACAACCTGATCACCAATTCACTCAAGTTTTCAAATCCTTCGCGACCCTCGCACATACAAATAGCCGGCAGAATGGTAACGGGTAATAAACTGACTAAACAACTTTCTGATGGCGAGGCCTATTGTCATCTCACCGTTAAAGACAACGGCATCGGCTTCGAGCCTCAGTTCAGCGAACTGATTTTTGAGGTCTTCCAACGGCTTCACGGAAAAGAGTTCTATGCGGGCACCGGAATTGGGCTTGCTATCGTAAAAAAAATAGTAGATAACCATCATGGCTTTATAGCAGCTTCAAGTGAATTAGATAAAGGTGCAACGTTTGATATTTATATTCCTTCTGATTCTCATACGTAGCATGACAAGAGTAAGGAATTTGGATACGTATGTTGGTGTGAAACAATAGCTTAGGAGGAAGGAATTCATCGGGATCATTGTACCCATGGCAGGATAGATTTTTGAGGTCTTCCAACGGCTTC
>JBEBJH010000099.1:0-16299 GCA_040079965.1 Cyclobacteriaceae bacterium
GCGTATTACAAAAGGAATGATTTTAAGAGCGCCTTTGCTGGCTACCAGCAATATTTGGAGGGGCGGGAAGACAAGGCAGATAAAAGTGTTTTGCTTCGGGCGGGGTATGTTGCTTACACATTGGGTGAAGATGTCACGGCAATTAAATACCTGAAATCTTCGTTCACTGATACTGATTCCGTTGGTTTTTATTCTGCGTATTACCTGGGCTCGCTATACCTCAAGCAAAATCAAAAGCCAATGGCTCAAACAGCTTTTGATATTGCCCGCAAGTTTAAGCCGGATCAAAAGTTGGTAGAGGAGAGCACCTATCAGTATGCAAAGGTTTCCTATGATCTCGGCCGACCCGATCAGGCCATTGCCGAATTTGAAAAAATGCTGGTAACATTTCCCAAGAGCAGTCATGCTGATGAAATCAAAGAACTCTTATCACAGGCGTATGTTAATGCAACAAACTACAACAAAGCCATTGAATACATCGAAGCGATGCCAAAGCGAAGCCCTGCGGTTGATCGGGCTTTTCAAAAGGCAACGATGTTAAAAGGTATTGAGCTTTTCAATAAAGAGGATTACCCGGCAGCCGTTCAGTATTTTGAAAAATCACTCAAGTATCCGATGGATCCCGATTACGTGGCTGAGGCTAGTTTCTGGTGTGGTGAAGCCTATTCGATTGGAAAGAAGTATGAGCAAGCTGCTGAACAGTATCAAAGAATTATTGGGATCAGTGGATACAGCAATCAGGATATTCTTCTTAAGACCCGCTATGGCTTAGGGTATACCTATTATAATCTTCTGCAATACGACCGAGCCCTATTTAATTTTAAAGAATTTGTGAATAAAGCCCCGCGCGCACAAAGCAATCTGGCCGATGGAATTCTGCGTCTCGCAGATTGTTATTACGTATCTAAGTCGTATCCTGATGCGCTTATCAATTATCGCAAGGTGGTTCAACTTCGGTCTGTCGATGAGGATTATGCCCACCTTCAATCAGGAGCCATTCTTGGTATTATGCGGAAATATGATGAGGCCGGAGCCGAGTTAGACCTCATAATTAAAAACTATCCACAATCAAGAATTTTAGATGAAGCTTTATTTCAAAGAGCTCAATTAGATTTTGAACAAGGAAAATATGCATCTGCGGTTACCGGTTATTCAACCCTGATTCAAACCAAGTCGACATCCCGCTTTGTGCCTTATGCCTATACCCGCAGAGCAGCATCTTATTTCAATTTAAAGGAGTACAATAAAACTGCACAGGATTATATTACGGTGCTGGAAAACTATGGTAGCCATCCCGCCAGCAACGATGTGCTGATCCCGTTGCAGGAGGCATTGAACTTATCGGGTCGGTCTTCTGATTTTGACAAATACCTGGCAGAATTCAAGACAGCGCACCCCGATGCAAAAGGAATCGAGTCTGTAGAATTTGAATCCTCAAAGAACTTGTATTTCAATCAGGATTATCAGAAAGCGATAGCTGCTCTTACTAACTATGCAATCACTTACCCCGAAAGTCCACGACTCTCAGAAGCAAAATATTATCAGGCTGAATCATATTATCGGTTAAAGGATTGGAATAAAGCGCTATCAATTTATTCTGACCTTGCACAGGATAAAACATTTTTGTTTGCCAGCAAGGTAATAGGGCGATTGGCTGAACTTGAATTTAAGCAAGGCCATTTTGAAAAAGCCGTTCCTTACTTTCAGCAATTGGCACGATTGGCTTCTAACAAAAAGGAACAATACACGGCTTGGTCTGGCTTAATGGATTCTTATTATTTATTGGCGCAATATGATTCGGCCGATGTGTACGCCCGTGTTATTTTAGAGAAGGGCAATGTTAATGCAGGAGCTCAAAATAAGGCTTCCTTGTTTTTAGGCAAATCGGCCATGGCCCGAGGTGATTATGAACTCGCTCAGGACGAATTTTTGAATACCCTGAATTCCGCCCAGGATGAATATGGGGCTGAAGCAAAATATTTACTAGGTGAAATTCAGTATCTGACAAAAGAAAATAAGCAGTGCTACGAAACCCTGGTAAGTCTCAATAGTGATTTCGCTGCATACCCTGAGTGGGTTGGCAAGTCCTTCCTGTTGTTGGCCGATAATTATTTAGCCATGGGGGACAGCTTCCAGGCTAAAGGAACATTAAAATCATTGGAGACCTTCCCGCTCGAAAACATAAAAGCACTGGCAAAAGAGAAGTTAAAAAAGATTGAAGACGAGGAGTTGAAAAAGACCAATCAGATTAAGGCTGATACATTAGATAATTAAAGAGATGACCTTGAGAAAGATAATGTTCTATAAAAACGGATTACTAATCAGGCACCTATTCGTCATAGGTTTATCTGTCGTTGCCACCAGTAGTTTGCAGGCTCAGGAAAAGTGGGGGGAAGGAGAGATTGAAAAAGTAGAGATAGAAATTGTTAAGGAAAGACAAATAATACTGCCCAAGGCTAATCGCAATTTTGAAAAAGTGCCACCCCGGCCAGTGGAACCAATTAAACCTGAAATAACCTACGACTTCAGAAATCTTTCGTTTTCAACACCTGACTATAACCCAGCAATCCGACCGTTGAGACTTAAGCAGGAAGAGATTGCTAAGATCTATGGAAACTATATAAGTGCCGGTGTAGGAAACTATTCTTCACCTTTCCTGGATGCCTATGTAACTACCAAACGTGATAAGGAGAAGTTTTATGGGGTCAAATTGTTTCACCAGAGTTTTGGCCAAGGTCCTGTTGATAAAAAGAATTCAGCAAGTGGAAATACCGAGTTGAGACTTTTTGGCAAATCCTTTGGCCGGCACGCCAGTTTGGGTGGGTTTATGAATTATGAGGGTATTGGCACTCATTTTTATGGATACACTCCGGGAACAGATATAAACAGAGACTTGATCAAGCAAAGCTACTCTATTGTCAGCCTTGGTGGCGATATTGAGAACTCTAGCGCTTCTGAATTCAACTACAAATTAAAAGGCTCTTTCAGTTACCTGGATGATCACTATAAGGCTAAAGAGAGTGAAGTCAATCTGGGGTTTAAGAGCGATTATGAAATTTCAAAGTCAGGTAAGATTCTCATTGGATCAGAGTACTATCTGATCTCCCGTAAGGATGGCCTGGTTGAAGCCAGCCCCCGACATATTTTTAAAGTGAATGGCGGGTATCAGTTTTTTCCGATAGCTGATTTGTCGTTAACGATTGGGGCTAATGTGGTTTTGGAGAATGACACGATTGGAAAAGATAAATCAGTGCATGTTTATCCCGATTTCAAAGCCTCGTATCCGCTAAGCCAGTCTGTGGAAGTGTATGCAGGTCTTGTAGGGGATATCGACAAGCTTTCGCTTCACACAATTGCCCATGAAAATGCCTGGGTTAATGCCAACATCGGAATCTTTAATACCAATCGCACGATTGAATTCTTAGGAGGTATAAAAGGAAAATTAGGTAGTAAAGTATCCTTTGGAACGGGACTTTCTGTCGCCAATCTTAAAGATTTCTATTACTATCAGAATGATTCAACAGACCGGTCTAAATTTATTACTGTATTTGATGAGGGTAATACGAAGAGAACTAACCTGTTTGCAGAACTTGGTTTTACACATGCACAATCGGTAAGAATGGTATTGAGAGGGGACTTGTATGGATACTTAACGGACCAGGTTGCAGAAGCCTGGCACAGACCGAAGTATCGGGTTAGTTTTAATTCTTCTTACAATTTGTATTTGAAATTTCTTTTCAATGTGGATATGATTGTGCAGGGCGGTGCCAAGGCATATGATGTGGATACTAAATCTACCGTAGAACTGGATCCGGCCGTAGATTTGAATGTAAAAGCCAGTTACTTTTTATCGAAACAGTTTTCTGTTTTTCTGAAGGGGAACAACCTTCTGTCGAACGAATACCAACTTTACCTGAATTACCCTGTAAGAGGTGTGCAAGTGGTGGGGGGCATTACGTGGGTTTTTTGAAAATAGCTTAATTTGTAGAAATTACGTTAATTTTGTGTTACCCTGATAAAAACCAAACCAATGGCAAAGAGAAAAGACAAAGACCAGGCAAATGAAAATCTTAACGATGGAAACAGCGGAGAAGATAGCTTCGGCCTACCTGATATTGAATACAAACCTCTGGATAATCCGGAACAAAGTGCACCTCAGGCTGAGGAGCAACCTTACAAAGCCCAGGAGTCTGTAAGAGAATCGTATTCCTATAAACCTGAAGAGGAGCCGAAATCAAATGCTCCGGTGGTTATCGCCATTATCATTGGCCTTGTATTGGTGGTAGCAGCGTTTTTGATTTATCAATACGTCTATAAGCCTCAGGCATTAGAAAAGCAAAAGAAGGAATTGGCCGCGAAAGCAGCTGATAAACAGAGGCGAGAAGAAGCAGCTCGTCTGGCCAAGGAAAAAGAAGCTGAGGAACAAAGGAAGAGAGATGAGGCTGCAGCAGCGCCTGCTAAACCAGCTATTGGCACAATAGAGACACTAAGTGGCAGCACCGGTCGTTATTACGTAGTTATTGCCAGCGCGGTGGATGGAGACCTGATCATGGATTATGCAAACAAACTAAGTGCAAGGGGAGTCGGGACTAAAATCATTCCTCCGTATGGCAAATGGAAGTTTTACCGATTGACAATTGGCGACTTTGATTCATTTGCATCTGCTCAAACGAGTGCTGACGCAGCTAAACCTGAATTTGGTCAGGGAGCTTGGGTTAAAAAGTATTGAGTTGGCTTTGATTCTATTTTTTAGTGGTGAATAGTTACTATTTTTTAAACTTATGATGATTGCCCAAATTGTTACAGGAGCAGTAGAGTCCGTTGAGCCCGATCAAGCAATATCCTTTTGGAGCCTGGTTCTGGCAGGAGGTCCTTTAATGATTCCTTTATTGATCTGTTCCATTATTGCGATCTACATTTTTGTTGAGCGCCTTCTAACCATTAATCGCGCGAACGTGAGTTCTGATTCCTTTATGGGAAAGATTAAGGAATTAGTGGTAAGAGGAGATATCAACGGAGCTAAAGTTTTATGTGCACAACATGATACGCCCGTGGCCCGGATGATCGAAAAGGGAGTTTCAAGAATTGGAAGTCCGCTGAAAAATATTGAAGCCTCTATAGAGAATGTTGGCAAGATTGAAGTGTTTCGCCTGGAGAAGAATCTATCGGTTTTGGCAACCATTGCCGGGGCAGCCCCAATGATTGGCTTTTTAGGTACTGTGATAGGGATGGTGAGTGCTTTCATTGCCATTGCACAAGAGGAGGGCTCTGTAAGTCCGAAATTGTTAGCGGATGGAATCTACACGGCCATGGTTACTACCGTAGCAGGGTTGGTGGTTGGAATTATTGCCTACCTCGGGTACAACTATTTAGTTACCCGGGTCTCCAAAGTGGTTCACAAAATGGAGTATTCTTCGATCGAATTTATTGATTTACTTCAAGAACCCCGTTAGGTATGAATCTGCAGGCAAGAAATAAGGTAGATGCATCTTTTAGTATGGCATCCATGACAGACCTGATCTTTCTGTTACTGATTTTTTTCATGCTCACATCTTCCTTTGTTACACCTTCAGGGTTACCGGTTAATCTGCCAACAAGTGCGGCCAGTACCATTGAGGTACAGAAGGTATCCGTCACAGTTACTAAGGAACTCCAATTCTTTGTAAATGATAAGCGGGTTACAAAATCAACACTGGAAGGAGAACTGAAAAGTAAATTGGCGGGTCCCAAAGGAGTAGTGGTTTTGCATATTGATGAAAGCGTTCCTACCCGAGAAATGGTTTTTGTGGCTGGTATCGCTACCAAGTTAGAAGCCCGGGTTTCCATAGCGACTAAACCTAAATAATATGGGTGAGCAACGAGATCAGAAAAATAAGCGTATTGCGTGGATTACCTCGGTAGGTATCCATGGACTCTTGTTGCTTACGTTTATGCTTATGATGGCCTGGCGGGCACCCAATCCTCCATTGCCAGAATATGGTATTGAGCTAAACTTCGGAATGGATGATCAGGGCGGAGGCGAAGTACAGCCAGAAACTTCGCCTGGAGCTCCGGAAGAAGCCAATGATCAGGCCGAAGAGGAACAAACTGAAACAGTTCAACCTGAAGAGCAAGTAAAGGAAGAACCCCTTCCTGAAAAAACAGAGGAACCGATTGTATCCAAGCTCGAAAGCCCGGTGGTTGTAAAGGAAGAAAAGAAAGAACCCGTTAAAGAAGTGGTGAAAGAGAAGGAGAAAGTGGTTGAAGCAAAGCCAAAAGTAACTCCTACAGAAGAAGTAAAGAAAGAGGAGAAGAAAGATACCAAGGTAACAGATCAAAAAGGTACCGATACGAAGAAAGGCGATCCAACTACGAGCCAGGGTGATGATGGCAAGCAAGGAGATAAGGGTAATCCGGAAGGCAAGCTGGATGCGAAAGCTTTATACGGCCAACAAGGTGGAGGCGGTGGTGGTGAAGGTTTCGGACTTTCTATGTCAGGGTGGGCCTGGGCCGATCAACCACAGATTCCTAACCTTCCTGACAATGAAGATGGACGGATAGAGTTTGAAATTGAATGTGATTCGGAAGGCGAAATTATTGGTATCACCACCATTCAACGAGGCTTAAGTGCCCGTGCAGAGCAGTTGTTAAAAGAGGAAATCAGGAAGAACTCATTGATGAAAACTTCGCCAGGCAAGGCACCTGAAAGTTCTAAAGGAAGAGTAGTTTTTATTCTGAAGACCAAATAGCTCACTCCACAATTATCAAATAGTAATTCTTCTTGCCTTTCTGCGCAAGCAGGTACTTATTTTGAAGTAACTCAAAAGTAGGTTTCTGGTTTGCATCAGCGAGTTTAATTTTGTTTATGCTCACGCCACCCCCTTGAATCATCTTTCTGGCTTCGCCCTTGGATGGGAAGATGGCTGCCTTCGTTACTTCTGATAATAAGTCAGTAACTGTTCCACTTCCCTCTAAAGAAGAACGACTAATTGTTACCTGCGGCACGCCTTCAAAAACGGAAAGCAGCGTGTCTTCATCCAAACCTAGTAAATCCTCGGTAACCGAATTGCCAAACAGGATAGAAGAAGCCTTAATTGCTGCTTCGTAGTCTGCCTGTGAGTGAACCCGCACCGTTATGTCCTTGGCCAATTCCATTTGAAGTTTGCGCTGGTGTGGGGCCAGGGCATGTTCAGCAATAAGAGCATCAATTTCCTCGCGGGTAAGTTGTGTGAAAATCTTGATGAAATTGGAAGCATCTTCATCGGAGGTATTTAGCCAATACTGATAGAATTTATAAGGCGAAGTTTTCTTTGGATCGAGCCAAACATTTCCGCCCTCCGTTTTACCAAACTTGGTGCCATCGGCTTTCCTGATCAGTTGGGTGGTAAGGGCATAGGCTTCCCCGTCATCCTTTCTGCGGATAAGTTCGGTGCCAGTGACAATATTGCCCCATTGATCTGAGCCTCCCATTTGAAGCTTGCAATTCTTGTTTTTGTAGAGCCAATAGAAATCATACCCTTGAACCAATTGATAGGTAAACTCTGTAAACGAAAGCCCGGTCTCAAGCCGCTTTTGAACCGAGTCTTTGGCCATCATATAATTGATGGAAATATGCTTCCCAACCTCGCGTATGAAATCAAGAAAAGTAAAGCTCTTGAACCAATCGTAATTATTGACCATCTCAGCCGAGTTGGAAGTACCTGAAGAAAAATCAAGAAATTTTTCCAACTGCTTTTTAACACACGATTCATTGTAACGAAGGGCTTCCTCAGAAAGCAGATTGCGTTCGGCTGATTTGCCCGAAGGATCGCCCACCATACCCGTTGCACCACCTACCAGGGCGTAGGGTTTATGGCCACATTGCTGAAATTGAAGTAATGTCATGATCTGCACCAGGTGACCGATATGAAGGGAATCAGCGGTAGGATCAAAACCTATATATCCTGCCGTCATTTCTTTCTTTAATTGATCTTCCGTTCCGGGCATAATGTCGTGCAACATTCCCCGCCAGCGCAGCTCTTCAACAAAATTCTTCTTCATCGTTAAAAATAAGACTCCAAATATAAGGCTACCGATGTAACCAAACAGGGGAAATTCAATTAATCTCAATTCCACATTACAATAGTGTAATCAATTGTATTTCAGTACTATTATATGTGTCTATTAAAAGTAAATTGTTTGTTGAGTGAGTTCATTGCTATTCTTACCATAAAACCTGTATCATTGAACCTTAAAAATCTGTTTATCCATGCAACAACCTGATTCAATAAACCTGGTCGCGGAGTTTCATAAAACCTTTAAGCATCCCATATTGCCAGAGCCGGCTATTCCCGATGAAAACCGATGTAAACTGCGGGTTGCTTTATTGGCCGAGGAGCTTAAGGAAATGGAGGTAGCCATTCTGGAGAAAGATCTGGTGGGTATTGCTGATGCGCTATGTGACCTTCAATACGTACTTTCGGGGGCTATTCTGGAGTTTGGACTAGGTGAAAAATTCAAAGCCCTGTTTGAAGAAGTGCAGCGGTCTAATATGAGTAAGGCATGCAATTCGGAAGCAGAGGCTAACCAAACCGTGCAGTTCTATAGGGAAAAGGATGGAACGGAATGCTATTATAGAATGGAAGGAAATAAATGGCTCGTATACCGTAAGGCAGACAATAAAACGATAAAATCGATCAACTATTCGCCAGCCAATCTTGACAGGATCCTGATAAAGTAATTCTAAATGTAAAACTCCAATTGAAAGACTGCATCCTGACCCCGTAAAGGAACTGGATGAATGGCCAAAATGGGTAATTCATTGTAGGCCTTAATAAATTCCGAACGACTGATTCTAAGCTTGCTCACCCCGGGACGCACCTTGTGATATTGCATCCGTCCCGAACGATTTGCAGTTGCAGAATACATGTGATCGTACCGTATAGGAATAGGAGAGGGGATGTATTTCATGAAAAGGTTTACGCATAAGCGTTTCTAAATTCAGTATGCAGCATGCTGTTTTGCACCATATTGTATTGTGCCAGCAGCGAATAAGCCCATGTAGGTACATAATTGAATCTCCTTTCATACTCATCAATCTTATTGCATAACTCCCTGACATAGAACCGGGTCTGGTCAAGATTTCGACAATCACTTGGCCTCTCGAAATTTCTTGTGGTGAAATTCTTAAGCTCAATCTCCAGTTTTCTCTTTTCAAAGTCGCTCATAGTATTGTGTATTATTACACAATAATAATACTATTAAATAATATGAATCAAGTATTATTGTGAATATTTGCACTTTTATTTAAAAACATCAATTTAAATGCCGTTTAACGAGTTATTACAGGATTATCAAAGTGCTAAACGCCCAGATGGATCGTTATAACTCCGAAAAAATGGGGCACCCCCTAGGGCAAATGACTTTATGGTGTCGCTTTCAGTTCAATTACTTTGTCCGCTTCGAAATCGGTAAGTTTTAGCCTTAAAGTATTACCTTTAGAACTTAAATTTTTTTTCTATTCTATGGATATCCAACAGTCAAAAGCATTTGTGGAAGCATACCATAATAGTATGCTTATCGGAGCTATCATTATGGTGGCGATTGCAGTTATTATTTTTCTAGTCTATCTCTTCAGAGCTTCTTTGATAAAGAACTTAAAGGACAAGCATGACTTTATAAATACTGCTGAAATAAAATGGTATAAGTGGGCTTTTATAGCGCTAGGTGTTGCCGCTGCAATGGCTATTAATCTTTATGGCAAGGATGAAATCGGAGGCCCTGGGGTTTCATTCTTTGTGCGCTTGTTCTTTTCTATAGCAGGGGCTACCCTTGTAATTTATATCGCTCAACTGGTGCTCGATTTCTACTATCCAACCAGACTTAACACCAAACTCAGAAGGTTGAGGTACACTCCTCGTACTTCCAGTACGGGGGGGGTTATGAAATT
Organism: Cyclobacteriaceae bacterium; assembly: GCA_040079965.1. Taxonomy (GTDB): domain Bacteria; phylum Bacteroidota; class Bacteroidia; order Cytophagales; family Cyclobacteriaceae; genus ELB16-189. Next base: position 9,908 of record JBEBJH010000099.1, read on the forward strand.
GCTTAGCGAAGACGAGGAAGACGTGCACCTGAATGAAGGTATGCAGGCCGAGGAAAATGTTTTCTCTATCGACTACGATGTATGGGTAGATGAAAAGACAAGTGAAATAAAAATTGAAAAATATCAAGGCCACCTGATCTCATTGCAATGCCATAACTGTGGTTTTTATACGATGAGAGTTCAACGGGAAGAGATCATTGAAACCAATGAAGATGGAAGTCCAAAGGAACTTCTTAAGCACTATCAATGCGCTTATTGTAAAAACGTGCGGGCAACGCAATTTAATGTCAGCCGAAAAGAGACTGAAGATTATAAGCACGTAAAACCTAAGTTTCGAAAAAGCACCCGGAATATCGAGTTGGTTAAAATTGACATTCATTCGAATGCCGGAGCCAAGAAGACCTTCGAGTTCCAATCTTTGGAAGAAGCCCGGAAGTTCCTGGATGAGTTTGATTTTAACAAAGTAGCCTAAACCCGGCATCCCATTTGTACAATCATACGTTGAAACAAGAAAATTAAGTACTCATGATGAAAAGAAGTGTGATAGGATTGATGTTGGCAATTTTGAGTACTACAGCGTTTGGGATTGCACAGGATACCCTCGAATTAAAGCCCAAACCCGTGTTTGGCAAGGAAGCCCGGGTTATTTCCTATATCCTGGATAATAACCATTATCGGAAAATAAAATTAAATGACTCCTTGTCTGCTGTCATTTTGGATCGGTACGTGAAGGAATTGGACAATAGTAAGACCTATTTTTTAGCCTCTGACGTAAAGTCCTTCGAAAAATTCAAATATGCGATTGATGACCTTACGCGTAATGAAAATGTAAACCCTGCCTTTGACATCTATCAGGTGTTTGCCAAACGTTATAAGGAGCGGATGGATTATGTGATGAAGACCCTGATTCAACAGAATTTTGATTATTCGGTTGATGAGTATTATGAAACGGATCGCGATAAAGAGAATTGGGCAAACTCAAAAGACGAGCTGAATGACCTGTGGAGAAAGATCATCAAAAGCCAGGCCCTCAGTTTGAAGTTAGCGGGTAAAAAGCCTGAGGAAATTACGGAAGCGCTTAAAACACGATATCAGCGATTTAGTAAATCCTTCGCACAGTTTAATGCTGATGATGTATTCACGATTTACATGAATGCCATTACTGAGTCGTATGATCCGCACACCAACTATCTTTCACCTAAACAATCTGATTTGTTCAAACAGCAGATGAGCCTGTCACTGGAAGGTATAGGAGCTCAGTTGCAAGCCGAAAACGATTATACTAAGGTGGTTAAAATATTGCCTGGAGGCGATGCCCAGAAGTCAGGAAAGGTGAATGTGAATGACTTGATTATTGGAGTCGCTCAAGGCAAAGAGGGCGAGATGGTTGATGTGGTCGGTTGGAGATTGGATGATGTTGTTAAATTGATTAAAGGCCCCAAAGGAACAACTGTGCGGCTGCTGATCCTTCCTGCAAAAACTGGAGTTAACGGTCCTTCGCAAGAAGTGGTATTGGTGCGCGATAAAATCAAACTGGAAGATCAGGCCGCCAAAAAAGAAGTTATTAATTATCAATTACAAGGCCGGGCTGCCAAGTTGGGAGTTATTTCATTACCTAGTTTTTACATGGACTATGATGCCTATCAAAAAGGGGATCCCAACTACAAGAGTACTACCCGCGATGTAAAGAGACTTATTGGTGAATTGAAAGCTGAGGGAGTGGAGGGAATTGTGATGGATTTAAGAAACAACGGAGGTGGCTCACTACCTGAAGCTGTCGACCTGACGGGTCTTTTCATTAAGGATGGTCCCGTAGTGCAAGTAAAGAATTCATCAAGCAAAGTTGAGGTATTACCTGATGATAATAAGGAGATATTCTATTCAGGTCCGTTAGTAGTTCTTACTAATCGCTTCAGCGCTTCGGCATCAGAAATATTTGCTGGTGCCATACAGGATTATCAGCGAGGCGTTGTGGTGGGCGAATCTACCTTTGGTAAAGGCACTGTACAAACCGTGTTGGATTTGAATCGGTTTATTAATGATAAAGAACCTGTTGGCGAGTTAAAATTAACTTTTCAGAAATTTTACAGGGTAACGGGAAGCAGCACACAACACAAAGGCGTTCTTCCTGATGTGTATTTTCCCTCGGCATTTGATGCTGAACAATATGGTGAAAGTGCTAATCCCAGCGCCTTACCCTGGGATGTGATTAAGCCAGCGTCATATCAAAAAGTGACAGATGTAAACGATAAGGTGATCACCAGTCTGAATAAGTCTTACCTGGAAAGAACAAAGTTTGATGTAAGTCTGAAGAAATACATGGTCGAGACTGAAGACCTTAAGAAAAACTTATCGCAAACTAAGATATCACTCAATGAAGCCAGGCGCAAAGCTGAAATAGCTGAAGATGAGAAGAAGAAAGCTGAAGAAAAGCTGAACACAAAGATTACTTCCAAAGAAGGATTGCCTGTTGATGAACTACAAACCCTAAAGGATGAATACCTCCGTGAAGGGTTGTTGATTTTAGGTGACCTGGTTACTAAGCGATTTGGTTAATATTACCGGGTAACTTTGATAGGAGTAAGTGTGTAACCTTTTGATTGCAGAAGTGCTAAAAGCCCACGCTCGCCCTCCAGGTGTGATACCCCCACGGAAATAAAAGCCACGTTTTCTTTTACCATTCTTTCAATTTTAGGTAGCCATTCTTCATTGCGCTTAAAATAGAATTCTTCAATAAACTGTGAATTATCTTCGAAGGCGTGGAGCGTGTACTTAAAAATTTCTTCCAGTTTACCCTCCGGATAATCTTCCATGAGTTTTCTATACTCTTCTTTCTGCCGATCAAAATTATTTACGCTGTGCAACAAGGCAGCGCACTGTTCTTTAATAGAAAATGAATTCAAGGCTTGCGCCTCCCGATCCACTCCCTCAAGGCTATAGGTCTTCAATTTATTCTTCTTTGCGTAGCGAAGCAGTTCGATGTCATAAAACTTAACCGATTCACCTAAGGCCAACCGGGTCATTAGGATAGAAGTGGCTAAGGGTTTTAGTCGCGCATAGTTAGCATCAAACTTTTTCCTTGGTATTTTAAATTCGCTTTCAAAAAAATCCGCAACTTTCTTATACTCTTCAGTAGACAGGTGAGTAGCTAATGATTCCCCTTTGGAGAAATGAAGCACCTTATTTAGCTCATGTTGAGCATGATGATCCACCTGGTCTTCAATGACAAATAAATCAGAGCGCAAGATATTTTCCGTTGCTTCCTTGGGTAGGTAATATTCTTTTTCACCGATAAACTTAAGCGAACCAAATAGATAAGAAGGCTTGGTAATACCATTACCACTGATTTCCCAAAGAATCGAAGTATCCTGAGCTTTGAGGTTTGAAAAAACAAGAACGATCAGGAAGTTTAAAAGGACAAATTTTTTCATAGGTCAATTTTTGCAGAACAAATAAAAGAGAATTGCGTGTAAAAAAGAAGGAACCCGATTATTTAGCAGAATGGCATCTTTTTTTTCTCTATTTTACGAGCCGAATAATATAGTTTTTATTCCTGTAACTGCTTTTTACGGCCAATGAGTGAAGAGTTATTAAAAGCCATTGTTCAGCTTTTTGCCATTGTGGCAAAGGAGAGAATTACCGAGGATGAAAGAGCTAATATTAAGGAATTCTTATCCCTCCATCTTAATCAGGAGGCCACCCGCTATTACCTTACTTTATTTGACGATTTCTGCAAAGCCAACAAACGGCTGATTGAACCTAGTTTGAATGTGGATGAAGCCACTCTGGAATTTGTAGACGATTGGTCGCAGATTATTCAAATTGCTAAAAAGGTAAATCAAGCCTTAACCATGCAGCAAAAGGCAGTGCTCTCAATCAAGATCATAGAGCTTTGCTATGCGGATGGTACACTCTCAGAACGGCAAAGTAATCTGATTTATTATATCGGGGAAGCACTTAAAATTCCTCAACGCGATGTTAAAGCCATGACCACCTTTGTCATGGGGCAGGATATTGAAGAACTGGCCTCCAAAAATATTTTGGTGATTGATGAAGGTTCAGGTGGCGATGATTTTCCTGGACCTCGAATTACAGCCCGTGACTTAACGGGGCTGATTGCCATTTTGCGTTTGCAGGATATTGAAACCTATCTGATCAAGTACCTGGGCATAACTCCCTTATATCTTAATAGTGTTCCACTAAAGAGCCGTAAGATTGACGTGTTTGCAACAGGAAGCGCCATTCGGGGCCCAAAGATTGAACCAATCTATTATTCGGATATCGTAGGAAAGTTTTTGCAAGAGGAGAGCGAAACAGATATCTCGTTTATTGCTGAACATATCTTTTATCATTTCAAAAGCGGGAAGGCAGGGTTACAAAACATTAATGTTGCAGAGACCGGTGGGAAACTAATTGGATTGATGGGGGCCAGCGGTTCGGGCAAGTCAACGTTACTGAGCGTACTCAACGGGTCAGAAAATCCATCCAGCGGTCGGGTTTTAATTAATGGAATCGATATCCATAAAGAGCCACATAAAGTAGACGGAATTGTTGGATTTATCCCTCAGGATGACTTATTGATTGAAGATCTTACCGTCTTCGAAAACTTGTATTATTCGGCCCGGTTATGTTTTGGTCATTATTCAAAAGAGAAAATTTCTGAACTGGTCGAAAAGGTTTTACTAAGCCTTGGCCTTTCAGAAATCCGCAACCTGAAAGTGGGATCACCTCTTCAGAAAACAATTAGTGGCGGACAGCGGAAACGATTAAATATAGGATTGGAACTTCTTCGCGAACCAACCATTCTTTTTGTTGATGAACCTACTTCAGGCCTTTCCTCGCGAGATTCGGAAAACATTATGGATCTGTTGAAGGAATTATCGTTGCGCGGCAAAATGATTTTCGTTGTTATTCATCAGCCTTCCTCCGACATCTTTAAAATGTTCGATACCCTGATCATTCTTGATGTAGGTGGGTTCCAGATTTACTATGGCAACCCGGTGGAGTCTGTAAATTATTTTCAAGAGATTATCAATGCGGCCAATAAAACACCGGGGGCCTGCCCTGAATGTGGTAACATAAATCCCGAACAGATTTTTAATATCATTGAGACGCGTGTGGTCAATGAGTTTGGCCGGTTTACCCATACCCGAAAAATTTCTCCCGGCCAGTGGTACCAATACTTCAAACAAAAGATAAAAATCTCCAAGGTTACGGAGGTTCACGATCCATTGCCCATCGTTCAAAAAATTCCTAATTGGTTTAAACAGTTATGGGTTTTCAGCATCCGCGATGTGCTCTCTAAATTAGCCAACAAGCAATATCTGGTGATCAATCTATCGATGGCACCTGTGTTGGCATTTTTTATAGCCTACTTTGTTAAGTACTATGCCTTTGTAGGAGTTGAGAATCCGAAGTATACATTCTTTCATAACAGCAATATTCCCATCTACTTTTTTATGAGCGTGGTGGTGGTGCTCTTTATTGGTCTTATAATTAGTGCGGAAGAAATATTTCGCGACCGCAAGATTTTGAAACGGGAGCGATATCTGAACTTGAGCAGCAGTAGTTACCTCATCTCAAAGATTTTAATCCTGTTTAGCCTGTCAGCAATTCAAACAATAAGCTATATTTTAATAGGTAATTGGATACTGGAAATTCCTTTAACTGAGATCCGCTATTGGCTTATTCTTTTTTCCTGCTCTTGTTTTTCCAATGTATTAGGATTGAATATTTCCTCAGCTTTTGATTCAGCCGTTACTATATATATAATAATTCCGCTTCTAATCATTCCTCAATTACTCCTCAGCGGAGTGGTGATCGACTTTGATAAATTCAACCCTAAAGTTGGAACTCCGAAAGGGATTCCTGTGATGGGTGAAATTATGGCCTCGCGGTGGGCCTTCGAAGCCTTCATGGTCACTCAGTTTAAAGACAACCCGTATGAAAAGCAATTTTATAACCTGGATCAGAAAGCTGCCCTTGCCAAGTATAAGAAAATCTACTATTTGCCGGCCCTTAAATCTCACCTGGCGTTGGTGATCAATAATCCACATCGGTGGCGAGATCGATCGGAGACAAATCCTGTTAAGAATTCACTGGATTTATTACGTTCAGAAATACAACAAGAGCTAACAGGAGTTGGAGAAGATCGTTTTCCGTATTTGGAAAAATTACAGATTGGTAAGTTTGACTCGATGGCTTATCATAAGACAGATACTTTTTTAATTAAGTTGTTAAAGTATTATGCTATCCGGGAACAAACGGCAACACAAGAAAAAGAGGCTTTGATCAAACGATTGACTGACACCACAGAAAAGCATGAATTGTTTGATGAAAGCCGGATGCGGTTTGTGAATGAAGCTGTCAACGACTGGGTAACAAATTCGAAT
>JBEBJH010000100.1:0-16282 GCA_040079965.1 Cyclobacteriaceae bacterium
ATTTAAAAATAGTTTCATAAGTCAAAATTAACCCTTGAGCCTATAAAGACAAAGCACATGCCAAGGGGATAAATTGGGTTAAAATGGGCTAATACCAAGCAAATCCTTAGAAAAAGTGCGCACTATACCGAGACGTTATTTTCCCTTAGTGCCTCGTTCAAAGAAGTCTTCTTGTCGGTACTCTCTTTGCGGGTGCCAATGATAAGGGCACATGGAACCTGGTACTCTCCGGCAGCAAACTTTTTGGGTAAGGTGCCTGGAATAACCACTGACCGGGGTGGAACGAAGCCTTTATACTCAACCGGTTTAGAGCCTGTAACATCAATGACCCTGGAACTTCCCGTGAGCACCACATTGGCCCCCAGTACAGCCTCTTTTCCAACCCTCACCCCTTCCACCACAATACATCGCGAGCCAACAAAAACATTGTCTTCAATAATTACCGGAGCAGCCTGAACCGGTTCCAGCACTCCACCTAAACCTACACCTCCACTCAGGTGAACATTCTTTCCTACCTGTGCACAACTACCTACCGTGGCCCAGGTGTCGACCATCGTGCCTTCATCTACATAAGCGCCAATGTTTACATACGAAGGCATCATGATCACCCCACGGTTTACAAACGAACCGTACCGGGCAATCGCATGTGGCACCACCCGAACCCCAAGATTTTTGTAGTCTTTCTTTAGCGCAATCTTATCATGAAACTCAAACGGGCCCACTTCAATAACCTCCATTTGCTGGATGGGAAAATACATGATCACAGCTTTTTTGATCCACTCATTCACCTTCCAGTTTTCACCCTCTGGCTCGGCTACCCGCAGCTTGCCTTTATCCAGCAATGCCACAACTTCGCGGACTGCGTTTTGGCTCTCCGATAACTTCAATAATTCGCGATCCAACCAGGTCTTTTCTATTAATTCTTTGAGTTCCATTTATATCCTATTTTTAAACCAGCTTGCAATAAATGAAAAAACGAAGAATAGTCCTCGCTTCCATACTCAAACCGGTGGACGATACCCGCATGTTTGAGAAGATCGGAGTTTCACTTTCGAAGGTGAGTGACTATGAAATTTTTGTGATCGGATACCCCACCCAAGGGGCATATAAAAATCATCAAAGTGTCACTCAACTCCCTCTTAAATCCTTTAAGAGAATAAGCCTAGGCCGCGTATATGCTTCCTGGCAAATCATGAAAATCATATATAAAGTAAAACCTGAGCTACTGGTAGTCAATACCCATGAATTACTGATAGTTGGTATCCTAAACAGAATATTCTTTGGCACCCGAATTATATATGATATCCGTGAGAATTACTGGCGGAATATTCTTCATACGAAAGCATTTCCAGTTCCTTTCCGTCCCTTCCTTGCTGCCTTGGTTCGACTCAAAGAAAAGCTTACGGCTCCCTTCTTTCTTGGTTTCTTTCTAGCCGAAAAAACCTACGAAAAGGAACTCGATTTTTTAGGAAACAGATATGTGGTACTTGAAAACAAAATGGCAGTTCCTGATGGATTTAAAAGGTCAATCCAAGGTGAAAAAATAAGGTTGTTGTTCAGCGGTACATTGGCCGAAAGTACAGGCGTTTTTGAAGCTATCATTTTAGCGAAAAAGCTGCATCAGGTGGATTCAAAAATAGAGCTTGTTATCATCGGGTTTTGTGCTCTCCCCTCCACCCTTACAGAGATCCAAAAAGAGATTGCTGGAATGCCCTTCATTACCCTGATTGGTGGCGATCGGCTTGTGCCCCATAACCAAATTCTGGACGCCATCGCTACCTCCGACTTTGGAATTATCTGCTACCCACCATCCCACCATATCGAGAATAGGATACCCACTAAACTCTATGAATATCTGGCCTGCCGCCTCCCCATTATCTTACCGAATCAAGAGCCCTGGGTTGAGATTTATAAGCCCTGTCAGGCAGCTCTCGAAGTTGACTTTCTGAATATTCAACCCACCGAATTATTAGACTTGATGGCCTCAACTAGCTTTTATAGTTCAGATCCGGTTAACGTTACCTGGGCCTCTGAAGAACCCCGCCTTCATAAAAAAGTTAGCGATATTTTAGCCTAAATTATTTTTTAGACTAATCTAAATATTTACTTTTGTGGACTTCAACCCGCAAAAGCATGTTAAGCCTCACGGAAGAAAACTACCTCAAAGCCATCTATCATTTATCGGATGGCGGCTCCAAATCAGTACTCACCAATGAGCTTGCCGAAGCCATGAATACCAAGGCCGCCTCGGTTACTGATATGGTTAAAAAGCTCTCCGCAAAAGAAGTGATCAGTTACGAAAAGTACTATGGAGTAAACGTTACCCCGAAAGGCAAGAACGAAGCCCTAATGGTTATCCGCAAGCATCGGTTATGGGAAACCTTTCTGGTTCAGAAGTTAGGGTTCTCCTGGGATGAGGTGCATGAAGTAGCCGAACAACTGGAGCACATCAACTCTACCCGGTTGATTGAAAAGCTGGATGAGTTTCTGGGCTTTCCTAAAGTTGATCCCCATGGAGACCCTATTCCGGACCATAAAGGAAAGTTGAAAGTACAACCTCAGATTGCAATTGATCAATTACCCATTGGCTATCAAGGCAAGATTGCGGCCGTGAAAGATTCAGATTCAAACCTCCTTAAATACCTTGATAAGATCGGGGCCAAGCCCGGCACAAAAATCAAAATTTTAGGTAAAGAAGAATACGATGAGTCGATGGAAATACTAATCGATGACCACCGCATCTTTATCTCAAAAGAAGTTTCACAAAATATTTTAGTGATCGAATGATGAACGAGCGTATTCAAAGAAAATCACTTAGCGAAGTACATGCTTCAGTAGATGCCACCAATCGCAAAGGCTGGCGAAAGTTGATCGCCTTCCTTGGACCAGCTTATTTGGTAAGTGTTGGCTACATGGATCCCGGAAATTGGGCTACAGATATAGCAGGCGGCAGTCAATTTGGATATAAGTTAATCTGGGTGCTATTGATGTCAAACCTGATGGCCTTGCTATTGCAAAGTCTTAGTGCCCGCCTGGGGGTGGTTCGGCAACTTGACCTTGCCCAGGCCTCGCGAAGTTCTTATCACCCGGTGGTAAACTTTTGGCTTTGGTTGTTGGCTGAAATCGCCATCGCTGCCACTGACCTGGCTGAAGTATTAGGAATGGCTATTGGTTTGCAGTTGCTCTTTGGTTTGCCACTCATCTGGGGCGTAAGCCTTACCGTTTTGGATACCCTCCTCCTGCTGGTGTTGCAGAGTTATGGCATGCGAAAGATTGAAGCATTTATTATTGCCCTTGTAGCAATTATTGGCGCCTCATTTTTATTAGAGATGATCTGGGCCAAACCCGATATGGGAGAACTTGCCCTCGGGTTCATTCCCTCGCTGCCTTCGGATGCCGCTTTATACATTGCCATTGGTATCATCGGGGCAACGGTAATGCCACATAATTTGTACCTCCACTCTTCGCTGGTTCAAACCCGAAGAATTGATACTAGCGAAAGGGGAATCTGGAGCGCACTTAAGTATAATCTCATTGACTCAACGATTGCTTTGAATGCTGCTTTCTTAGTCAACTCTGCAATTCTTGTTCTGGCAGCCTCTACCTTTTTCAGGGCAGGAATGTACGAAGTATCCGACATTCAGGATGCCTATAAGTTCTTATCACCCATTCTGGGAAACGAGTGGGCATCAATCATGTTTGGTGTGGCCCTGATTGCCGCTGGACAAAGCTCAACTATAACTGGAACATTAGCAGGGCAAGTTGTAATGGAAGGGTACTTGAATTTACGGATTGCTGCATGGTTACGGAGATTAATCACCCGGCTGATTGCTATCATCCCCGCCTATATAGTCATACTGATGTATGGCGAGGGTAAAACGGGTGAGTTACTTGTATTCAGTCAGGTGGTTTTGAGTTTGCAACTTGGTTTTGCCGTGATTCCACTTATTCACTTCACAAGCGATAAAGAGAAGATGGGTGTCTTTGCTATTAAACTCTGGATGAAAATTGCTGCCTGGATTATTGCCATAATCATAGTTACGCTTAATGTAAAATTAGTGATCAATGAAATTTCTTTATGGATAGAGTTAGCCGGAGACAATTCCTGGATCATTTTAACAACCGCGATCCCCGTTTGTGTGGGTGCTTCTGCTCTTTTACTTTACATTACATTTAAACCTACCATGGACCGGAGAAGGATGGATAAAATGGCAAGAATACCACACGGTACGGCCGCTCCTTTGGTAGATTTAGGTTCTACGGTGTACAAACAAATTGCAATCACCATTGACTTCAGTTCGGTTGATAGCTTAACCATTCGGAGTGCTACAGCCCAGGGTGGTAAATCGGCCAATTACTTATTGGTACACGTTGTAGAAACAGCCGGGGCTATTTGGTATGGCAGCGAAATTGCCGATCATGAGTCGAGCGAAGACTCGCTGGCGCTGAAGGATTATCTTAATCAATTGAAAAATCAGGGCTACCAGGTTGAGATGAAGATTGGATTTGGTAACCCAAAACAAATCATTCCTGAGATTGTCGATGAATTCAAAGCAGACCTATTGGTGATGGGTGCGCATGGACATAAGTGGTTCAAGGATTTAATTTTTGGAACTACCGTAGACACCGTTCGCCACCGGGTAAAAATACCAGTGTTGATTGTCAGAGATAAACCAATTTGAATTTCCAGCGCCTAATCATTCCTGACTATCTTGCAGCATGTCTTCATCGCATTTCCGGCAGGATACCATTGTAGCGCTGGCCACTCCGCATGGAGTTAGTGGCCTGGCAGTGATTCGTCTCTCCGGCAAGGAGTCTATTCGGATCACACAAAAAGTATTTAAAGGTAGGACACTGGAGGATCAACCTTCACATACGATCCATCTTGGTATCCTGGGAGATGTCGACAAAACCATTGACGAGGTAATGGTGTCGGTTTTCAAAGAACCAAATTCCTTCACTAAAGAAAATTCTGTTGAGATCTCTTGTCATGGTTCCCCAATTGTTATCCGGGAGATCATCAAACTTTTTCTTAAACACGGGGTAAGACTTGCCGAGCCTGGTGAATTTACCAAGCGGGCGTTTTTAAATGGACGCTTTGATCTGGCTCAGGCCGAAGCTGTGGCCGATCTGATTCATGCCGAAAATGATAATGCAAGGCAAGCCGCGCTTAATCAGATGCGGGGTGGATTTTCGCATGAGATAAAGCATCTGCGGGAAGAACTTATTCACTTTGCCTCGCTGATTGAATTGGAACTGGACTTTGGAGAAGAGGATGTTGAGTTTGCCAAGCGGCTGGATCTGCAGCAACTTGTTCGTAAGATTCAAGACTATCTTACCAGTCTGATCAGCTCCTTCGATCAGGGTAACGTAATCAAGAATGGCATCCCAACAGTGATTGCCGGCAAACCCAATGCTGGCAAGTCAACCCTGCTCAATGCCTTGCTTAATGAAGAGAAGGCCATTGTATCCGATATTCCCGGTACAACCCGTGATGTAATCGAAGATGAAATCACACTGGGTGGTATTAACTTCCGGTTCATGGATACAGCAGGGCTCCGTGAAACCGAGGACACCATAGAGGCTATGGGTGTTTCCCGTACCCGGGCATCCATGAAAAAGGCCTCGTTGATCCTTTACCTCTTTGATCTTTCTGACACTTCGTTAGCTGAGATAAAACAGGAAGAAACTGAATTGAGGGCTCTTAACATTCCCTATATAAAGGTTGGGAATAAACTGGATAAGGCTCCAAAAGAACTCATTAAAGGAATTGATAATCAAGATTTTATATTCATTTCAGCCTCCACAAAAACCAACCTGGAGACACTTAAACAAACGATTCTCTCCAAATTCAGGGTAAACGAAGTGAAGCAAGGTGATGTGCTTGTGACCAATCTCCGTCATTATCAAAAACTCAATGAAACCCATCAGGCGTTAAGCCGTGTTTTAGAAGGACTAGAGTCTGGTATAACCGGAGATTTTCTGGCGATGGATATTCGTCAGGCTTTATATTACCTGGGTGAGATCACTGGTGAGATTACCAGTGATGATTTACTTGCAAATATTTTTGCAAAGTTTTGCATAGGGAAGTAGGCAATACATAAAATCCATAAACAAAACTATACAAAATACTAAAATAGACCTATCATTGGCCTATTTTATTTGTACCTCATTACCCGATTATATCAGTTAATTTATTGATTTTTTGTACCTTCGTGTACCTCACATGTACTTTCCACGTATCTAGGTACAAAAAAGGTACAATTGGGAGAATTTACTGGACATAAATAACCTTAATAAAACCTAAATATACTTGTGAGTTCTAAAATAAGGATAAAAAGGATCTGTCAGCATTGCGGTAACGAGTTTGAGGCTCGGACCACGGTCACTAAGTTTTGTGGTGATACTTGTGCTAAGCGTGCGTACAAAGTTCGACTGAGAGAAGGCAAAATTTCATCTAGCAATGCTGAGACATTGAAGATTGCCAGCAGGCCAATAGAGGATATAAGAGCAAAAGAATTTCTAACCGTTCGAGATGTTGCAACTCTACTTAATTCTTCAAGGCAAACAGTGTATACATTGATTAACACCGGCTGTATTAAGGCAGTTAACATTGCCCAACGCAAAACGATGATCAAAAGATCTGAGATAGATAAACTGTTTAGCTTATGAAGGTAACACTCAGATCAAAAGAAATTAAAGGTAGAAAGCTATCCCTCTACCTTGACTACTACCCTGCCATCAATCATCCAGAAACAGGACTATCAACCAGGCGTGAGTTTTTGAAGATGTATTTACACGACCGACCGCAAAATCCGCAAGAGCGTGAGCATAACAAAGAAACCAAAATGCTGGCTGAAAAAATTTGTTCAAAAAGAAAGTTAGAGATTGATAAGGGTGAGTATGGTTTCTTGGATCAAGACAAAAAAAATACGGACTTCCTTAAATACTATCTTCAAGTTGGGAATAAACACAAGGAAACGAATGGAACCTACGATGCATGGAACAGTTCTTACAACTACATTGAACGGTTTACAAAGGGACATTGTAAGGTAAGTGAGCTATCAGAAAAGTTCTGCAATGATTACAAGGAGTTTTTACTCACAACGCCATCAATAAAAAGTAGCAAAGCTAGGCTCTCTCAAAATGCTGCCCTTTCATATTTCAATAAGTTTAAGGCTGCACTAAAACAAGCCTTTAAGGATGGTCTCATTCAAATTAATCTTAGTGAAAGAATTGAAACAATCCGGCAGCAAGAAACACAACGCGAATATTTGTCTCTCGAGGAGCTTCAACGCCTGGCTAAAACAGAATGTGATAATCCATTACTCAAAACAGCAGCACTATTTTCTTCGCTCACTGGCCTACGTTGGAGTGATATTAAAAAGCTAAAGTGGGAGGATATCCAATACAGCGAAGCACAAGGTTATTTTATCCGATTTACTCAGAAAAAAACTAAAGGGGTTGAAACGTTACCTATTTCAATTCAGGCTAAAGAGTTGTTGGGCAACCCCGGTGATGGTGATGAAGTGATATTCAGAAAGCTTCACTATTCAGCTTATTTCCGGATTTTGCTTGGCAAATGGATGCTTAGGGCCAGTATTACAAAAAACATAACCTTCCACAGTTTCCGGCACACATTTGCCACGTTGCAAATTGCTGAAGGCACCGACATTTATACAGTTTCAAAAATGCTTGGCCATAGGGATTTAAAGACGACTCAAGTCTATGCAAAAATTGTTGATCAGAAGAAACGAGAGGCAGCTGATAAAATTAAGCTTTGAAATTACCAATGAATAAATTTTCTCCTTTTAGAATACCTCCTATAGAAACATTCAAACTTAATCTTGAAGTATTTTGTAGCGGTCATTACAAAATTACTAAGGAGGTAAAATCAAAAATTGGTGAATTTCTCGTTGGGCACGGTCAAGCTATGACTATTCGAGAGGCTTACTCAAACTTGATAAGGTCACAAGAAGATTCAAAAACAATGTTGAGTGCTTTTTTGAATAACCCCTTAGATCCCGAAACCTTTTGGAACTCCACCATATTCAAAGAAGTAATCCGACAACTCTATACAATCCCCCACATTGTAAATGACTCCACAAAAATTAATTGGTATTCATTTCCCTACTATGAAAATGACCTCTCAAGCTTTAGTGATGTAGCAGTAATCTTGAATACTGATATTGATTTGAACTATGCTATCACCACGCATCAATCATTATTTAGATTAATCTTTGCCTCAATACTTTCGCAAACTGACACCCCAGACTCCTTTTTAAGCTATCATCTTGAAAAATCTTTTAACAACAACACAGATAGCTATCTTGATTTTCTCAGTCTAATAGCTGGGGATCATTCCGACATAATTAAACCTAGAAAAAAATTCCTTAAAGAATGGAAAAAAGTTAAACCAATAACTGAAAGTCAAAAGGATATAATGGGCATTAATGAAAATGTTAATGGACCCGAAACCCTAGAAAAAATATTGGGTGAACATTACGAATTATGTACTTCTGCTTTGCAGAAAGTAATACCTCCAGTACTCAATTCAGACGGAAAGTATTCACTTGGGGAAAGACAAAAATCAGCAATTGCCGTTTGGTGGGGAGTATGCATAACTAGAGGCAAAGTTATGAAACAACCATCTCTTAAAATTTTGTCTGAAGTTGTGCAAACAGAATTCGGAACCAGTATATCCGAAACTACGCTTTCAGGAACAAATAATGCCACTGCAAATTCTAATTATAGAAATCAATTACTAAATCTCATCAAATAGCTTAAATCATCTAAACTAACTTAGTTTTTAGATAAGTTAAGTTATTAATCTCAAGTTTTGTCCTAACAAAAACGCAAACACCAATGGACAAAACTATTTTAATTTCATTACCTGTCGAGCACTTACAAACTATCGTTTTTGATAGTGTCAATGAGTGTCTGAAGCTCCACAAGCCCGTCTTACAATCCATCAATCAAGAAAATGATTTGATTGATATTAACGAAGCAAGCAAATATTTGGGGTTAGCAACTGCAACCATATACTCCAAGGTTTCAGGACGAACTATACCGCACAGTAAGATTGGGAAAAAATTGTTCTTTTCTAAAAAGGATTTGGCCACATGGATAAAAAGTGGGCAACGTAAAACAGTTTCCGACTTGGAAACAGAAGCAAATTCTTATGTCAAATCAAAAACTAAAAAATAGTATGAGATCATTACAATTTAATAAAAACAATCAAGGGCATCTAGTTCTTAGCGACATGGAAAGCGGCCAGCTATTTTACCCTTGCGATTCGGCAGGTAGTTTTTTAAATGTCCTCCCGGAAAACTATCAATCAATTCAGTTCGTAGGTGACGGAACACAAATTTTTCCTGTCAATTTTATTACCGAGGATGGGCTAGGATGGATTTCGGCAGCTGTCAGTGCCGTTGCCAGCATCGGTGCAGGTATAATTGGCTCGCGTTCCACCAAAAAGGCGAACGAATCCGCAGAACGGCAATTGCAAATGCAACAACAAATTGAACTACTAAACGCACAAAATGCAGAGCGGCAAGCTACTCTACTAAGTCAACAACAACAAGGATTATCAACAGGTGCAGTAGTTGGATTTGCTATGGCAGGTGTAGCTATTATCGGTAGCATTTTATATCTGGTTTCATCAAACGATACAAAGAAACCCGAAAGCAAAAAGTTGGAAGGTGTTAAGCCATCAACAAAAGTGAATAAAAAAGCCAGTAAGTAAACTGGCTTAATTTTTTAACCGAAGCAGTTACCAGGCTGCAACAATAATTTTTTCGACATGACAAATATAAGTAAAAATCCTTCAAGGGTAAGTAACCTCGAACGGATAAAAACAGTTCGTACACTGATACCGCAAAGTCAGCTATCCGATCATTCAATTAATAAACTAATCGATCAAGCGCGGTCCGAACGAGCCCGTTTGGCGTGGTTAATCCGGAAATACAAAAAGCTTATAAGTTAAGGCCCCCTTCCCCATGTCAAACTTTAGGAAATTCCTTGAGAACGGAACGGGCATTGCCACGGCCAGTGACGAAGATTTATTGAATGAATTGCACAAACGTAATCGGTTAAAGAACCCGTTCCCGCTCGATGTATTCAATGATCAATTGAAACCATTTATCATGTGCCTTAATAAGTACTACGATATACCACGGAGCTTTATTGGTCTAACCCTTCTCAGCGCCTTCAGTACTGCAATAGGCACAACTTATTGTGTCACTACTAACCGCAAAGATTTTATTTATCTGCCAGTGTGGGCAGCGCTCACCGGAATGACAAGCTCAGGCAAAAGCATTTGTCTGAATAAAATCTACCAGGCGTTGAAAGAAGTACAAACCGATTTCAATACTCAATGGAAAGAAAAAACAACCGGACTAAGTGTAGACAAAATAAATTCCTGCAAAATGGACACGATAATATATCGTGACTCTAACATCGCTACACTCATTAGGTCTGTAATGCCAGACAATCCAAAAGGAGTTGTGAAGTTTTCGGATGAACTGATCGAATGGATCAATGGCATGAATCAACTCAGCAAAAAGGAAGGAACAGACGAACAATTTTGGTTAAGCTCATGGAATTGCAGCGAGTATAGCGGTATACGATCGGGCAAACAAAAATTTGTTGTCGAAAAACCCTTTGTGAATGTTATTGGTGGGCTTCAATTCAAAATGTTGCAAAAGCTTTTTAAGAATGATCGTGATAGTACCGGGTTCGTGAATAGAATTCTATTTGCATTGCCCGATGTTGATAAAATTGCTGAGCCGGATCCAACATTTGAAATGCCAGCAGAAATGCAAGGCATAATGGACAAATGTCTTACCCGATTGTACAACGACCTCCCAATATTTGAGCCAGGCGAAAGCCGCAAGTGTATTCTTCTGCCTGAAGCAACGGAAGTCTATATCAAATGGAGTAAAGATCAGATCAGAAAAATAAATGCATTAGCCGATTTAGACGAGCGCGAAATACAAGCAGGTGTTTATGGCAAGACAAAAGAATACGCATTGCGCTTTGCCGCTATCCTTCACTTGGTAGATTGTTCCCTTTCACCACAATACGAAACGGACTTTCACACTAAGTTCAAACAGCAAGAATACATTAGCCTGGACACTATGCTAAAAGCGATCCAACTGGCTGACTATTTCTTTGCAAGTGCAGTGGACGTTTTTGAGATTGTAAGGACAAGTTTAAATGCACCAGCGGACGTACTGGCCACTGCATTCATGGTGAAGCGCGGCAAGAGTTTTTCTGAGATTGGGGAAATGCTTTATGGTAGCAAGAATGACAGCAACAAAGTGAAAGCAAATCGTCAAGTCAAAAAATGGATCAACGACTATCCAAGGGTTTTTGGAGCGATGGCAAAATAAAAAACTGTTCTGGGGCAAAAGGGACGTTTTAGGCATCTAAATATTTGATAATTAATAACTTAATACCGGAACAAAATCGTGACAAATCGGAACAAAAACATAGAATTTACTTTGAATTCGAAGCTGCATCGGAACAAAGTATGTTCCGGAAATCGGAACACTGAATGTTCCGGAAAAACACCGAAAGCACTATCAAAAATGCATATTCTGTTCCGAAATGTTCCGATTTTGTTCCGGTCAAAATCTTCTAAATTATCGCTAAATTCAGCGATTTGGAGTCATTTAATAGGTAAAAACTACCGGAACACTTTTAAGTTTTCCCTATGACCTCAATTCGACAAGATTTAGAGCAAACCATCATTGGCACCTGCCTTTTGGAAAATGGCTACAGTCGAATAGCAGGAGTAATTACTTCCCGGAATTTCACTCAGTCAAAACCAATCAGCCACCGTGTCATTTTTGGAGCTATCGAACGACTTTACCCAACGCGGCCGGTGGACCTGATTACTATTGCGCATGAGATTAATAAACCAGGCTACGGAACCTACCTCGCTGAGTGTGTCGCTAAAGTATGCAGCTCAGACAACCTCAGATATCATGCCTTTATACTATTGCAAATGAATATGCGTGATGCATTGATACGAACGTTGGATAAAGCCAGGTCAGCACATATCAGCACCACCACTCATTCAGCAATACAGGATATAGTCGATGAGTGTCTTGACACCAGCAATGATATTCTTGAAATTTTCCCGAAAGCATTAACTTATCTGGAGGCAACCGGAGTTGAGGAATCTATACTTGTTGAAGTACGCACGCTACTACATGGTATTGAGCAAAAAGCAATCACAATAAGAGACCAGGCGCACATTGAATGCTTGGTTAACAATCTTAATCAACTTAGCAATATAGGAACCGATATAACCTCGAGGTTAGCCTTAAGTCGATTGGTTGAGTTGACTAAGGGTGTACTGATTAAAGGGAACGTGAGTCCAGCTGTCCTGGATGCGCTTAATAGGGTTGAACTGTAAGAACAGAATAACGATCTAGCTTAAATGAAGGCCCTTTCAGAATTTCGTTCCCATTCTAAGGGGATGTATTACTTTCTCAGCACCTCCAAACAATAAAAATACACCATCTGATATTTAGAAAAAGATATTAACTTGGCGAGGTGAGCTGATCCCATGGCAAAAAAAGCGCCCCCCGTTACCGTAGCAGAAAAAAGCCCTATTGAAGTCGAGGTTTCCAACCTTGATTTTGACTTTGAAAATCCCCGTCTGCCGACAAGTAAAAAGGGATCTTCAAGTAATGAAGTTTTGCGGTACATGCTTACGGAAGCAAAGGTCACTGACCTTATGCAATCAATTGCGGAGCAGGGTTATTTTGAGGGAGAACCATTAATTGCAATTCCAAAAGGTAAGGACAAATACACTATTGTAGAAGGAAACCGAAGGCTTGCTGCGCTTAAACTTTTGAATAAGCCGAATATAGCTCCCATAAAAAACAATCTTATCAATGAGATTGTTGATAGTGCAAACAAAATTCCTGAAAAAGTTCCGGTTATAGTATATAATACTCGTGATGATGTTTTAGAGTATTTAGGATATAGACATATCACCGGTGTTGATGACTGGGATCCACTCGCTAAAGCAAGGTATTTAAGGCAAGTAGAAAATAAGTACAGTAAATTTCCATTTGAAAAAAGGCTGAAAATCTTAGCAAGGCTAATTGGTAGTGGAACAAGGGGTGATTATGTAAAAAAACTTTTGCTTGGCTACGCACTTTATGAAGAGATAAAGGATAAAGACTTTTATAGTATTCCTAATCTTAATGAAGAAACACTTGAATTTTCACTATTGACTACTGCTGTTTCTTACAGTAAAATTTCAGAATATATTGGACTCAATGAAGATAGTTTTAGCGGAAAGCTTAAGGGCGTAAAGGCTAAAAACCTAGAGAACTTAGTTACTTGGATTTTTAAGAAAAATGATGAGGGCTTTACCAGGCTTGGTGAATCAAGAAATTTAAAAATACTTAATGCAGTTGTTTCAAGCCCCAAAGCAATTAAGGCTTTTTCAGGCGGAAAATCTCTTGACGTTGCTCGATTGTACACTTCGGAACCAAGTGAAACTTTTGATGAATTAATTTCTATTTCCCTAGGCAGACTTCGGGATGCAAGAGAACTATTGTATCTAATTGAAAAGCCATCCAGCAATGTTTTTGATCAGTTAAAGGAAATTCAGGGAATCTCCAGATCATGTTTCAGCGACTTGCAAGCCAAACAAGAGGGAGATGAGTAAAAGAGAATCGCCAATCAGCCCCAAGGCGAAGAAAGCAAAGCCCAAGAAAGCAAGTTCCCCCAAGAAATCGGTAGACCGCTTTGGTAAAATTCCTAAAATTAAAGAGAACGATCTCTCTCGCTGGGCTGATTATTTCGAGCTACTTTGTATCGCCAATGTTGATAAGTGCTTCACAAAGGGCGAAGTCGTAGGTATGCTGAATCCGTTTCTCAAAGATGAAATAGTGATTGGTGACTTATTTGAACCGGATGATACCTCGACAGTTTCCAAAACAGAGAGCACGCCAGACAAACTAAGAAATTTTTCTGATGAACTCTTCAAAATGCTGGAGTATAGAGTTCTTGTATACCAATCTTATTATCCTTTTAAAATTGTTGAAGGCGATACTTTGCAATTGAAGGGTTCTTTGTACATCAAAAACAAATTGTATTTATACTTGTTATGGTGTTCAAATCTTTTATTTTTTCCTGAAAAACAGCATAAGCTTACAACGGAATTTGAATATTTATCCTGTGAGTTTCTAAAGAGATTTCTTTCACCCAATGCTGTAATACATCATTTCGGAGCTAATGTTACCCCATCAAAATATAAGGGAAAGCTCTACGACAAAATTGCTACCCTTGCCGAGGATTTGGATTGTGAATTAATTGCCGCGAAGGAGGATTTTGATGATCGAGATACTGGTGATGGAGGAATTGATCTGGTAGCTTGGTACCCCTTCACCGATCAAAAGTTTAGTAGGTTGATAGTCTTGGCTCAATGTAAGTGTAGTGAGACTTGGATTGATACGAGATTCTCTTCAAGCCTTGAGGCTTGGATGGGTAAAATAAATTTTAGGTTAAATCCAAATAATTTGACATTCATACCAATGTGCTTTAGAAAGCAAACTGGTGCTTGGCATGTAGGTCATCATGTCACAGGTACTATACTGGTAGATCGACAGAGACTTATAGAAAAAATTGGAAGCAAGTTGAATTTTTTTAAAAGTTATGAGTCTGTTAAATTTGTCAATACTTTTTTAAAGTAGTCTATTCTCTTTAAACATGGCAAATACCATTCAAGCTGTTTCACTGTTTTCTGGCTGCGGAGGCTTTGATTACGGAGTGGAACAATCTGGCGCTGAGATCATTTGGGCTAATGATGTAGATGCGAGAGCCGCGTATGCTTATAAATCCATTTTTCCAAATGCGGACTTCAAACTTGGGGATATTCGAGCTATTAAATCCTTTCCGAAAGCTGACATTTTAATCGGCTGTTATCCCTGTACAGGCTTCAGCGAAGCTGCAAGAAGAAGGTGGAAGACTCTGGAGGAACGGGATTTGCACCAAAACGACAAGAATTTTCTATTCAAAGAATTCTTACGTGCAATAACGAAGGTCAAGCCTAAGTTTTTATTTGTCGAAAATGTGAGAGGAATGCTCTCAGCTGAGGGTGGTTGGTTTATCAATCAGCAAATCAAAGCTTTTAAGGAAAATGGCTATGAAATGACTTTTGCACAGTTGGATGCTTCACACTACGGAGTCGCACAAACCCGAAAGCGGGTATTCTTAGTTGGTGTACATAAATCTATTAAAAAGGACTTCATTTATAATTTTCCAGAAAGCTCTCATACTGAAGGGAAGATAAGAACCTTACAGGACGTGATTGGAGATATGCCGGAATGGCCAGAAGGTGAGTTTTACGATGGCGCTTTTCATGGTCATTATCTAACCAGAAATAGAAAAAGAAAGTGGTATGAACCAAGCTTTACTATTGTTGCTCATGGTCATCATGTACCTTTACATCCAGGTGGTAAACCTATGGCCTTTGTATCAAAGGACAAGTGGAAACTTCAAGGCACATTCAATAGGAGACTTTCTTGGAGAGAGTGTGCTAAAATTCAAGGATTGCCTGTAAAGATGAAACTTGATGGAAATCTCCTTGATAAATATAGGGTAATCGGAAATTCAGTACCGCCTAAACTTTCAAAGGCAATGGTTAAATCTGCTATTGACTTCTTGAAATCCTGATATGTCTCCCTCTGAAAAAGATTCAGGCTGATTTACCTGCTTACAATAGTATTTATTTTAACGTAGTAGCTTAACGGGTTGCCAATGATTGAAAGATTGGCTTGGGAGCCTTTAGCTCGATGTGATTGCAGTGGGGTGGCATGGAACAGTTAAAAACTGTTCCGCCCAACTGTTGGTAAAAAATTGATTACAATCGTTTAGCATAAGCCCAACTTTTCCCACCATCGTATTTACTTGGAAGCCTTCATGTCATAATAATAAGGCTTGCCACCAAGGCCTACGTTCACTTGCGACTCATCCAATAGGCATTCCCTAAGGACCTCCATTCTTATCCTCAACTAATACTTCTTAGCAGCAACTGTTTAGTCTCGGTTTTGGACGTGCCAGGCTCGTGCCCCGTGCGATTTGCCGACAATGCCAACGGCAATGCCAATGCCAATGGCAACACCCAACGGCAACGGTTATCGGCAGCGCGCGGCAAAGCACGAGCAACTGCGCACCCCCGCCCCTTTAGCACTTGGTTGTGTAGGCTCACAACTGCTCGAGCAGCTGCCTCACCCTGGCCCGCACGTGCCAAGAT
>JBEBJH010000101.1:0-16276 GCA_040079965.1 Cyclobacteriaceae bacterium
AAAACTGGTGTTATACTTGCAGTGCAAACGAAAACTAACTTAAAAACTTACACAATGAAAAAATTGAACGCATTGGTTGCCTTCTTACTGGTAGCCGGAGTAGCAAGTGCTCAAACGACCTGGAAAATTGATAAAGGACACACTAACATTCAGTTTAATGTTACCCACATGGTGGTAGCGGAAGTGAATGGTAGCTTCAAGGATTTTGACGGATCGGTTGTTAGCAAGTCTGATGACTTTAACGGAGCTGAAGTAGAATTTACTGTTAAAACAGCTTCGGTTAACACAGCCAATGAGAACAGAGATAATCACTTGAAATCTGATGATTTCTTCAATGCAGAGAAATTTCCTGATATTAAATTCAAGGGCACCATTGTAAAAACAGGCGGTAAATATCAATTGAAAGGTGATTTTACTATGCGTGATGTAACTAAACCAGTTGTTTTTGATATCACTTATGGTGGATCAATTGACACAGGCCGTGGTATAAAAGCAGGGTTCAAATTCACAGGAAAAGTTAACCGCCTTGAGTATGGCCTTAAGTGGAGCAACAAGTTAGCTTCAGGAGAACTTGCTGTAGCTGATGAAGTTGAGATTGTATGTAAAGTTGAGTTGAACAAAGCTCAATAAAATAATTTTAGCAGAAAGCGATTGCAATGAGTAAGTTGCAATCGCTTTTTTTATGAAAATTGGTGGAGAGATAAAGCAATCTAAATTTAAAAGCCCGCACCAAAAAGCGGTGCTTAATCTCCTTTTTACGGCCAACTGGATTCAGAATAAGCAACGGGAACTCTTTGAACCCTACGGCATAACCAATCAGCAATACAACATACTCAGAATCTTAAGAGGCCAGCAACCCAACAGCATCTCTGGCGCAGAGATCAAAAGCCGGATGCTTGATAAAAACTCAGACGTATCTCGTTTACTTGACCGCTTAATTGGAAAAAAACTTGTTGCTAAGACGCCATGCACCGAAGACAAGCGGGCTTCTAACGTTAGTATTACTAATGCCGGATTGGAACTGCTTCAAAAGCTTGACGATGATATTAACAGTATGGATAAGCAGCTAATCTCACTTTCCAGGGAGGAGGCAATTCAATTAAGCTCTCTGCTGGATAAATGCCGCGATTAGATCTTGCTAAACTCTTCTTTAACAAAATCCATTAACTCCTTAATGTACTCCCGGCTAAAATCAAACCTGATATCAGCCGCTTTGTAAATTTCAGGGATGGTGGTCAGGTTGCCCAGTTTCAATGCGTTCATATAGCCTTTTAATCCTTTCTGTCTATCTCTTTTATAATTGCGCCAAAGAGCAATCGCTCCTAACTGAGCCATTCCATACTCAATATAATAGAAAGGCACCTCGTATAAGTGAAGTTGTCGTTGCCACAGGTAATCACGGTTCTCCTCGAGGCCACTCCAATCAGTTACTGTATCTGAGAATAGATTGAAGACTTTATTCCAATGCTGGATTCGATCTGTTGATGAATGGTTTGGATTTTCATACAACCAATGTTGAAACTGATCAATCGTAGCCACCCAGGGCAAGGTCTCCATAATATCTTCAAGTTGCTCGCGTTTGGCACGCTTCAAATCCTCTTCGTTCGGGAAGAAAATATCCCAGGTATCCATCGAGATAAGTTCCATGGACATAGACGCCAATTCAGCTACTTCCATGGGTGGAGATTTGAATTCAGCCAGTGGCAAGTCTTTGGTAAGGAAATTATGAACGGCATGACCACCTTCGTGCATAATCGTTGTCATGTCGCGCATGGTGGATGTTGCATTCATGAAAATGAAAGGCACTCCTATTTCGGCAAGGGGATAGTTATAACCTCCTGGAGCTTTCCCCTTACGGGATTCCAAATCCAGATGTCCCATCGATTTCATAATTGAAAGGCATTGACCTAAAAAAGGATCTAACTGCTTAAAAGATTCAATTGATTTCTCGGTAAGGTCTTTACCATTTTCAAAGGCTTTCAAGGGTTCTCTTCCTTCCGGGTCCACGGCCTTATCCCATGGCCGAAGTGTGGGCACGTTCAATTGATCCCTTCTCTCTTTACTAAGTTCATTCAAAATGGGAACTACCTCGTTGGCAATCGCATCGTGAAATTGAAAGCAATCCTGAGGCGTATAATCAAACCTTCCGTACGATTTAAACATGTAATCGCGGAACGTTTCAAAGTCGGCATTCTTTGCAACCTGATGACGCAATGAAATTAATTTTGAAAACAATTCATCAAGTACGACTTTATCCTTTAACCTTCGTTCCGAAATCTTCCTGTAGGCTTCCTCACGCTTAACACGATTGGTTGATTGCAGAATCACGCCCGCTTGCTGTAAGGTTAGTTCCTTTCCATCAATCTCAACAGTCATAGCCCCGGATAACTGCCCATACTTTTGGGTTTCCGTGTTGATCTGGGTGTACAGGGGAATGTTTTCTTCTCGAAATAATTCAATGTCCTTTTTAAGATTCCGTATTAATATTTTAAAGCCTTGTTCCTTTTCCAGCGCCTGTAGAAAAGGAGACGCTGCCAGTTTTTTATTAAGTTGATCGGCCAGTGGTGCAATTTCTGGTTGGATGTTCACTACAAAATCCTGGTAGCTCTTGCTGTAGGTTTCATTATCCGTATAGCAAGTCATTTTAATGTACCGCCACCCTAAATCTTCGCTGATGGCCGACTCAAGTTCACTCCGGTCTGATAACCATTTCTGTAAGGATTGAACATTCTCCAAGGCTCGTGACAACAGATTTTCAAAGTAAGGCTTTAGTGAAGTCCAGTCAGTTATAACAAATTCCTCTGGTAAAAATGTGCGCTTTGGTCGGGTGATTTTCTCTTCTACTGACATACGGGATAATTAAAATAGGTTAACTTGAGCGAGTTGTAAAAATAGACGTTTTTGCGAATAGAGTGATAATCGCATGAAAGTATTCACTATCAAGTTTGGCCCTGCATGGCACTAGAATTAAAGCTGGTAGACACCAAGGCCCTGTTACGGCAGTATATCTTTCTGTGCGAAAATATTTATAAAACAGTAGATCGGTGGGTTCCTCCTTTCTATGACGATGAATGGGCTTTTCACAATCCGAAGAAAAACAAAACGCTGCAACATTGCGATGTAATCCGTGTGCTCGCTATACTGGACGGTCAACTGGTGGGCCGGATCATGGGCATCATTCATCATTCTTATAATCAACTACATCAGGAAAAGACTGCGCGCTTTTTCAATCTGGATTGCATCAACAACCAACAGGTAGCACATGCGCTGATTGAATTTATTGAACGGTGGGCTCTGGAAAAAGGCATGAATAAATTGATTGGCCCGTTTGGATTTTCAGATAAGGATCCGCAGGGATTACAAATTGAGGGATTTGATTTTCTGCCTGTGCTAGCAACACCGGCCAACCCAATTTATTTGCCTGAACTTGTAATGAATGAAGGATATACCAAGGAAGTTGATTGTGTTTCCTATCAGATGATCATCCCAAAAAAAATCCCTGAATTGTATGAACGGATTCATCAGCGAATCAGCAGAAACCAGAATCTCAAATTGGTTGAGTTCCGCACAAAACTCCAGATTAAACCCTACATCATTCCGGTGCTACAACTGGTAAACGAAACATATTCGTCCTTGTTTGGTTTTGCACCGATGAGTGAGGAAGAAATGAAAAAATTTGCCAACCAATACCTTCCTGTACTCGATCCTGGATTTGTTAAGGTGGTGATTGACAAGGATAACAACGTAGTTGCGTTTGTGGTAGGCATCCCCGATATGAGTGCAGGAATCCAGAAAGCGAAAGGAAGAATTTTTCCGTTTGGATTTTTCTATATTCTTAACGCCATGAAAAAGAGCAAACAACTTAACCTGATGTTGGGAGCCATTAAAAACGGCTACCGCGGCACAGGTATTAGTGCATTCATGGGTAAAGCAATACTTGAGTCATCCATAAAGCGAGGAATTGAAGTAATGGACAGTCATTTAATTCTTGAACATAACTTACCTATGCGTGGCGAGTGTGAAAAGCTTCATGGCAAAGTTTGTAAGCGCTACCGGATTTTTTCAAAAAAACTAATCTAAGATCTGGTATTTCTAAAATTTGTAACTTCATAATCAGATACCTCACAAGGCATAAGATTCCAACGTAAATTCAAGGTCTTACAGTTTTACTAACCTGAAAACTATGTACCTACTTGCTGCTATCGGCTTCCCACTACTTACTCTTGCTTTCTATTTTCTGTTATTCAGAAATTTGAAATCAGCCATAAGTAAAACGTCCTGGACAGAGGCAAAGAAGAATAAGATAAGGGCTGGTATTTTGTGGGGATTAATTCTGTGGATGGCTATAGTTAGTGCAATTTCTCTATCAGGTTTTTCGGGGAACTTTAAAAACTTCCCATTCAATGTTATGCCCTTAGTGGGGGTACCTTTAATTACTACAATAATCCTTCTCTTTACTTCCGAAATGAAAACTCTGCTTGGCTATCTTTCATTAAAAACTCTTACGCAACTTCAGGTCTTTCGGGTATTTGTAGAGTTTCTGTTGTGGCTCCTCTTTATTCAAAATTTATTGCCAGAACAAATGACTTTTGAAGGTCGAAACTGGGATATCCTATCTGGCTTAACTGCTTTGTTGGCAGCCCGTTTTCTGCTCTTGTCCAAACATTGGATGATCGTGTGGAATATTCTGGGTTTAGGATTACTGATTAATATCGTGACCATTGCAATTCTTTCCATGCCCACTCCATTCCGGATTTTCGAAAATGAGCCAGCCAATACCATTGTAACTCAGTTCCCATTTGTATTTCTACCTGCCTTTCTTGTACCGCTGGCATACATCCTACACCTCATGTCACTGCGAAAACTATTGATAAAATCATAATCGATTCTTTTTTATAACTTTCATTGGAAAAAACTAATCCGATGCGAATCCTAATCCTGGCTCTTTTTCTCGCAGCCTGCAGCACAAAAGAAATCAAAACGATAGGCTCACTTGAGCGCCTTGATCCTGCCCTTGACGTCATTATCTCTACCGAGGCAAAAGCAGAAATTATTGCTGAAGGATATACCTGGAGTGAGGGCCCGGTATGGATTGAAAAAGAAAACATGCTCCTGTTCTCTGATGTTCCAGAAAACAAGGTGTACAAATGGACAGAGGCGAAAGGAGCCGAACTCTTTTTAACTCCTTCAGGATTTACGGGTGACTCTACCCGAAGTCCTGAACGCGGATCCAACGGACTCTTGTTACTCAACGACTCACTTATTCTTTGTCAACATGGCGACAGGCAGGTGGTGAAAATGAATGCTTCCCTGGCTAACCCTAAACCTTCTTACACTTCTCTTGCCAGGCTCTATCAGGGCAAACGACTAAACAGTCCGAATGATGTTGCGTACCGAAGCAGCGGGGATCTGTTTTTCACTGATCCTCCTTATGGCTTGGTTGACCAAGATAAAGACGTGGAAAAAGAAGCTACCGCTAATGGTGTATATAAAGTATCTGCCAGCAGCGAAGTGTCATTACTAGTTGATTCCTTAACCCGGCCTAATGGGATCGCTTTCTTTCCGGGCGAGAAAAAATTCCTGGTCGCTAATTCTGATCCATCCAAAGCCATTTGGTACGAATTCGAGATGGGACCAGATTCAGTCAGGTCAGCCAGAATATTCTACGATGCCACATCGAACACAGCTACTGAAAAAGGTCTGCCTGATGGATTAAAAATTGATAGCAAAGGAAACGTGTTTGCCACCGGACCTGGTGGTGTTTGGATTTTTGATTCCACGGGGAAAGTATTGGGTCGAATTAAGCTACCAGAAGCTTCAGCCAACTGCGCCTTTTCTCCTGATGAAAAGACTCTTTACATCACCGCAGATATGTATCTGTTAAGAGTTAAAATGAGGGACTAGCGAGTGGAGTTATTTATTAATATTCTTGGTTGGATTGGCTCAATCGAAGTGGTTGCGGCTTATGCGCTTAACAGCTCTCAAAAGATTAAATCAGATTCATTAATATTTCAAACACTAAACTTAACGGGGGCAATTTTCCTGATCATCAATAGCATTTATAAAGAGGCATACCCCTTTACCTTTATAAACACTGTTTGGGCCGTAATTGCCGTGGTGGCTATAGTGGGAATCATCAGAAAGAAATAGCAAGATGGAAGCCAACAAAAACATCAGAATCCAGCGCTTCGTGGTTGTGGTTGCTTTTGTCTTGCTAGCCATTAAACTAACCGCCTATTTTCTAACCCATTCGGTAGCTATTCTTACTGATGCACTGGAGAGCATAGTCAATGTGGTAGCGGGTCTTTTAGGTCTTTACAGTCTTACGGTTTCGGCCAGACCTCGGGATGCCGATCATCCTTATGGTCATGGGAAAGTCGAATTCATTTCTTCTGCTATCGAAGGAACGATGATATTACTTGCAGGGATCCTTATTATATATGAGTCGGTCAATGCCTTACTACATCCACGTTTACTTCATCAGTTGGATTATGGAGTATTGCTGATTTCATTTACAGCAGCCATCAACTACCTGATGGGTAGCATTTGTGTGAGGGAAGGCAGGAAGAGCAACTCGCACGCCCTAATTGCCAGTGGCAAACATCTTCAAACTGATACCTACTCTACGTTGGGTATTATTGTAGGGTTAGTACTCATTTACTTTACCGATCTGCAATGGCTGGATAGCGCTGTAGCGATTCTTTTTGCCGGCATAATTATTATAACTGGATATAAAATCATCCGCCAATCGGTAGCTGGCATTATGGATGAAACAGACAATGAATTACTTGTAAAATTGGTTGCTACACTAAATGCCAACCGTAAAGAAAATTGGATTGATCTTCACAATCTACGGATTATCAAGTTCGGGCCCATTCTTCATCTTGACGCGCACCTGACGCAACCGTGGTATTTAAACCTGCACGAAGCCCATCAGGATATTGATGCCCTGGCAAGTTTAGTTCGAAATGAATTCGGAGAATCGTTGGAATTATTTATTCATTCCGATGGTTGCCTCGACTTTTCGTGTAAAATTTGTACCAAGCAAAATTGCAGTGTAAGGAAAGATCCATTTGAAAAACGTATTGAATGGACGATGCAAAACATTTCTTTGAATCAAAAACATGAAGTAAACACTCAATCAAAATCATAAAATAAGATAAAACATGAATAAAGGTCTACTCTTTATAATGATTGCTTTGGTAGTTTCCTGTAAACAAAAGCCAACTTTTTATAACAAAATCGATACAGTCTTTTCAGAATCATTTACTTCAGATGGTCCTGGGGGCGCTGTCCTCATTATGAAAGGAGAAAAAATCATTTTTGAGAAAGGCTATGGGTTGGCGGATTTGAACACAAAAGAGAATATTACCACACAAACATTATTCAACACGGGTTCCATCTCAAAGACTTTTGTATCGAATGTTATTCTTGACTTAGCCCGGGAAGGAAAACTTTCGCTCAACGACTCGTTAGCCAAGTACTTTCCAGATTTTAAAAATCCTGTTATTGCTCAAAAAGTACGAATCCACCATTTACTCACTCATTCGTCTGGTCTACCCGACAACCGGAGGGTCTTTCTGGACAGTGTTTTTCTTTTAACGGCTAAAGATGAAGAAAACTTTGCACCCTTAAAGTTGAATGACTCTTTGTTATTTGAACCTGATTCCAACTATGAGTATTCTAATCCCGCATTCAACGGCCTGGCGCTTATCATAGAAAAAGTTACCGGAAGAAAATGGCAGGAAGTAGTGAAGGAAAAAATATTTGCACCAGCTAAGATGAAAACGAGTGTGATCACCGATGGGCCTTATCCCACCACAGGAGTTGCGCATGCTTACTTAAAAACTAAAGATGGATACATCGAAAAAGATTATGGAGAAGAACCTACGTTTGCTGCGGCAGGTAATGGTGGTGTGTGGAGTTCAGTAGAAGAACTGGCCAACTATGAGTTGGCCATCCAAAAGGCAACTTTCTTAACTAAAGAAATAATCGATGATTCAAGAGTAGTCAAAGAATACCCAAATTGGAAAAGTAGTACGCCTGCCTTCATTGGGTACAGTTGGTTTATAGGGCAGACTCCAGAGGGTTACAAAATGGTATATCATACCGGAACACAGGGAGGTTTTTATGGGGATTTCGTGAGTATTCCTGAAAAAGGTATTACTTACATTATGCTCTGTAACATTCCGACCCCACAGGAAGAAAAGCGTGCATTGGTGCTCACCTTATTAAACGAATATAACTGGCTCGACTAACTCTACTTTAAACCTATAGTACTATGAAGAAATTACTTTTTGCCTTGATCCTTCTCATTGCAGGAATAACCCACGCACAAAATCTCGATCAGGAAGAAGTAATCACTCACCGATTAGCTTGTTCACCAGATCACGCAACTGGTCAATTTTTTCTTCGGGCAGTTGATTGATTTTGCGTACAAGGTTGTCTTTGCGCTGTCGTCCTGAAAGTTTTGAAAGTGCGATCTTGTCGGTGGCCTTCACTCCTGCACCTGGTTTCCAGTACATCAACTCATTTGGCGTGCAGTTTAACAATAAGCACAATTTCTCAAGATAATCGTAATTGAGCTTGGCCACCTGGCCCTTCAGCAACTTATTGGCAACGTGATATGTAAAGCCAGCCTGCACCAGGTATTTAGCCGGGTTCTGTATTTCCTTGCTTTCCATAAGCCGCACCAGGTCCAGAGCGATCATAAGATATCATGTTTACGGTTTAACATATGATTTGCACTTCTGCACAGTGTATAGAGCAGCTGTACAATTATACAGATTAGTAGGCATATTTCAAGTCTCGTTTCAATTAACCTATATATCAGTAGTTATATTATATGTATTGAAAGTAATTATTTACAGATTGGATATAACTATGCACAAATCAGAAATATTACTTTACAAAACAGAAATTACACAGTACGCCCCCGCATGCACACTTAACACCCCCGCATGCGCACTACACACCTCCGCGTGCACACTGCACACCTTCGCATGCACACTACATACCTTCACATGCGCACTGAATACCTCCGCGTGCACACTGCAAGCAACAGAAATATGCCTGCCCAGTGGAATATGTGGAGCGGCTCCTATCCTAATGCCACCCCCACCACTAGTTTCAGCTTAGTGTTTTCTCAAGTCGCAACTTCCATTTCTCGTAGGCTAGCATAATCTTATTTTGTAGCTCATAGAAAGCCTCGCTGTGATTATTACTTTTGAGATGGAATGAAATCTCAGACCTTGTTGCTGATTTTATCGAGATATATTTCAATAGATGGCCAGAATTTTTATAACCGGTTCGGCAGATGGACTTGGGCTACTGGCAGCCAAGGCGCTGGTTGATCAAGGCCATAGGGTTGCTTTGCATGCTCGTAATTATGAACGCAAACTTGATGCCTTGAATAAGGTGCCCGGTGCAGAAGCAGTCTTCACTGCAGATTTATCCAACATCGAAGAAACAAAAAAACTTGCCCATGAAGTAAATGATTCCGGTCGGTTCGATGCGGTAATCCACAATGCCGGAGTCTATCAAACTTCTGCATCCCAAATCCTTTCAGTCAATACCTTAGCGCCTTATATTCTTACTTGTTTAATTCATAAACCGAAGCGGCTGGTTTATCTGAGTTCGGGCATGCACCTACAGGTCATCCTAACTTCGAGCAGTTAAGAGAAGATACTTCTCGCTTAAGCTATTCCGACTCCAAACTGCATGTGGTAATGCTTTCGATGGCCGTTGCCCGCTTGTGGCCCGCTGTTTTTTCCAATGCTGTTGATCCTGGGTGGGTTCCTACCTGGATGGGCGGCAAGAGCGCACCGGATAATCTGCAAAAAGGGTATGAAACGCAAGTCTGGCTTGCGGTGAGCGAGGATGAAAAAGCAAAAGTAAGCGGTAAATACTTTTACCATCAAAAAGAAAGGCCAGCCAATCCAATCGCTACGGATGTGGACTTACAAGATAAATTTCTTGAACTATTGAGTGATTTGACGGGGTTTCTCTTACTGAGTAACCGACTACTCTTTTTTTCTTGTTGTCAGGTCTTTACTCTGATCTCGATACGAATCTATCTGAATTAATACGCTTACCTTATCCGATTTCTATAACAACATCATCTGTCATCGGATGACCAACACACGTAAGTACATACCCCTCATCGCGCTCTGACTTTGACAGACCTTCTTCTTCATCCAGTTTTACCCGGCCTGATAACGCCTTTCCGCGGCAAGCGGTGCAAAGCCCGCTCTGACAAGAATAAGGTAAGTCAATTCCAGCATCCAGGGCTGTTTCTAAAATAGTGCGGTTTGGTTCAACTTTAAATTTATATTCCTGACCATCATAGCGTATGGTAACTTCGTGAGCTTTCTTTACATCGGCTGATTTTACCTCTGCCTTTTTCTCCTCCTTATCAATAGTGCCCTGAACAAAACTTTCCTTGAATACTTTTTCCCTGGCAATATGTCTTTCGGACAAAAGTGCCTCTACATTCTTCATCATGCCTTCCGGGCCACACATCAGGTACGTTGTTTTGTCAATTCCCCAGTCCGGAATACGTTCAAACAATTTCGTGAGCATATCATGATTGAGCAGCCCTGAATATCCTTGCCAGTTCATAGGTGCATTGTCAAGCACATGAATCACGTGCAAACGACCGGCATGCGTGATCTGAAGTTTTTCAAATTCATCCTTGAAGATAATACTATCAATATCCCGGTTGCAGTAAATAAGCGAGCAAATACTTTCTGGCTCCTGAGTCAGGGTACTTTTAATCAATGACATCATAGGTGTGATACCTGATCCACCAGCAAACATGATGAGGTGTCTCTTATTTTCTTTTTTGTATTCCGTAGTGAAATGACCTGTCGGAGCCATCACCTTCATTGTGTTACCTGCTTTAAGATTATCGGGCAACCAGTTTGACATAAGACCCTTTTCAACGCGCTTTACAGTTACCACGAGATCAACATCTGTAAAGGGTGACGAACTCAAAGAATAGGCCCTGCGAACTTCTTTGCCGCCCACCGTGGCAATAAGTGTTAAGAATTGACCAGCCTTATAGGTGATTTTTTTTTCAGGTTGCGCAAATACGATACTGATTGCATCTTTAGTTTCCTGAATGATAGTCTTTACTTTCAAATCAAAATAATGAGGACCATTATGAACAGGTGTCTCTTCTTTTTTATCACTCTTTTTGAAAAATCCAAAGGCCATTTTGATGTGAATTAAACTCATGCAAAATTACTCATAAAGCATCAATAGCAAAGGGATAGGCTTAAGAACTAAGTTATAAGACAAAAACAATAATGTCTTAAATATTAAGCCAATAAGTGAACTTAAGCACCAAAGCCCTGTTTTTGCTCATCAGGTGTTCGGGCAGGTAGTTTTCAGTATAAACAATGAAGAAATCGGAAGCTGGTTTATAACGCCACTGAAAGCGGGCGTTGAGGTTTACATTATCATAGCGATCATTATATTGAACAAACGTGGTAAGAAACAACTTGTCGGTAAGGGTAAAATCCAATCTCGGACTTAACAGCAGAAATTTAGCACTTCCGTAGTCAGGCGGTAGAATAATATCGTTGTAATCGCCCGTGAGTGATATACTACCAAAAGGTTGAATGCGATACGATAGCGTTCCACCAATGCCCGTTCTTGTGCCATTGTAAAATTCACCGGCCCGCACGGTAATCATATACGTAAAAAGTTTGCGTGTGTTTGAGGTATATTTTATTTCAAACTCATTCCAATGATATTCTTCGCCTTCAAGAAGAATTGAATCCCCCTCGGGATCAAGCACGTCAAAGTCAGCCGGCAATTTTTGGAAAGTATCTTTTAGAGATGCCGTTAACATGGCTGTGTTTCTCAAATTCATCGAATAGCGAAGCGTAATGTTTCGGTCTGTGAGGGTGCCATCCGGGATGTAATTATTGTCATAAGTTAATCCTGGCATTATTAATACAATGGGTCCTGATTTCGGATAAAATTTATAGTCAGCCATCGCAACACCGCCAAAAGTACCCGGATACACATCGAGGCTTGGTACGAACCCAACTTCAGCATTATAATTCTTACCCAGTCCAATAAATCCACTCATCAAACTAAGGTGTTTCGTATTATAGGATGCATAACCACCAAACGAATACCGGTCCTTTTCAGAAAAATTATCAAACGAATAATGGTAATAAGCCTTTCCACCCCATTTGTTGTCGGCTGTGATCAGATTGAAGTCTGCACCCATAACACGGTTATAGGTATTCAGTTTAGGTATGCTGTCTGTTCCATTCCACACTTCGTTTACAAGACTTTCATGATAGAACTTAGTGGGATCATACTCACCCAATCCAGTGGATTCCTTGTTCACAAGAAAGACATCAAAATTCGATCTCTCGAGAATTTGCTTCTGTAATACAGCCACCGTATAATTTTGAGCTGGCAACCCCAAGGCTTTTGTTTCTTTAGTTTGCATATTCATAAGCCCCACGCGCCATTTAGGTCCTAATTTTCCACTAATACGTGCACCAAACAAAATTGGAACACGCGTCAGGTTATCTGCTGTATCCGCAGCCAATCCAATTCTTCTCGAAAAGAAAGGTTGCGTAAGTGAAGTGAAACCGGGTGCTGAGAAAAGATCACTGTTCTCTAAAAAGAATTGTCTTCGCTCAGGAAACTGAAATTCAAAGCGAGTAAGATTTATCACTTGCTTATCTACCTCTACGGTAGAAAAATCAGGATTAACCGTGAGGTCAAGATTTAACGAGGGTGTAATTGCCACCTTTGCATCAAATCCTGCATTGAATGTGTTTTCGGAAGTACCGTCTTCCTTATCTTTTGAAGAAGAGGCTACTGCATAAGGGATTACTGAAATGTTTGTGCCTGCATGAGGGGCAGGGCTCTGCCATTGCAGTTTGCCACTATATGCAAACGAGGCCGGTATGAATTGTATAGGGGTGGCAATCCAACTGGATACTTCATTTCGTTTCAAGTCCTGACGCACAAAGGTTACATTCCAGTTCGGTTGACTTTGATTATATCGAAATGATTTTAACGGAATAGCAAGCTCTGCCACCCACCGATCTTCATGACGCGTTACGGCTGAGTTCCATTTATTATCCCAATTGTTATTAAAAGACTGTTCGCGGTCTGATCCTCCATAAGACATTATGCCTTCGGATTGAACTCCATAGGGGGTGATGGTAAAAAAGAATCCGTTGGTAAAATCGTTAAACGGATCTAGGTACATGCCTACGTTATCATTCAATGACCAATCAATATCTCTTCGCAGAGATTGAACTACGGTGGGTTTGCTATCATCGTAACAAACAAATGACACATAGAAAAAATGATCATCAAACGTAAGTCTCGCTTCTGTTTGAAAGGCCGGGGGTAGTGAGTCAACCGGGTAATTAAGGAAGAAATTAGTTGCTGCTCCTGCCGATTTCCAATCTTCTTCATCTAAAATACCGTCTATTTTTATTGCGCCATGTGCCTTTGCAATGGGCAGATCGATGCCGGGCTTGTTTTGGGCTGTCAGGCCAGAAACAAGGAACAGAAATAGTAAAGTACCGATGTGATGCCGCTTCATAAAAGTGCGCAAAACTATGAAAAAGTGATCTCTTAAAAAGATCAAATACGGATTTCAGGTGTGGAAGTTATAAGTTTAACACAAACGGTGGCTAGTTTAGGTTACCCAACCAGCGGCCCCATTTCAAAACCTTTCGTATTTTTGAATCTTAATAAGTACGTTGTGCAATTAAATTCCCTTACCGCCATTTCGCCCCTGGATGGACGTTACTCTGAAACCACCAAACCACTGGCCCCCTACTTCTCAGAATTTGGACTTATGTATTATCGGGTTCGGGTTGAGATAGAATATTTCATTGCACTTACGTATGCATTGCCAGAACTAGCTACAGTTTCAAAAGACCTGGAGGGCAAACTACGTGGGATCTATGAAACATTCAGTGAGTCAGATGCCAAAACGATAAAAGAGATTGAGAAAACCACCAATCACGATGTAAAAGCGGTTGAATATTTTATCAAGAAAAAATTTGAGGACCTGGGTCTTTTAAAATACAAAGAGTTCATTCACTTTGGACTTACCTCGCAGGATATCAACAACACAGCCATACCCCTTTCGTTAAAGGAATTTATAGAGCGGGAGTTTGAACCTGTGCTGCAAAAATTAGTTACTGAATTGACTACCCTATCCGTGCAATGGAAAGATATTGCGATGCTCGCCCGCACTCATGGGCAACCAGCCTCACCCACACGGTTAGGAAAAGAAGTCTACGTATTTGTAGAGCGTATCCACAAACAGCTAGACCTGTTGCACACCATTCCTTATTCTGCAAAATTTGGGGGTGCTACCGGTAACTTTAATGCGCATCACCTTGCTTATCCGGAGATCAACTGGAATCATTTCGCCAATTTGTTTGTAACTGTTCAACTGGGCTTGTCACGCAGTCAGCCCACCACACAAATTGAACATTATGATAATCTCGCAGCGCTGTTTGATAACCTGAAACGAATCAATACAATACTCATTGACTTTAGTCGCGATGTATGGCAATATGTGGCGATGAATTACTTCAAGCAAAAAATCAAAGAAGGTGAAATTGGTTCCAGCGCTATGCCGCACAAAGTAAATCCTATCGACTTTGAAAATGCCGAAGGAAATCTAGGGTTGGCCAATGCACTATTTGAACATCTTTCAGCTAAACTTCCAATCTCCCGTTTGCAGCGCGACCTAACGGATTCAACCGTATTGAGAAACGTAGGGGTACCACTAGCCCATACTTTTATTGCTTTAAAATCATTGGAGAAAGGAATCAGCAAACTGGAGCTTAACAAAACTGCCATTGATCATGACCTGGAAGAAAACTGGGCAGTAGTAGCCGAAGCCATTCAGACTGTATTACGAAGAGAGGGTTATCCCAACCCGTATGAAGCGTTAAAAGCGCTGACGAGGAAGAATGAAAAGATCACCAAACAAAGTATCCATTTATTTATTGAAGGACTAGATGTAAAGAAAGAGTTGAAAGACCAATTGAAACAAATCAGTCCGTTTAACTATACCGGCATTTAATACAGCTAAGATTTTATTGCGCGAATAACATCGAGCACATAACTGACTTTTAATTTCAGTGCTTTCCAATCCTGCTTCTCAAAAAGTTCTTTGGTAAATAGCTGTGAACCCAGACCCACACACATAGCGCCCGCTCCAAACCAGGCCGATAAACTTTTTTCTGTGGGCTCAACACCGCCTGTAATCATAAGCTGAAGGTTGGGAACTACCGGCATGATAGACGAAACAAACTGAGGGCCTAATACAGAACCCGGAAACACTTTGATTACTTCGGCCCCATGTTTCTGGGCCGTTACAATTTCAGTTAAGGTGGCACAGCCCGGTATCCATAGCTTCTTGTATTCATGGCACACCGATGCCATTTCTGTATTGAGAATCGGAGAGATAATGAAATGTGCCCCGGCTGCAATAAACTTTAACGTTGCTTCTTTATCCATGATGGTACCAATGCCAAGCATCAGGCCTGGAAGTCCTTCTGCAGATTTCAATAAGTGCGTAAACACTTCAAATGAATTAGGTTGTCTGTTGGTATACTCAAACACCCGCACACCTCCGCGATAAGCAGCCTCCATAGCTTTTTGAGCTACGTCAGCGTTATTATGAGAGAGCAAAGGAATAAATCCCGTCTCCTTCATAGCCGAAACAATTTGCTGCTTAGTAAATGTCATTCCTTATCGCAAAAGTTTACCAATATTCTCGCCATTCAAAACAGCTTCGATCTCTTGCACCGTACACACGTTCACATCTCCTTCAACGGTATGTTTCAAGGCACAGGAAGAGGTTGCAAATTCAATGGTTTGTTTGTCTGCCTTCTCGTGAATCCAACCATAAATTAATCCGGCCATAAATGCATCGCCCGAACCCACCCGGTCAACAATATGCGTAAGATCGTATTGCTGTGATTTCAGTAGTTCCTTACCGGTCCAAAGCAATCCTTCTATTCTATTATGTGATGAACTGATGGACTCACGATATGTGTTGGCAATCTTCTTTACTGCCGGATTTTTTTTCTGAACTTCCTTGCATCCTTTTTCAAAATCCGAAACAGTAATACCCAAACAATTTTCAAAATCAGTAACTCCACCCACGATAATATCCGAAAGCTCAATGAGCGAAGGCATAATGTCGATGGCCCGTTTGCCGTATTGCCACAAATTTCTCCGGTAGTTGATATCGGCCGAAATT
>JBEBJH010000102.1:0-16240 GCA_040079965.1 Cyclobacteriaceae bacterium
GTTTTCAGGATGCCGGTGAGAATAGAAGGAGCATTGAATTTTTAAGGCAAGCAAAAAAAGATGGAACACTTGGCGTGAGATTGTACATCATGCTAGCTGGTGATGATAGACCGCTGGTGAATGAATGGCTAAAGAAAGGTCCCGAAATTGATTCGTCAAATATGCTTACCATTCGTTCAATAAAACTCTATTGCGATGGCGCTTTAGGTTCACGAGGTGCCTGGTTATTGGAACCCTATACAGACCGGTCTGATTTTCATGGAATGGCAACCATATCGATGGATTCAGTACTTTCTATTTCACGAAAAGCACTCAAAGCTGGCTTTCAGGTTTGCTCACATGCCATTGGCGACCGGGCCAACAAAGAAATTCTGGATCGATACGAAATTGCAATCAAGGAAAACCCGGAAGCTAAAGATCATCGCTTCCGTATTGAACATGCCCAGCATCTTCAGCCAACGGATATCCCCCGCTTCGGTCAGTTGGGAGTAATACCGGCTATGCAGGCAATTCACTTGTCTTCCGATCGCCCCTGGGCTATTGAACGGTTAGGTGAGAAACGAATTAAAGAAGGCGCTTACATGTGGCAATCCTTACTAAAGTCAGGAGCGGTAGTTGTAAACGGAACGGATGTTCCCGTTGAACCGATCAATCCAATTGCATCTTTCTTTGCATCAGTTACGCGCCAAACATTGGCTGGCGAGCCAACCGGTGGTTATGAGCCTGAAGAAAAGATGACCCGGGTTCAGGCTTTACGGTCTTACACACTCGATGCCGCGTATGGAGCTTTTGAGGAAAAGATAAAAGGTTCTATCGCCCCCGGTAAGCTGGCTGACTTTACCGTTTTTTCTCAAGATTTAATGACTATACCTGACACTAAGATACTTTCTACTGAAGTGGCCATGACAATTCTGGGTGGCAAGGTTCTGTATGAGAAGAAATAAAAAAGGCCTGCTGGTTAGGCAGGCCCGGATCTAGGTTTAGGTACTAGATTACTTAAGAAATTTATGAGCGCGGTCAACAAGTGCTTTCCGATCTGATGTAATAGTAGGGTCTGAGTAAATTTTTGAAGAAAGTTCTCCAACCACAGCCTTTTTGTAGCCCAATTTTTCGGCCATTTGTTCACAGAAATGTATCTCACTTTTAAAAACCTGGCCATCACTTTTCATTAATTGAATGAGGTGATAGAGATTTTCAAACTTTTGATCTTCCGTAAGTGAACTCAGGTCTCCAATGGGTTGGGGCTTTTTAAGCATCGCGTCAACCTCTTCTTTGGTGAGTCCATTAGCCTTGCCGATGACGTGAATAACTTTGGCTTCCTTATCTCCAACCGTGCGATCGCTGGCAGCCAGATTGATTAGCACATTTAATTGCTCTTTAATCATGTTGAGTTCTTAGTTTTGTGCGAAATTTAGGTAGAGTATATTCGAAATTTAGAGTAAAAATTGAATATTTCTTACACCGTTGCCGAAATTTTTAGGGAATACAAGCTTTGAAGCAACCTATCTTGCAACGGGTGGTCATTGTATCAAATTTAGATGTCTATGAAAA
Organism: Cyclobacteriaceae bacterium; assembly: GCA_040079965.1. Classification (GTDB taxonomy): domain Bacteria; phylum Bacteroidota; class Bacteroidia; order Cytophagales; family Cyclobacteriaceae; genus ELB16-189. The sequence goes on from JBEBJH010000102.1 coordinate 1,552, forward strand.
AGGTTTTAGGGGTTTTAGCACTTTGTTTTACTTTCTTCTTAACCCTGGCTCAGGAAAGCGAAGTACGATCGGTGGGTTCTTTTTCGGGTGTGAAGGTGGGTGAAGCCATTGATGTGTATTTGAAGAAGGGCGACAAAGAAAGCGTTAAAGTGGAAGTCACAGGAGCGCGTGCATCTGATGTACTTACTGAAGTGAGTGGCAGTTACCTTAAAGTTCATATGCGGGATGGCCGTTATAAAAACAGAAATGTGAAAGTGTATGTGACCTATGTGTCACTGGAAAAAATTCACGCCAGTTCTGCCTCTAATGTTTTTTCCGAAGGTACGATTCGTGCCAATTCCATGGACATCAGTGCCTCCAGTGCAGCCTCCGTTGAAATAACTATTGAAACAGGTTTTGCAAGCGTAGATGCATCGAGTGCCGGAGATTTGGTATTAGAAGGTAAGGCCAGAGAACTAGCTATAGAAGTAAGCAGCGCAGGAGAGGTAGATGCCTATGCGCTCGAAAGTGAAATTGTTAGAGCGAATGCAAGTAGCGCAGGAAGCGCTAAAATATCAGTATCGAAAGAATTAAATGCACATGCCAGCAGTGGTGGCAGCGTCCGCTTCCGCGGATCACCGGCTAAAACCAACACCGACTCAAGCAGCGGTGGCTCGGTTAAGAAATCTAACTAATTAAAGAAATAAAAAGCGTTCTCAAAAGTACTGAGCTTTTGAGAACGCTTACCCTTTTTAAGGGTTACCGGGTTTGCTTTCTGACTTTTTTATTGGAGATCCCTTGCCGGTCTTCTTGCCGGTTCAGTTCCCAATTAATCAGGGCTACTTTGAAATTCTTTAGATAAGAGCCACCCATCTTCGGGTTAGACAAATTCGGATGTGTAAATGCTAAATTGATCATACCTTCCAGCTTTTGTATAGCACTTAAGACGAAAAAGTATCGGTTTTAGTTTAAACTTGTAAGGAAATTTTTGTCTAAGCAGCATATGAGTTGGTTTACAGACGCACGGTTTTCAGTTCTTTTTCTGGTAATCTTATTTAGGTATTTGATTATTGCATTCATTGCATTCCTTATTTTCTACCTAATAAAGAAGAAGGCGTGGGCTTATCAGAAAATTCAATCGAGGTTTCCTGCTGCCAGGGATTATGTCCGCGAAATCTTTTATTCTTTCCTTACCGCTTTAGTTTTTGCCCTCATCGGCTACGGCCTTTTCATGACTCCCATACGGCCTTATACGCAGCTATACACGCATCTTGAAGACTATGGTATGACGTATTTTTTTGTGAGTGTTATTATCATGATGTTGGTTCACGATACTTACTTCTACTGGACGCATCGGTTAATGCATCATCCGGGTATTTTTCCTGTTTTCCATAAGATACATCATTTGTCTACCAACCCTTCACCGTGGGCTGCGTTTGCTTTTCATCCGTTGGAAGCAATCATTGAAGCTGGAATTATAGTGGTGATCGCTTTCATTATGCCTATGCACCCGTTGGCGCTTGCTTTGTTTCTCCTGATCATGATGCTTTACAATGTGTATGGTCATCTTGGGTTTGAACTTTATCCAAAACGGTTTACCAAAACCAGCCTTGGTAAGTGGGTGAATACATCCGTTAATCACAATCAGCATCACCAATTCTTTAAAGGAAACTACGGGCTCTATTTTTTGTGGTGGGATCGCTGGATGGGCACCATCCGGCCTGATTACGATGAAAACTTTGAGGAGGTTAAAGGCCGGCTTCCTCATTAACTAATTCCTGTTAGGGTATATTTTTAACCGACTTCCATCGGATGAAATAATTTTTATTTAAAATAAGGGTAATGAGAACCCTTGTTTTATAAAAAATCACATATTTTTGACGCAATTCTGTCAAAAAACAACCACTACTATGTCGCAACTACGATTTGAAGCCTTAAAAAAGCTAAATGAACGCTCCAAAATTCATGTTGAAGCTACTACCCCTAATATCTCCCAGTTTTTTGGGGAATATGTATTTGGTATGGAGCAAATGAGGGCAACCCTGGCACCCGCTGTCTTTAAAAAGGTCAGTAATGCAATCAAGAATCATGAGAAAATAGATGAAACTACTGCGGATGCCGTAGCTTCAGCTGCCAAATCATGGGCTATTGCCAAAGGGGCTACGCACTTTACACACTGGTTTCAACCAATGACGGGTGGAACAGCTGAAAAGCATGACTCTTTCTTTGATGCCCTTTCGGGAATTGAAAAATTTAAAGGAAGTGAACTGGTACAGCAGGAGCCAGATGCTTCATCATTCCCAAGTGGAGGTATCCGCAGCACCTTTGAAGCACGTGGTTATACTGCGTGGGATCCAACCTCGCCTATGTTCTTATATGGCAAGACGTTGAGTATCCCAACGGTATTCGTCTCCTATACTGGAGAAACCCTTGATACAAAGTCTCCATTATTAAAGGCGTTGAAAGCAGTTGATGTGGCTGCTACTCAGGTTTGTCAATTATTTGATAAAGACATTCAGCACGTAGTTGCCTCGTTAGGTGCTGAACAGGAATATTTTGCCGTTGACAAAGCATTATATAATGCCCGCCCCGACCTGGTAATGGCCGGCCGCACTGTATTTGGTCATGCTCCGGCTCGCGGTCAGCAGTTGGAAGACCATTATTTTGGAACTATTCCCGGCCGCGTTTATGATTTCATGCGCGATTTCGAAATCGAAAGCTGGAAGTTAGGGATTCCCGTTCGCACCCGTCACAATGAAGTTGCCCCCAGTCAGTTTGAGGTTGCCCCGTTATTTGAAGAAGTAAACGTGGCCAATGATCACAACCAGTTGATGATGGATGTGATGAGCCGCGTGGGTGAGAAGCACAACCTGAAGATTTTATTTCACGAAAAACCGTTTGCCGGATTGAATGGTAGCGGTAAGCATAACAACTGGTCTTTAATTACTGACACGGGTGTTAATCTTTACGCGCCCTCCAGCTCAGCCCGTGATAACTTACTCTTCCTGACATTTTTTGTTACCACCGTCAAAGCGGTGCATGAACATGCCGATTTGTTAAGGGCCAGTATTGCAACAGCTGGAAACGACTTCCGTTTGGGCGCTAACGAAGCACCCCCTGCAATCATGTCTGCCTTTATTGGTTCGCAGATGACAGCCGTGTTGGACGAGTTGGAGAAGAAGGGAAATGTGAAGATCGAGAAGGGTGATAACATGTATATGAAATTGGGTATCGACCAGATTCCTGAAATCATTCTGGATGCTACTGATCGCAACCGTACCTCGCCATTTGCCTTTACCGGTAATAAGTTTGAGTTCCGCGCGGTAGGTGGTTCCGATAATTGCGGCACCCCGATGGCAGTACTTAATTTGATTGTTGCCGATCAGTTGACCAAGTTCTACGAAACCGTTTCGAAAGAAATTGAGAAGGGCGAAGAGAAGAGAATTGCGATTGTCAATGTGCTGAGAAAGTACATTAAAGAATCAAAAACCATTCGCTTTGAAGGAGATGGTTATTCTGACGAGTGGGTGAAAGAAGCTGCTAAACGCGGATTGAATAATATTAAGAACATGCCTCGCGCTATTGAAGGCTACGTTTCAAAAAAATCACTTGAGCTTTTTGAGAAGTATGGTGTGCTAACTCATAAAGAGGTGGAGGCTCGTAACGAAATTAAGTTGGAAAGCTACATCAAAAAAGTACAGATCGAAGCCCGCGTGATAGGCGACCTGGCGATGAATCATATTATTCCTACGGCAATTGCCTACCAGAATAAACTGATCACCAACGCCAATGGACTGAAAGGGTTGGGCGTTGATAACACTGCCGTTGTTCATACCATTAAAGAGATCTCGGGCCACATTGAAACCATCAAGGGCAGTGTGCGCGAAATGGTAGAAGAGCGTAAACGTCTCAATAAAATCACAGACACGCACAAACGTGCCTTTGGCTATTGCGATGACATCAAAGAGAAGTACTTTGATAAAATCCGCGATGCCGTTGACAAGCTTGAGCTATTGGTAGATGATGAAGATTGGCCATTGGTGAAGTACAGAGAACTGTTGTTCCTGCGCTAAACTTTACCGATTGAACTTAACAGGACTGCTCATTTGTTTGAGCAGTCTTTTTTTATTTGTGTACTGTTAATGGGTAGCGCTCGAGCAAATCCAAAGCAGCTTTTCGGATTAGTTCCGGATTAGTCCAGGGCACGAAGTGGTCCATGTCTTCAATCAATTCGATTTGCACCGAGGCGTTAACCAACATGCGTTTGGCAAAGTAAGCATTTTGTGGATCCACCAGTGAATCCTTACACCCTTGTATGACGATTGTGGGAGCTTGAATTTCTTTCCAGAGCGGCATCAATTCCTCAAGCTCGGGTTTGAGTTTGTAAATTTCATCGTTGGAGGCCCTGATGGATCGGGGCAAAAGCCATTTCAAAAAGGGAGTTGCCAGTGGAGCCCGGAACCATTCATAGGGCTCCAGTTCGGGAGCAATCGAGGGTGCCACCATGATAAGACCATCCACCAACTCCGGATAATCTATCGCCATACGGGCGATTAGCGGACCACCCAACGAGTGCCCAACCAGGATAATAGGCCGGTCATTTTTATACTTTTCCAAAATGGGTTTAAGAAGACTGGCTTGCTTTCGCAGTGAAGGTTCAGCATATCCGAAATTGGAAGCTCCAAACCCAGGCCTGTCTACTGTAATCAGCTGCGCTCTTTTAAGAAGCGTACTGTCGGCCATAAAATCAATAAATGCACTTAATGAACCAGGTGATCCATGTACAAAAACAATCAACGGTTTATTGGTATCGCCTGCAACAAGATAGTTCAGCGTGCGCTTGCCAACCGCGTATTGCTTGAGTGTGCCCTTCTTTTCTTTGTCTTTAAAATAGGTATCAATTTCCGATTTGCTCATCCGGAACTGAAGACAAGAGTCCATCAACACTATAAACGCAAAAATGGCTATCGGTGTCCATAGCCATTTCCATGCTTTTCGATAGGATCGCATTTCTCTATTGAATTTTTAAAATACGCTTGTACTCGGGTTGGTTGTGAAGTACCTCGATGGCAGCCTTAACCTCCTGATCGTATTTAAAGCCAGTTTCGACTGACCCTTTTTCAAAATAATACCGAGCGACAATTTCCTTTTCCAGTAATTGTTTGATCTGATCTTTATAATGTGTTAAATCATTTTTACGGGTCTCGGCAAGCCGGGTCTTAATTTGATCTAACTGCGGCTTTAAATCATCGTAAAACTTTTCTCTTTTTGCTTCTTCCGTAAGTTCAAGGAGTTCTGCTTCTACGGGCGACTGCACTGAATAACTTTTGCTTTTCATCCAGCTAACAAAATCCTGATATTCCTGGTCAGTCAGTGAGAAGTTCTTTGCCTCCGGCAGGGTAGGGTGATTAAATGCATACAGGGTAGCATAGTCAAAAACAAAACCCTTACCATAAATCACCTGAGTGATGGTGGCGGCTTCCTGGGCTTCCACTTTCACATCGGGATCAATACCACCGCCATCATACACTTTGCGCCCGCGGGTAGTACGAAATTCTTTTTTTAATGAATCAGGGATAGAGGCCACGCTGCCATCTTCCCTGCGATGGGTATAATCCAACACCTGAATGCATCGACCGGTAGGTGTGTAGTATTTAGCAGTGGTAATTTTTACCTGCGAATTGTACGATAGCGGTCTTCCAACTTGTACCAACCCCTTGCCATAAGAGCGTTCGCCTAACACAATGGCCCGATCGTAATCCTGTAACGTGCCGGCAACAATTTCCGAAGCGGATGCACTACCTCGATTAATGATCACGGCAACGGGAATGTCCAGGTCTACCGGAGCGTTGAGAGTTTCATACGTAATGTTACTGTCTTCCAGTTTTCCTTTTGTGTCTACAACTTTTTTCCCTTTCGGGATAAACAGGTTGCAGATATTCACCGCCTCCAGTAATAATCCACCCGGATTACCCCTCAAGTCTATAATGAGATACTTAGCGCCTTTTTCTTTTAGACTAACCACTGCATTTTTTACTTCTTTGCCGGCCTCGGGGGTAAACTCGGTTAGTTGTACATAGCCTGTGTTGTCATTCAGCATGCCGAAATAAGGAACGTTGCTGATCTTTATCTTTTCACGTTTAAATTCTATGTCGATGGAATTGGTTTGGCCCATTCGTTTAACGGTGAGTTTTACGGTAGTACCTACCTGGCCGCGCATCAGGTGATTAGCTTCCTCTACTGAAAGGCGAGCCAGTTCAATGCCATCCATTTTCAACACCTCATCACCAATCTTCAATCCGTTTTTGAAGGCCGGATAATTTTCATACACCATTGTAACAAACGTGCGATTATTAATTTGCCGGGTAACGGCACCAATGCCTCCATACTGCCCCGTATTGAGTGTGCGATAGTCTTCAACTTCATCTTCAGAGATGAAGTTGGTGTAGGGATCAAGCGAATTCAGCATGGCATCAATGCCGGTGCGGATCGTTTTGTTAGGATTTATCTCATCAACATATAATGCATTCACCTCTTTAAAGAGCGAGGCAAAAATGTCAAGGTTCTTGGCGATTTCGAAGTAGCGTTCGGCCGGAGGTGTGAAAGAGAATCCAACAACACCGCAAACAACAACTAAAAGCAGGAGGATTTTTTTATTCATACAGACTATTCAACGTCTAAAATACGAAATGTGACGTGTGAATGTTTAAAATATTCCACTGAAATCCCCAAAAGGAGGTTGAAGGGCCCCGCAGACTTCAAAATTCAACTAACCCCAGGCTTTTCGAAGAAACCGCAACCAGTTGCCATGCATTACATTGTCAATGTCTTTGTTGCTAAAGCCACGTTGCGAGAGGAGGGTAGATACTTTTTGCAGGTCGGCAATGGTTTCAATATCGTAGGGACTTTGTTCTTTGCCAAAGGCGCCATCCAGATCTGAGCCAATACCAATGTGTAAGGCGTTGCCAGCCAGTTGGCAGATGTGATCGTAATTATCAATTAACTGGTTGAGATTGCAATTCATTTCTTTGGGCGTTGATTTTCCGCGCACCCAATTGGGTACTAACATCCATGCATCCAGCACGCCACCAACCACCGCCCCGCGCTTAATAAGTTCTTTAAGCTGATCATCGCTGAACTGCCGGTTGTGATTGACGAGAACCCGGCAATTATTATGACTCGCCCATACAGGCCCATTAAAATTATCCAGGGCTTCCCAAAAGCTGTCATCGCATAAATGCGTAGCATCTAAAATAATGTTGAGGCGTTCCATTTCCTTCAGCAACTCTTTTCCCTTAGCTCTCAACCCACCGGTTGCATCCGTTCCCATCGCATATCTGCCAGGTCCGTAATGCGCAGGACCCAGTGCTCTTAATCCATACCAGTATGCCTTTTCAAGATGTTCGATGGTTACGATGGAATCGGCTCCTTCAAGGCTTAGGATATAGCCAATGGCTTTGTTTGAAGAAGTGTCAGCTTCCCATTTCTTTAAATGTTTTTCTAACGATTTCAGATCGGTAATAGGAGTTAGCACGCCTGATAATTCCATTTCTTTATACCAGGCATGTTGCGCCTGAGTTTGAGCCCAGGCTTGTTCGGGCGAGTGCCAACCGGGAAGTGAATTACCCGGTGCAACATAGCGCGCAATTTGTGTGGCAACTACTAACCCAATATTTCCTTTTCGCAGTTCTTCAAAGTTGACTACTCCTTTACCGCGATCGGGTTTATCGGTCAGGCCCTGCTCGCGGTCGCGAATTTCTGAAATGGATTTGCGCAGGTCACGGTTCCACTCCATGGCGTTCATACTTAAATCCAAATGAGCATCAACAATAAACCTGGCCATGATTAAATAGATATTTTTCTTTTGCGCGCCACTACATTCCAGCTTCCGGTTACCCGATGATTTTCTATAACTGCAAGAGTTTCATGTAATGCTACGGTGGGGCAAATGTGAAACGGAACTCCATATAGCACATCACCCACTTTGTATGAATTGCCTTTCTCGGCTTTCAAGATAAGGTGTTCTTCACTATGACCGGTTGGTTGCAACTCGGGCGCATTTAGAAAATAAACCCGGTTGTTGAGCGGATTCTCGGAGGCTACCGCCTTGTGCCCTAAGTCGATGCAAATGGTTTCGGCATCGGGTTTAGAGATAATGCGGGTAACCAGGATGGCCGCAAATACAAATGGCTGCTCACTAAATAATTTATGATACCCGTAATCCCAAAAGATAAACGTACCCGGACTGCATTCTACATTTTGTCTTTTGCCATGAATGGAGATCGTGGTGTTGCCGCTGGTTACGATGATAGACAAGACTCCGGTTTGTTTTAAAATTTCTTGTTGTAATTTCTCTACGCGTGCAAAGCCTTCGTCACAGCCTTTTGTACGAACGCCTAAATCTGCATCGCGATGATGACCATCATAGGCGTGAAGCCCAACAGTGGTTATATTTTGTAAGGACTTACAATACACAAAAAGTGAGAGTGCCTTTTCAGGAACAATACCGGTGCGGCTCATGCCTACATTCAGATCAAGAAAGACTTTTATCGTTACCCCTTGTGCTTGCGCGGTGGCTGATAGTTCAGCGGCCGTGGCTTCGTTATCTATCAGGCATGAAAACTGGGTGGCCGGATATTTTTTTATCAGCTGACTTAATCTAACCCCTCTGGGCCCCACGGGTTGATAGGCAAGTAATACATCGGGGGCACCGATCATAGCAAGCATCTCGGCTTCGGCAATGGTGGCACATTTAAATTTTTTGATTCCGGCATCCATCATCAACGTGCACACTTCTGCGCACTTGTTGGTTTTTACATGCGGACGCAACCGGTTAACATCCGGAACGAACTGCTTTAAGATTTTTATATTCTCTTTAACGCGATCCGGAAATACAACCAGGGCTGGCGAATCCAACTCGGCTACATTATCTATCTGATACCAATTTTCCATACTATTTTACTTTCAACTTCCTACTTCCTACTTCTGACTTTTGACTTTTGACTTTCTACTTTATCTGCCGAAGTTTTAACGGAGGCAGATTTTTGACTTTAACCTTCCAATTCAAACATCGCTTCAATCTCAACCGGAATATTATCAGGCAATGAACCCATGCCTACCGCACTGCGCACACCCACCCCGTTATCGGGTCCCCAGACTTTTGCAAACAATTCACTGCACCCGTTGATCACAAACGGATGACGTTCAAACTCAGGCACGGCATTTACCATTCCCAGCACTTTAATTACGCGTTTGATTTTATTAAAACTTCCAAGGTTTGCTTTCAAGGTAGCCAGAATGGCGAGGCCCACTTGTTGTGCGGCCAGCTTGGCTTCTTCGGCACCCATATCCACACCTACTTTACCGATGATTAAACTCCGGTCTTCTTTTACGGTACCATGCCCGGAGACATAAACAAACTTATCTACCTGCAGAAATGGTTTATAAACACCCAGCGGAGTAGGTGGTGGCGGTAACGTGAGATTCAATTGTGCAAAGCGTTGATCGGGAGTGAGGGCATCCATAGTTTGTGTGCTAAATCGGGGGTAAGGTCATAAGATTTTGCATCGCGAACAAAATTTTAAGGCACTATGTAAGGATGCTTTCCTGGTGGTTACACCGAAAACATTTCCTAAAGCGAAAGCGCAACCAGTTCTCCTGGATGTCCTACAGCGCCCACAGCTATAACAAGATACTGTTTACCATTTATAGAATAGGTCATGGGTATGCCGCTTTGATTAGCGGGCAACTCAATCTCTGAAATGATTTCACCCGTTGCTTTATCGTATGATCTGAACTTGTTACCGCCACCGCCATCAGAACCATATAAACCTGATCCTTCTCCGGCAAACAAAAGTGTTTTCGTAACCAACATGCCAACCCGATCCGGTAGTCCGGTGCGGGGAATATCAATTCCTTTTAACGCTGGAATGTCTTTTACCCAATCGGGTGTATCGGCATTAGGCATCATCCATTTATGATCGCCTGTGTTCAAATCAATTGCCGTGATTCTTCCATACGGTGGCTTAATCAGAAGCAAACCATACGGCCCGATTCGGGCACTGCCCATATAGGCCACATAATCCATATCCGACAAATGCGGTGCTGCCTCCAGACTCATCGGTCGCAGCACGGTGCTTGAAGAAACATAAAGAATTCCTGTTTCCGGATCGAGAACACCTCCTTGCCAGTTCGCACCACCCACTGCATCGGGCAGCATGAGCGTTCCCAAATGGTTAGGTGGATCGTAAATACTAATAGGTGTGTAAAGAGGTCCCTTTTTATACTTACTTACAATTTCCAGGGCTTGCTTTTTGATCTCGGGAGTAAAGTCTACCAGAATATCTTCTGAGTAACCTTGTCTGTCGAAGGCTGCGGGTTTGGTTGGAAAGGGTTGAGTAGGAGAGGTCCATTCTCCTTTGACATCACTTTGAGGTACAGAACGCTCTTCAATGGGCCAAACCGGTTTGCCTGTAACGCGATCAAAGACAAAAGCAAAAGCTTGTTTGGTAACCTGCACAACTGCTTTTATTGGTTTCCCGTCAACGGTAATATCTGCCAGAATGGGTGGAGCGGGTAAATCATAATCCCAGATGTCATGATGAATCAATTGATAATGCCAGACTTTTTTACCCGTCTTCACATCTAGGCAAACCAAACTCTGGGAGAATAAGTTATTGCCAGGCCGGTGGCCACCATAGAAATCTCCGGTCGCTGCTTCTAAAGGAAGATACACATAGCCCAGTTCAGGATCCGCAGTAAGGGGCGACCATGCGCCTGCATTTCCTGTATACTTCCAACTCTCGTTTTCCCAGGTTTCATTGCCTTCTTCTCCTTGCTGGGGTATGGTATGAAAAATCCAAAGTTGCTTTCCTGTTTTTACATCATAGCCCATGATGTCGCCCCGGACTTGATTTTTGGATACGGGCGCCAGGCCCACCGGAAAACTTGCGCCCATGATGATTACATCATTGACAATAATGGGTGGAGAAGTTGATCCAATCGTGGCCTTTAGCGGATCGACATAAGAACCTAACCCCTTCTTTAAATCAACAACCCCATGATCTCCGAAATCAGGAATTAAATTTCCTGTCTGAGCATCGAGGGCAATCAATTGAAACCCCGGTGTAATGTAGATGACTCTGTCTTTTTCTTTTGCGGGAGCCGACCAGTAGGCAACCCCACGCCCCGAATTCTGGCGCGGCACATTGGACTTTCGTTCTTTCTCATCGAATCTAAATGTCCATAAGGTTTCTCCAGTCTCAGCATCAATGGCCGCTACGGTTCGGCTTAACCCAGCGGTTGTAAACAAAACTCCCTTAGCCATGAGAGGAGTGGATTTAAAATAAAACTCGGGGCCAGGTCCGAAGTTATCCGTCTTCCATCGCCACGCAATTTTTAATTTATGTGCATTCTCTTTATTGATCTGATCCAGGGCAGAATAGTTTGTACTGGCATAGTCGCCCCGGTGCTGCAGCCACTCGGCTTCAATGGTGGGTATTTTTGGATCATACACTTTGGGAACAAACCCGAGGCTTACCCTGGGTGGCGAGCCAAGGACTATGTTTTGCAACTCTTCTTTGTTCGCAGACAAATCCACGTTGCCGGAAGGAAACGCATTCGCATCGAGAATGAATGCCAGCAGTGATGCATAGGCGGCATCATCCAGAGAATGCGGATTGTTCTTGGGCATGGTTGTCTTTGTCAGGTCAAACAATTCATCCAACGATTTCTCTTTCCACCGATCAACAAAACGATCCCCCATCAACGGGTTGCCACCTTCTGTTCCCCGCAAATCTTTTCCATGACAGGCTGCGCAATTCGTTGAATACAATGCCGACCCGGCTTCTACCTGCGGTTTGGTAAAGACTCCAGCGTTAGCCGTTGTTTCTGTTACCTGAATGGAACGCTGATCAGGGTTTGTGCATGAGAAAAAAAACAAATTGATTGCACCGAATAGCAGCGGAAGGTTTTTCATCTGGTTAACTGACATGGGCAATCAAGATAATACTATCATGTCATTAACGCGTAGCCTTCGTATAAAAATTTAGTCTTCCCAATGCTGGCCTCTGTAGTTCACCAATGTTTTAAAGTACGGAGGAATTGCGGTCTCAAAACTCATTTCTTTATGTGTAAACGGATGTGTTATGGTGAGAGAGGCAGCATGCAGTGCCAGTCGTTTCGCTTCTCTATCGGCAGGTCCATAGATTTTGTCACCAACAACGGGATGCCCGGTTTCGGAAAGGTGAACACGAATCTGATGTTTTCTTCCTGTATAGAGATTGATTTCCAGCAGGCTAAAGTTGTCTGATTCTTTGATTACCCGGTACCCGGTTTTCGAAAATTTACCTTTATCCTGATCTCGCACAGAATATACACGGAACGCTTTGTTCTCCAACAGATACGAGGTAATTGCACCTTCTTTGTTGGGAAGCTTACCATGTACTACGGCAAAGTAATTTTTACTAAAGTCTTTCCATCGGTCCTGTAAATAGAGTTTTGCTTTTTCATGTTTGGCGAAAATCAGAATCCCTGAAGTCTCCCGATCCAGACGATGAACGATAAATACCCGATTTCTTGATCGCGCATTCCCTTTTTTCACATATTCATTTAACAGGAAGTGAGCCGTTTTCTCTTTCTCCCGATCCGTTCCCATGGTAAGCAGGCCCTGTATTTTATCGACCACGATAATATCACGATCTTCATAAATAATGGTAAGTCCTTTGGGCTGGTGTTTTTTAGAAGGGGATTTAAACGATGAGCTTTGTTCTTGCATTTATCATCATATTAGAATCTCAATTTCCTTGAGAGGGTGATTGCGAAGATAAAACTTATAGCTTACACATCACCTCGCCATAGCAGAAACTTTTTTTTGTTTACCAACCGTGCTGGTTTGAATGTCCATCTAGATTTTTTTCTGTATTTGCCAATAGTGTCCAAAAGGGTCTTTGAACATTCCTTGTCGGTAACCATAATCGTGGTCGGTTGCAGGATTGATTTCTGTTGCCCCTGCCTGAATAGCCTGATGCATTACGCTGTCCACATCAGGAACAAACAATCCTATAATTGAAGTTACCCCTTTTGCACGTATTGGTTCAAGCGCGTCACGCATGGTTTCGTGAACATGAAAAATTGCACCGTTGATTTCTAATTCAGCAACATGAATACTTCCGTCATCGTTTCGAAAACAAAAATGTTCGGTGGCCCCGAATCTTATGTAAAAATCAATGTTGAATGTCCCGTTCGGAATGTGCAGTTCGGGAGCAAAATGCGTTGTGTTGTCTGTAGTTTCCATAATGGGTTGATGCATTGGTATGATACCTTATTGTCTGTAATAATTTTTGGTCAAATCCTCTGCCGATGATACTACTATCGGCTGTTACTTTTGTTTTGCAATTAGACTATCTACTTCGAGATATTTTTCTTTCATCAAACTCAACGCGATACTGATCAACTTTCTGGCGTTGATACGAGTGAACACCCCGAGGCATTAAACTCGCCAGCAAATGTATGCTCGTGGCAGCCATTGCATACAACCTCAAGAAGATGATGAAGTTCAAAACAAACAAACCAATGGCAACCATTGCGCAGTTGCCAAATGATGCCATCACTTTTTTAATAGATCTATTCTTTCCTTCGTTTTTCTTGATCAGGATTTAAAAAGTAAAATTTCAGCGTGTTGTTGAAGTTGTCCACGAAGTTATTCACAAAAAACAGGCGGAAAACTAAAATATCAAACCGTGCTCTGAACTTGTTAACAAGTGACGTTCCTTTTCTTTATCAGATAGTTGTGCAACAGCTACCTTTGTTATAGCCAGTGCGTTCTCTTGTCGTCATCTTACAGTTTTAAATGATTTCACTACAAAATAAGTCAGCGGTATAAAGATCAGTCCCATTGTTAGTGGCAAGAACCAAACACCAAGTCCGTCTGCTTCTCCGTTTGCGTTTTGAATTGTCTTGAATGCAATAAGTCCAAAAATAAAAACGATAATTAGTTTAAGATATCTGATGAGTCTTGTTGCATTGGTATACTGTCTAAAAGCGTTGTCGTGCGTTATGTTGGTTGGGTAATTAAACACCTGAGGAAAACCATTCAATACAGTCAGCCCAATGAATAAAATCGTTGCTATTAACGGCAAAGTCAAAATAGTCGATTTTCCTCCAAATCCGTCAGCTTGTCCTGATGCATTAAAATGAGTCGGAATAGTGCTCGGTAAGTTTGAATAGTTTGTAATTGTCAAACCCCAAACAGCGACAATTAAAAGCCAGCCAACAATTTCAAATGTCTTGTCCGCTGTCGTAAGTTCTAATTTTATTTTCGGTCTTACTTCCATTGTAAAATTATTTTGTTCGTTGCCGTCCCCCAAATGATCCCGATAGTTATCGGGAGAATGGCTTTAGCGACCTGCTGCGTTCTGTCCCCGACACCGAACGAAATTAGGAAACAAAAACCATAGTACCACACTGGACCCCCGCCATGATTTATACACACACTGTTAGCACCAGTTTTTCTTTCTCGTCAATTTGGTGATTGTCTAAATGTGGGTCTGTCTTTGGCGTATGATTTTATTTAAGTTCTGAAAGTATTAACTTTTTCTGTTTCAATGTATTTTTCATTGCCTTATCTCTAATTTTTGAGTCATCGCTGTTAATAAGGGTAAAATATTCAACGGGAACTACTTGCCACGATAGACCATATTTGTCTTTACAC
>JBEBJH010000353.1:0-3349 GCA_040079965.1 Cyclobacteriaceae bacterium
CTTTACTGCGATGCGAGAGTGAAGGAACTCCATCACGAAATGCTTGCCGCATGTGGGTTTCAACTGTGAAGTAAAGTTGAGATGGCCCCGGAGTGAAATTAATATTCATTGAGTTGAAAGAAGATGCAAAATAACCGGAAAGAGATGGATGCTCAAAATAATTAACCCGGCTGGTACGAAAAAATAACACAATAGTCAACGTTTACAATGAACAATCTCTTTCTCTACTTTACATCATAAAATCCACTTGGATTTGGGACACGTTTGCTGAACCTAACATTTAAACAATACCGAGTAAAGTTCTCGGACAAAATCAGGCCTCAATCCGCCAGCTGGCGGACCCTCGCCCACAAAGCAGGTTAACAGTGGAAGGTTGCGACCAACGAACAGCTCAAAACTTGTCTTTCCTGAGGTTCAGAAACACCTCTCCAAATCCAGTGGGTTTTTGTTTTTTTATTAAGAGTGGATATTGAAAAGACATCAGCTCACCTGCATGAGGTAAACAAATAAACTGCTTAATAAAGCACCCGGAACTTTATGGTGTGCTCTATCGCGCGAAGTTCTTTAATCACTTCCTTATTGTACTCCTTGTTAATGTCTGTAATCACGTAGCCGATACTCTCATTCGTTTTGAGATATTGACCCACAATGTTGATACCATTAGTAGCCAGAATCTGATTTATCTTAGCGAGGATACCCGGCACATTGCTATGAATGTGAATTAACCGATGTGCGTTTTCCAATATGGGCAATGACAGATTGGGAAAATTTACACTGTTACTTGTTCCACCGGTGTTGATATAATCCAGAAATTTTCCAGATACAAATTGAGCAATGTTTTCCTGTGCCTCCAGCGTGCTGCCACCAATGTGTGGTGTTAAGATTGTATTCGGTAAGCCACGAAGTTCGGAAACAAACTCTTCGTTATTACTTTTCGGTTCACGCGGAAACACATCCACGGCACAACCTGCCACTTTACCGGATTGGATATTTTCTTTTAGAGCATCGATATCAACCACATGTCCGCGACTGAGATTAAGAAAAATAACTCCCTTCTTCATCATGTCGAATTCCTTCTTACCAAAGAGATTTGTGTTTTCTTTCCTTCCATCTACATGCAAGGATACAATGTCGGATTGTTCCAACAACTCCTTCATCGATTTACATTTAGTAGCATTGCCCAGGGCTAACCGCTCTTCGCGATCATAGTAAAACACTTTCATTCCCAGCGATTCGGCCAGCACGGAAAGTTGGGAACCGATATTTCCATACCCAACAATGCCCAGCTTTTTGCCACGAATTTCAAAGCTTCCCTTTGCGGATTTGTCCCAGACGCCATCATGCATTTTGGCGGACTTGTCGGTGATGTTGCGGATGAGCAGAATGATTTCACCAATCACAAGCTCAACAACAGATCGTGTATTACTGTATGGCGCATTAAAAACAGCAATACCCCGTTTGGTAGCTTCTTTCAAGTCGATCTGATTCGTGCCAATACAGAATGCACCAATGGTCATCAAACGATTAGCACTTGCCAATACTTTGGCAGTCACCATGGTCTTCGACCGGATTCCTAAAACGGATATGTTGGTAATTTTCTCACACAATTCGTCTTCATCCAACCCGGCCGGATATACTTCTACATTAAACCCCTCGGCTTTGAATGCATCCACCGCAACGGGATGAACATTCTCAAGAAGGAGAACATTAATTCTGTTTTTTGGATAGGAGATAGCTGTATTCAATTTATTGAGGTATAAAAATTCGTCAAGACTTGGTGCCACGTGATCGGCCTTACTCAACACTTTTTCCCGCTCTACATTTTCAGTAAAGGCAAAGAATTTATTGGCGAGGCCTGCATGTTTGATTTCATAATCCGTGTAACCGTCACCAATAACGTAAACGTCACCTGGCAGGTTCAATCGTTTCAGTTGTTCCACTTTCCCGTTATTTTGAGAAAGTGGATTTTCCTTATCAAATCCGATCACATTGCCTTGCGGATCGAAATGAAACCGGTTGGCAAGAATATTCTCGGGTTTGATTCCAAACTCGGTAACAATGGGATCGATAAAAGCGTGAAACCCATTGGAGATGATGTAAATGTACTCCGCATAGGTTTGAAAGAACTCACGGTTACGCTTAAAGGATTCGGACACCAGTTCACGTAACACAACCACTAATTGCTCGAGGTGTCTTTTAGTAGGAGACAATAACGTAATTCTTTTTTCCAGCGACTCACGAAAGGAAATTGAGCCATCCATGCCTTGATTGGTGATGTTAATAATCTCTTGTCGCATCCGTTCAAGGTCCGGATGATCTTTTAAGGAAATATCAGCCAGTACATCAAAGGCTTCAACTTTTGTAAAAGTGCTATCGAAATCGATTACGAAGTAGCGAGTGGGCTTCATTGGGTATCGTGCAAACCCAAAAGTAAAACTAAAAGTCCATTAACATATGTTAGGTATTCAACTAATTCAGAGTACCAGTTTCATGACTTGTGCTGTGGATGGGCATACATGAGAGAACTCGCTGGATGCTTTTATCTCTGCAGGTACCAGGTCGCGCTGAACTTCTGTAAAGCCAAGCTTTTGAAAAAAGA
This sequence comes from Cyclobacteriaceae bacterium, assembly GCA_040079965.1. GTDB lineage: Bacteria > Bacteroidota > Bacteroidia > Cytophagales > Cyclobacteriaceae > ELB16-189. The sequence goes on from JBEBJH010000353.1 coordinate 2,600, forward strand.
AGAATGCAGTTTGAGTAAGCAGATAGACTTCATTTGTGCCTGTCTCTCGTGCTTGTTGTAGAAGGTCCTGAACAATTTGTTTACCTAATTGCTGGCCCCGCAATTCCGGGCTCACTGCAAGCGACCGAAGTAATGCCTTGCCCTCATAAAATTCCAGGCCGCCTGATCCTACCAAGGTATCATCGGCATTGTAGTAGGTGAGGAGCAAACTATTATTAAGCTGAAGGTCATCAGCCGGTAACTGATTGACCTTCAGAAAAATTTTCAGGGATTCTAATTCTTTATCTGTTTTAACGTGCTGCAGCACAACAAATTCTTTCATGGATCAAAGTTTACAAGCTTCTATGAAAAGAAGAAGGAATCTATATTAAAAATTGATTAACAACAAGTTGACCCTTCACCACAGCAGGCAGCTTTTGCTTCCGTGCTTGACGGTGTAGGTGTCAGAGGCTTCTCCGCATAAACGGTAATGCTAAAGATTCCCAACTCCTCGTTTCTAACCTGAGTCAGCTCCTGCTCATTCAGGTACGCAGCAAGGATCTCACTTGGAAGAGTGATTTTTCTATTCTTCTGGATTTCGATGTTACTGAATCCAGCCTCTTTAATGATTTGAATGTAATCGTCTTTTTGAATGGCTCCCGAGATACAGCCCGCATACATCTCAGCATTTTTGCGCAGCCCTTCAGGTAAATTGCCCACAAGAACAATATCGGAAATACTGAAGTGCCCGCCTGGCTTCATCACCCGGAA
>JBEBJH010000354.1:0-3314 GCA_040079965.1 Cyclobacteriaceae bacterium
GTGGTCATAATCGGGCAGGATCCTTATCATGGGCCAGGTCAGGCTAACGGACTTTGTTTTTCGGTACGAGATGGAGTTCCCATGCCGCCATCGCTCAAAAATATCTTTAAAGAAATTCAAAGCGATCTAGGAAAACCATTTCCAAAAAACGGAGATCTGGAGCGGTGGGCAAATCAAGGTGTTCTGCTTCTCAATGCCACCCTCACCGTGCAATCTTCAACACCAGGCTCGCATCAGAACAAAGGATGGGAACAATTTACAGATGCCGTTATTAAGGAAATCTCTGATAAGAAAAAAAATATTGTGTTTCTGCTTTGGGGGGCTTATGCACAGAAAAAAGGTGAAATCATTGATCGATCTCGCCACTTGGTTTTAATGTCAGCACATCCTTCGCCCTTTTCGGCCGACCGAGGGTTCTTCGGAAACAAGCACTTCAGTAAAACAAATGAATACCTGAAGAGCAAAGGGTTGAAAGAAATTGATTGGTGAAACAACTATCTGCTTTCCACTTTAAACTTTCCGGTTTTAGCTCTCCGCTTTCTACTTATTTAATCAATTTAAAGAATCTGCTCCACCTGATTTTATTCAGAAAACTTCCATGCTTGTCGATTGATAACCAGATAAAGAATCCTTTTCCAACGATGTGATCTTCTGGAACGAATCCCCAATAGCGCGAGTCAAGTGAGTTGTGGCGATTGTCACCCATCATGAAGTAGTAGTTCTGATTAAATGTGTACTCTGTAAATTCTTTACCATCGATATAGAGTTTGTCGTTTTCAACCTTCACATCTTTATTAAGGTCAAAATTTTTGATCAAACTTCCGTAAATGCTTAGGGTAGAGTCATTGATTGTAATTTTCATTCCTTCCTTTGGAATTACCAGTGGGCCATAATTATCGCCATTCCATTGAGTATATTTTGAACTGGGAAAAATTCTGAGATCCGGACCTTCGTGCGTGCGGTAATCTTCAGATACAGAAATAATATAAGGCAGTGCTTTCAAAGCATCCACCTTAGCTTTGGTTAAAAACATCTGATATACAGCCTTGTTGGTTTCAGGCCGGCCCATAAATGTATAGTCATCAGGATCAATCCCTAATGATTCAAGATTACGTTCATTGATTTCATCTTTGGCAGTAACCAAGTAGCTGAATTGCATTTCTTCAGGATTGGGCGAAGGCTGACCGTTAATTAAAATCTGACGGTCTTTAATTTCCAATACATCACCCGAAATCGCTACACACCGTTTGATGTAGTTTGTCTTTAAATCTACCGGGTAATCGATCCAGTCTTCTTTGGGAAGCATGTAGTTGTTTTCCTCTACCCTGGGAACATTAAAGACTACTACGTCTTCTCTTTTTACTTCGCTGATTCCCGGCAAACGGAATGTAGGCAATTGAACCCAGTCGAGGTAAGAAGGAAGATTGGTAAACCAGATCTTTTGATGGGTGAGCGGAATTTGAAGGGGAGTACGGGGAGTGCGGGTTCCGTAATGGAACTTGCTTACGAATAGAAAATCACCCACCAGCATCGAGTTCTCCATGGAGGGGGTAGGGATGGTATAGGCCTCCATAATCAGCCAACGGATAAGGGTGGCCGCTACAACAGCAAAAAGAACGGCATCCCACCACTCGCGCAGCGCGGACTTTGGTTTTCTTTCAGTTTCTTCTTTCTTCTTTTTCTCCCAAAACTTCCAATTCATGTTCTTTTGTGGTTAAAATCTGGCAAATAAAATGATTTTTGAGTTAGCGCGGGCTACACCTTTAAAAAATCATCCATAGTAAAAATTCCTTTCTTTCCAGCAAGCCACTCAGCCACCAACACCGCCCCTAAGGCAAAACCTTCGCGTGAATGTGCAGTATGCGTAATCTCAATATCATCAATGGCCGACTGGTATTTTACAACATGCGTTCCTGGGGCCGGATCAACCCGCAAAGAGTTAATAACGAGTGAATCTGTCTTTTCGGTTGCCCCTAAAACCCATTCTTTTTTTCTTTTCAGGTTTTTGATTACACCTTGTGCCAGTGTAATGGCTGTGCCGCTGGGTGCATCCTTCTTTTGGGTGTGATGGGTTTCGTCTATTGAAACGTTGTAGACCGGATATCGGTCCATAATGCGCGACAGGTATTCATTGATCTTAAAAAAGATATTAACCCCGAGGCTGTAATTTGAGGAATAAAGAAGTGTTCCATTCTTCTCGCTACAATAGTTCTCAACTTCTTGTTGTTGCTTTAGCCAGCCAGTGGTTCCACAGACAACAGGAATTCCCTTATCAATACAAGCTTTTAAATTACCCACCACAGCTTCGGGCTGTGTAAACTCGATAGCTACATCGGCAAGTTGGCTGAAAGCACTGAGGTTGTCTCCAACATCAATCTTTCCAACAATCTCATGCCCACGCTTCAGCGCAACAGCCTCGATTGTCTTTCCCATTTTACCATAACCGATCAGCAGTATCTTCATCGTTTGTCTCAATTCTAAAATCTCAATTTCAAAGCTATCCCCGTACTTCGCCCCAACTGCATACTATTTTCCATCATAGGCTCAATTCTAACCTGGAGTTTAGGATTCAGATCAAATTCTTTGAGGTGAGCATCGATATGAGCATCCACCATCTGTAGAATGTACCAAAACCCAGTGATAATGAGAAAGAAATCCCGCTCGCGTCTGGCTTGATTAACTAAGGTTCGCAGCTGGTCTTCGGTAAGCCCTTCAGGACTTATACCACCTGAATTCGGATCGTTAATAATGCCAAAAAGTTGTTCTCTGTATTTCAGATACTCAGATTGATAAAAGGCATCAACGTAAATCAAAAACCCAAAGCCACCATACACGAAAGGTATTTTCCAATATTTTTTATTGTAGGCTTGCCCCATGCCTGGTAGCACGGCTGAGTAAAATAACGCCTTGCGGGGATCATATCGCTTGGCATAGGATTCAATAGTTTCAACGGGCCGATTGTCTTGTACCAGTGTGTCCGCCAGGTTCCCGGAAGGGATGGTATCCTTTCTGATTTCCTGCGAAAAGCAGAAACTAATCGAAATCAGAAAAATGCCAATGAGACCGGCTCCACGCATGTTAGATTTTTAAGATATCAAGAATTCGATTGAGGTCTTCCACCGATAAGAACGGGATGCGGATCTCACCCTTCTTACCATCGCTCTTAACACTAACTTTCGTGCCAAAGTGCGATGAAAGCCTTGATTGAAGTTGGCTGATTTCTTTAGAAGCTGAGGTTGGCTGAACACCCGGTTTTTTTGGGCCCGACAATAGCTGCCGAGCCAGTTCTTCTACTTTCCTAACGGAAAGGTCTT
>JBEBJH010000355.1:0-3310 GCA_040079965.1 Cyclobacteriaceae bacterium
AGACAGATGCTGCAGATCCAAGAAAATTCTCACCATCCCAAGTTATAAAGTTAACTCAGGGTAATACTGGAAAGTATGAAGTAGAGGAAGTCTTCCTGAATGACGGAACATCTTATTCCGGATCGTCTGTCGCTACAATCTATAATAATACACTGCTTGTTGGATCTGTATTTGAAAAATCACTGCTTACTTGCACCGTAAGGAATAAATAAAACCACCATGAAACGCCTCGTTTATCTTCTCCTCTTTCTTGTATCCCCATTGCTTGCTCAAAAAGGAATTGACATTAATAAGCTTTCTGAGAAGCATGCCATTCAATCCTTTAAGGAATTTTACGAGTTACTTAGTATTCAGAATGATGCTCATTATCCCCTCGATATTGAAAAAAATATACAATGGTGTGAAAACAGTTTCGCCAAACGAAAATTTACAACCCTGCGATTGACAACCCCTACTGTACCCTTACTATTGGCTGAATGGAAAGTAAAAAATGCAAAGAAGACTGTGCTTATTTATTTACAGTTTGATGGTCAGCCAGTAAACACATCGCAATGGGATCAGGAAAGTCCGTGGAAACCAACTTTGAAAGAAAAAGACAGTAACGGAAAATGGAATCAGATTGCCTATGAGAAACTCTATGAAGGACTAAATCCAGATTGGCGGATTTTTGCCCGATCCACCTCCGATGCCAAAGGGCCGGCAATGGCATTCATTGCTTCACTTGATGCATTGAATGAATTGAAAGCGGAACCGAATTACAATATAAAGGTGATCATGGACTTTGAAGAAGAATTAGGATCACCTAACCTTCCTGCAGCCGTTACTAAATACAAAAACGAACTGTCCGCTGACATGCTAATCATTTATGATGGACCTCGTCACGTAAGCAATCAACCGACTTTGAGTTTTGGAGCGCGGGGCATTTGCGAAATTACACTCACTGCATTTGGCCCTCGCACTCCCGTGCATAGTGGAAACTATGGAAACTACACCCCTAATCCTGCTATGCGTTTATCCAAATTGCTGGCCTCGATGAAAGACGATGATGGCAGGGTAACCATCCCGGGATTTTATGATGGGGTAGTTCTAACAGACGAAGAGAAGAAAGTATTACGGCAAGTGCCTGATGATGAAAATGAGATCAAAAAGTTTCTTGGCATTGCAGAGCCTGATAAAATAGGTAACAACTTTCAGGAGTCACTACAATATCCTACTCTGAACATTCGCGGAATGAATGCCTTGTTCGTTGGTAACGAAGCACGAACTCTTATTCCGGCTACAGCCACAGCTGAAATTGATATTCGCCTTGTGCCTAGCAGCAACCCGGAACGATTGCTTGGCCTGGTGAAAAAACATATTCAGGACCAGGGCTATTATCTGGTGGCCAAAGAACCGACAGAAGCCGAGCGGTTGAAATATCCAAAAATTGCTGCCTTTCAATCAAGTATCTCCTATGGCGCATTCCAAACTCCGTTTAATTCAGAAACCGGAATCTGGTTAACGAAAGCAATGGTTCGGGCCTTTGGTAAAGAGCCAATCAAAATCAGAATCACAGGTGGCTCTATTCCCATTTCTCCCTTTGTGATTACTCTTGGCATTCCTGCCGTTGCTGTACCCACCGTAAATGCGGATAATAACCAACATGCAGAGAATGAAAATATTCGCGTAGGTAACTATATCGATGGTGTTAAAACATTTTTGTCGATTCTCCTCGAGAAACTTTGATTTTACCAAAAGAAGGCTTCTAAATAAACTCTAAAAAAATCCAGTTACCGGTAACCAGAATCCGGCAACTGATTTTATCTTGCAGCGAATGGAGAATTTTGTTGTATCCGCGCGTAAATACCGCCCCCTGGGCTTTGAGGAAGTAGTGGGTCAGGAGCACATCACCACTACACTAAAAAACGCCATTGACAACAATAAACTGGCGCAGGCCCTTCTGTTCTGCGGCCCACGGGGTGTTGGTAAGACCACATGCGCCCGTATTGTAGCCCGCATGATCAATGGATTTGAAGAAAAAGCAGAGGTTAATTCTTTAAACATTTTTGAGTTAGATGCGGCCTCCAATAATTCAGTAGAAGACATTCGTAACCTGATCGACCAGGTGCGCTACCCACCTCAATTCGGAAAATATAAAGTTTATATCATAGACGAGGTTCATATGCTATCCAACTCAGCCTTCAATGCATTTTTGAAGACGTTGGAAGAGCCACCCTCGTATGCCATATTTATTTTAGCCACCACTGAAAAGCATAAGGTTATACCCACCATTCTTTCACGGTGTCAGATTTTTGACTTCAACCGAATACAAGTTTCCGATATCTCGCGTCAACTTAAGAAAGTTGCCGATCGTGAAAAAATAAAAGTAGAAGAGGAAGCCCTGCATTTAATTGCTCAGAAAGCGGATGGCGCGTTGCGCGATGGGCTTTCCATTTTTGATTTAATGGTTACGTTCTCGTCCGGCAAAGAAGTAACTTTTAACGATGTGCTTAACAATCTGCACATTTTAGATTACGACTATTATTTCAAAGTTGTAGATGGCTTGTTGGCCGAAAACCATACGCAGCCTCTACTGCTATTAGATGAGATTTTGAGAAAAGGATTTGATGCCCATAATTTTATTGTAGGTCTTAGCGAACACTTACGCAATTTATTGGTATCGCAAGATGCGCGGACGGTTAACTTAATGGAGGTTCCGGATACAACTAAGAAAAAATATCTTGATCAATCGTTAGCGGCATCGCCTTCACTCCTCCTTTCATGGTTAACCATTGCCAACCAATGCGACATCAATTACAAGAGCAGTAAAAATCAAAGGCTGCTGGTCGAGTTGGCGTTAATGAAAATGGCGCATGTTCATTCCGTGTTTAAAGGCAATGGTGCCGCTCCTTCAACGGAGGGATTAAAAAAAAAATTGAACTAGAGCCGGTTCAGCCCCAATCAATTACATCTCCTGTAAATTCTAATCTGGATTTTGAACCGCTTGTTCCGGAACCTGTGCCAGTGATTGAATCTAAACCAACAGAAATCCCGGCTAAGGAGGTCCGACCTAAAACAACTATCAACCTTGGAAGCATTTTAAAGGGACAACCCAAAGAAGAAACAAAAAAAGAAGAGAAAAACGGAACTCACCCTAAAGCAGAAGCTCCTGTTAATGAAAATCAATTGCGACAGGTGTGGGTTGCGTACGCGGAAACAAAAAAAAATCAGATGGCTGAATACCATCTATTGAATCAGCCCTTTACATTTCGAAACAGTACTATAACCCTTTCCCTTACCAATCCGATAGAAGAGCCCATCCTGACTTCAA
>JBEBJH010000356.1:0-3303 GCA_040079965.1 Cyclobacteriaceae bacterium
CTTATTGAATGCACTCTGCCATTCATGGTTCTCTTTTGCCACTTGATACTGAAAAAAATAATGATCCGAGGATTCTAGTGTGATACCAGCAGCTTCTTCTTTTAATTCAATTCCAATTTTATCAGAACCATTGAATTGGCCGCGTGAAGCACCCCCTTGATACCCAAAGCCGCGCACATAATCATTTCGTTTTGTCTTTTCATCAATATTTCTGAACCGTGGCACATAAATGCCATTCGCTCTTCGACCTGAAAAATAATTTTCTTTGAACCCTTCATGCGTGCCAGCAGCACCAACATGATAATGATGATCCATCAGGTTATGCCCTAACTGACCACTGGCATTGCCCATTCCGTTAGGGAAAGCTTCCGAGGTTGAGTTAAGTAATACAAACGTAGAGCCTAACGTAGAAGCATTCAGAAAAACAATTTTCGCATAATACTCTTCCGACTGCATAGTCTTCGCATCGATGACGCGTACTCCGGTTGCTTGTTTTTTCTCTTTATCATAAATCACCTCGGCCACTACAGAATCCGGGCGCATAGTGAGATTACCTGTCGCTCTTGCGGCCGGAAGTGTTGCGCTATTGCTGCTAAAATATCCCGAAAACGGACAACCTCGATCGCAAGCATTGCGAAACTGGCACGGTCCGCGCTGATTTAATCCCCTGGTAAGATTCGCCACGCGGCCAATAATCATTCTACGATCGGCAAACGTTTTGCTGATGCTGCCGGCAAGATGTTGCTCCAAACAATTCATTTCCATCGGTGGAAGAAATTCTCCATCGGGTAGCTGAGGCAATCCTTCAACAGAGCCGCTTACACCAACAAATTTTTCAACATAGCTATACCAGGGGGCAATGTCTTTATAGCGAATGGGCCAGTCAACGCCATGACCGTCTTTTGCATTGGCTTCAAAATCAAGATCGCTCCATCGGTAACACTGACGACCCCACGTAAGACTTCTGCCGCCAACATGATAGCCACGAATCCAGTCGTAGGGTTTTACCTGGTTATAGGGGTGTTCCTTATCATTCACAAAGAAGTGACTGTTGTGTTCATTACAGAAGCCCCGAACCTGAATATGCTGCTCTTCGCGCATTTTTTCTGTGATCTTATTACGATGCGGTAACTCCCAGGGCGCCATTGAGGCTGTTGGGTAATCCTTGATGTGTTCAACCATCGGTCCGCGTTCCAGCACGAGCGTTTTTAATCCTTTCTCGCACAGTTCTTTGGCAGCCCACCCACCACTAATACCAGAACCCACTACAATTGCATCAAATGTGTTTTCGGCTTTTGCCTTTAGGTTTAAGTTGCTCATAACATTATTGGAATGGATTTCAAATTACCAATTTAAAGCAGAAAATGCCGGGATTTTTTCAGTCGATTTGCAGGTTGGCGAAAACTCCGCAACACAATTGCTCAGTCTTACCCAGCCTTGGGTGTGAAGCGCATCAAAATCATGGGTGGAATGAGATTTTATTATTAGGTTGCTGAAAATTTTTATCTTTAAACCGATCGGCTAACGTTCAGTATGGATTATATCATTAGTGGAATTCAACAGGTAGGGATTGGGGTCAGGAATGCCGAAGAAGCCTGGGCCATGTACCGAAATCATTTTGGAATGGATGTGCCCATTTTCAAGGATGCGGCCGAAGCCTCGTTGATGACGCGATATACAGCCGGACATGCCGAAAAAAGGTTTGCCATTCTTGCAATGAACATGCAGGGCGGTGGCGGTTTTGAGATCTGGCAGTACACTTCACGAAATCCCAACCCTGCTTCCTTTCTGCCTCAGCTAGGTGATACAGGGGTATTTGCGGTAAAGATGAAGTCCAGAAATGTAATGGATTCCTACAACGAACTGAAGTCAAAGGGTGCTGCCTTGTTGGGTTCGCCCGAAAAAATGCCCGATGGCCGGTTGCACTTCTTTGTAAATGATCCCTATGGAAATTTATTTGAAGTGGTAGAAGGGCTTAGCTGGTTTAAGCTCGAAAAGAAATCGATGGGTGGAATTGGCGGCTGTGTGATTGGTGTGTCAGATATTAATAAAGCCCTTCCATTATACCAGGGAATTCTGGGTTACTCAGAAATTGCCTACGATGTTACTTCAGTATTCAACGACCTGAAGGGATTGCAAGGTGGAGACAGCGAAGTAAGGCGCGTACTATTGCGCCATCCCAAGCCACGACTCGGTGCTTTTTCAAAATTATTAGGCGCTACAGAATTAGAACTCATTGAAGTTAAGGGTCGGACTCCGCGAAAGATTTTTAAAGACCGCCTCTGGGGCGACCTTGGTTTCATTCACCTTTGCTTTGACGTAAATGGAATGGCCGACCTGCGCGAAAATTGCAAGTCCAAGGGATATGCATTTACGGTCGATAGCAGCCAGTCATTTGATATGGGTAAAGCTGCCGGGCACTTTACGTACATTGAAGATCCGGATGGCACCCTCATCGAGTTTGTAGAAACGCATAAGATTCCAATCATTGAAAAGTTAGGCTGGTACCTGAGCCTCAAGAACCGCGATCGCGAAAAGCCATTAGCAAACTGGATGCTCAACCTGCTTGGGCTCAATCGGGTTAAGGATTAGTTCTTATTGGTCAATTCCATATGTAAAATCGGATAGGGCATTCCGAGTCCATTTAGTTCAGAACGACTTATCGTTTGAAAACCCACATGCTCGTAAAAAACCGACTGCCTGTTTGTTCTGCTCATTTAATGCGTTGCCCGCACAGAAGCTTCCCATACGTCTACTACTACCGGATATTCTGATTCAAGGATTTTATCGACCTGATAGTTCATATTTCGTTGACAAAAGATTAGTCAAAGATATCTCACGGAATAAGAAATTGTATGAGCGTTTATTAATTCAAGATAAAATTCTTCCGATACCTTAAGTTGACCTGATGGCATTTCTTATCTCTGCATTCACTTTTATTCCCTACTTTTAAATTCAACATGCAACTCGCTGTACCCTACAAAAACTCTTCACTCGCCTATCAAAAATCCGGGCACGGAGAAAAATCATTACTGCTCTTTCATGGGTTTGGTCAGCATCATAAGATATTTGAGACGCTCACTGAAGCGCTGAGTCCCCACTACACGCTTTATGCTTTTGATCTTTTCTTTCATGGCCAAAGTAAATGGGAAGATGAAACCCCGCTTGAGAAAAAAATGTGGCGTGAAATCATGCTACAATTCTTAACTGAAAATAAGATTGAACGTTTCAGTGTATTGGGCTTTAGTCTGGGCGGCAAGTTTACGTTGGCAACTCTTGAATTATTTCCCGACCGCATCGAGC
>JBEBJH010000103.1:0-15956 GCA_040079965.1 Cyclobacteriaceae bacterium
GAATAAGAGAGCATGGCCACGCGCGGCTCATAGTCAAAGAATTTTACGCCACGAGCCGCGAGCCCAATGATTTCTACTAATTCATTTACGTTAGGATCCAGGTTCACCGTACAATCGGCAAAAAAGAATGTCCCTTTTTTGTTCATGATGATATACATACCTGCTACGCGATTCACCCCATCAGCCATGCCAATGATTTGCAAAGAAGGTAAGATTGTTTTTGGATAATCTTTGGTAAGGCCAGATACAAGAGCATCGGCTTCACCAAACTCCACCATCATGGCCCCAAAGGCATTGCGATCGCGCATTTGCCGCTCGGCATCTTTCATTGTACTGCCTTTTCGTTGGCGTTTTTCGTGATAGGCGCGTGAGTATTGTTCAGTACGTTCCTTTTCCTCGCGTGGATCAACAATTTTACATTCGCTTAAATCAAGACCATGCTCTTGAATCAGTCGCTCAATATCACCGCGGTGGCCAAGTAAGATCGGATGTGCAATTTTTTCATCCTGCAAAATCTGGGCTGCCTTTAATATTTTTGGATGATCCGCCTCGGCAAACACAATAGTTTTTGGTTTCTTCTTTGCCAGATCAATAATGCGCGAGGTAAGTTTTTGATCAATGCCAACCCGTTTTAATAACTGCTGATGGTATTGTCCCCAATCAGTAATTGGATTTTTGGATATGCCCGAATCCATAGCAGCTTTTGCTACAGCCGGTGATACCGTTGTAATGAGTCGTGGATCAAGGGGCTTAGGAATCAGGTATTCTCTTCCAAATTGAATGCGATCAATACCATATGCTTGAAATACAATATCTGGTACAGGTTCTTTGGCCAAATCAGCCAACGCACGCACGGCTGCGAGTTTCATGGCTTCATTTATTTCAGTGGCGCGTACGTCAAGAGCTCCCCTGAAGATATAGGGAAAGCCGAGCACATTATTTATTTGATTAGGAAAATCCGATCTGCCGGTACCCATAATTAAATCAGGACGGGTTTTTTTGGCAAGGGTATAATCTATTTCAGGATTTGGATTAGCAAGTGCGAATACAATGGGATCATTCGCCATGGCCAAAACATCTTCTGGTTTAAGAATATCAGCAATAGAAAGACCCACAAATACATCGGCACCTTTAATGGCTTCCTGAAGCGTAGTTATTTTCCGATCGGTAGCAAATTCTTTTTTACTGGCATCAAGACCTTCTCGGTTTTTATGAATCACACCCTTACTATCGCACATGATCAAATTCTCTTTCTTCAGCCCGAGTGCGAAATACAGTTTGGTACACGATACTGCCGCAGCCCCCGCACCATTTACCACCAGTATAATGTCGCTGATTTTTTTACCAACAACTTCCAGCGCATTCAATAATGCGGCACTTGAAATAATGGCTGTACCATGCTGGTCGTCATGCATGATTGGGATGTTCATCATTTCGCGGAGTTCTGTTTCTATTTTGAAACACTCAGGCGCCTTGATATCTTCAAGATTAATGCCGCCAAAGGTAGGCTCTAAAGATTTTACAATCTTGATAAAGGCATCAGGATCTTCTTCATCTATTTCAATATCAAAACTATCGATGCCTGCATATTTTTTAAAAAGCACGGCCTTTCCTTCCATTACTGGTTTTGAGGCTTCAGGTCCGATATTTCCCAATCCCAATACTGCGGTACCATTGGAGATCACGGCTACCAGGTTTCCTTTGCTTGTGTACTTATACACGTCATCTTTATTGGCCGCAATTTCTTTGCACGGCTCGGCTACACCGGGTGAATAGGCGAGGGCCAGGTCAAGTTGAGTGCTCAACATTTTCGTTGGTACTACTTCTATTTTTCCGGGTTGTCCTTGGGTGTGATAATTGAGTGCGTCCTGCTTGCGGATCTTAATTGACATAAAACTTCGTTTAGAACTTAGGGAAAGCAATTTACAACCTACCCAGACGATTTACGCCATCCGGCCAGAAATTATTGAGCCAATAAATAATCGGAAAAGTTAGTTTGATGCAGGATTTAATTTGCTGGTGGAGGCAGTTCAGTGCTAACTTTGAATGTGTAAAGAATGGTTTCCAATTCGCGCATGATTTCGCGTTGATCTTTACCCGGACTGAAAGTAAATCCTTCGATGTAATACAGCAAACCCTGAGCCTCGTCCACAAACGTATAACCAAGAAAGGGGCCACCCATTGTTAAGTTGTTGGTACGCCAGAGGCCTCGCATTTCTACTGCAAATTTCTTGTTGAAATTAATCTCGCGGGTAATCACAGGTTTATAGGATATTTCAGTTTCTGTTAACAGGTAGGTATCCAGCCGCTCAGGGTCTTCAAAAATATTTTTTCTACACACCTGGTCTCTGAAAGCAATCAGACTGTCTTTTTTAAATTGATCAGGAGAGGTATATTTTTTTCGTGCAATAAAAATGTCCTTATCATCCTGTGGGTTAATCTGGCGCACCCATAAAAAATCGAGTTCATTCATAACCAACTGATAGCCGAAAGGAACTTTCATTTCACACTGAAAATCCTTGCGCATGATTTGTGGAATACCTTTCAATTGACCTGCCTTGAATAAAGAGGCAGTTAATCGCTCGCGTTCTCTCAAATTAAAATACTCAACGAGTTTGGTACCATGGGTTCGAAGATTTTTTAGGAGATCAGTCTCGGTCTTTCCGAAAAGAAAGAGAACCTCCTGATTTTTAGCGAATAGGTTGTGAGAGTTTTGACTAAACAGGTTAGGCTCGGTTTTAATCTTTTCAAGCGACTCAGGTGTGAATGTTCGTTTAATATGACCCGCTCCAATTGTTTTTTGATCGAGGGTCACCGCGAAGATCAGATTTCTTCTCTGCTTCAATACGAAATTGAGTTTGCGCGGATCAATCCAACGCATGTGAAAGATTGACTCCTTACGCGGCAAGCCTTCCATTTCTGCATTGAATAAAGAGTCTATCACTTCGCCCAATGGCCCTCTCCATTGCGTTGAGTCCATGATCAGAAAAATATCGCCCGTTCTGCCTGATGCCGAGGGTAAGTTTGCGCCTTTTTTGTCGGAACAGGCTGCAAAAATGATGATGACCGAAATGGATAGAAGGGAAGTGTATTTCATGAAAATGATAAAGATTATCTCTTATAATTCGGTGGGGAAGGTTTCGTCACGGCATAATGTACTTATCCGACAATCAATTTTTGGCCGGGCTGTAAATTATTGCTTTTCAGATTATTGAGACTTTTAATTTTTTCTACGGTTAGTCCGGGGACTTTTTTAGAAATATCCCACAATGTATCACCAGGCTGAACGATATAGGTCTTTGTATCAGGTGATAAAAGAATAGATTCTGTTGACACAGTATTTTTTGCTGTGTTTCTTCCGGGAGAAACCCAAACAACGAGTCGCTGACCCACCCGGATTGTATTACCGCTAAGGTTATTCCAGGCTCTCAGGTCTTGCACGCCAACCCCATGGCGAATAGCAATTGAACCAAGTACATCACCCGATACTACTTTGTAAGTAGTCATTTCGCGACCATACGTGTTGCCAGTAGAATGTTTTGCAGAGATCTCGATTTCTTTTCTTCCAACTCGTGAAGCGGAATCAAGTATGGCCACCCGGTTTGAATCAAGAATTAACTTTGAGTGTAAAGGAATTCTGATAAACTTTTTCCTGCCATTTTCCGGGAGAGCATTTCGCAACACCGATGGATTGAGTTTTTGCAAATCCTCAAGGCATGTACCTGTAAGTTTCGCCAGCGTTTCTAAATGCAGGAATTGTTTTACGGCAAGGGTATCATAGAGTGGAATTTGCTCACGCACAGTTTCTGCCAGGTTATGTTGTTCCGCATAATTCATGGCATAGATAATAGCAATGAATTGAGGAACGTAGGCGCGGGTTTCGCGTGGAAGATGTGGATACACTTCCCAAAAAGACTTTTTATACCCTGATCTTCGTATGGCTTTTCTTACGGTGCCTGGCCCTGAATTATAAGCAGCCAGGGCTAACTCCCAGTTGCCAAAAATTCTATACAGTTGAGAGAGATACCGGCAAGCCGCATCCGTTGATTTATCAGGATCCATCCGATCATCCACATACCAATCGGTTTGTAAACCAAAATATTTTCCGGTGCCTGACATAAATTGCCAGAGCCCTACAGCGCGTGCGCGTGACACTGCTCTTGGATTCAGTCCTGATTCAATGATCGACAAATACTTAAGTTCATCAGGAAGATTGTATTGCGCTAAAGATTTTTCAAATAGTGGAAAGAATAAGTCTTGTCTTCGCTGCACCATGCGAGTGTATTCACGGTTGCGCACCGTGAAGAAATCAATAAACCCGTGTACGGTATTGTTGTAAGTAAGAGGAATTTGTTTCTGCAGACAATTAAGACGATCGGCTAATAACTCAGGGGTATCATCTCCAGGAATATATTCGAGATCCGAAGGAAGAATGTGCAGGGTTGCAACAGTGGAATCTGTTACGATCGGCTCACCCGTTGGCTCAGGCAGAGAAAGGGTATCTGGCAAAGGTTCCTGAGCCAGTGCAAGCTTTGCAGCAAAAACAAAAAACATAACAACTACACAAATCCTCATTTATTTTCTGTTTAAGCCCTTTTGGGGCACAAAATCATGCTAAGTTCAGAATTACTTGGGAGAACTGAAAGAGCTTACTTTCTTCAAAGTCATCTGCTGTCAGTTGAAGACCAATGGGCAATCCTTTTTTGTCCTTTCCGCAAGGAACTGAAATAGCAGGTACACCAGCCACATTAGCCTGAACGGAAAACAAATCGGCTAAGTACATCTCAAGAGGATTACTTGTATGCTCACCCAATTTAAAAGCCGTGGTTGGTGTTGTGGGTGTAAGAATGAAATCGTAGTGAGTAAAGATCTCTTTGGTCTTCTCGCGAATCAGCCGTCTTACTTTTTGTGCTTTTGTATAATAGGCATCATAGTAGCTTGCACTTAACACAAAAGTGCCAAGCAGAATTCTCCGCTCTACTTCTTTACCAAAACCTTCGGAGCGTGTCTTTTTATATAATGACTGAAGATCGCTTACATTCTTACTTCGGAATCCATATCGTACGCCATCATACCGAGAGAGATTTGAGCTTGCCTCGGCTGTGGCCAGAATATAATATGTTGGAAGGATGTATTCGCTCAAGGGAAAATCTATTGCTTCTACACTATGACCGGCCGCTTTTAACTGGTTGATTTTTTCTAAAATCAGCGCTTTGATTTCAGGTTGTAAGGCTTCAGATTCCAGCGCATCACGTAAGTAGGCTACTTTATATTTTTTGGTTGCATCAAAAAGTTCTTTTGAATATGATGTAACTGGTTTGCGTGAAACTGTACTATCATATTCATCGTGGCCTGCAATTACTTCCAGCACCAACGCAATGTCTTCCAGATTTTTCCCGAAGATACCAATGCAATCAAACGAAGATCCATAGGCGATCAATCCATAACGCGAAATGCGTGAGTATGTTGGTTTGATTCCAAGAATGCCACAAAATGCAGCCGGTTGCCGTACTGATCCTCCGGTATCAGATCCTATGGAGACATCGCATAAATCGGCCATGACGGCCACAGCCGAACCTCCGGAAGATCCACCGGGCACACGAGAATTGTCGAGATCATTTAATACAGGACCAAAAGCCGAGTTCTCATTGGAGGACCCCATTGCAAATTCATCGCAATTCTGACGTCCGATTATAATCGCATCTTCGTCCAACAATCGTTGAACAGCGGTAGCATTAAATTGAGAAATAAAACCATCCAGAATTTTACTGCTGGCTTGCAACGGATGGTCTTTGTAACAAAGTACATCTTTGAGACCAATCACAAGACCGGCTAATTTTCCGGCTTTCCCGGATTTGATTTTGGCATCAACCTGACCTGCACGATCAAGCGCTTCTTGCCCATACACACTCAAATATACATTGAGGTGTTTTTTTTTATTGATGTTGGTGAGGTACTGGTTAACCCTGTCTGTGCAGGAGAGAGTGCCGTTGAAAAGGTCGCGCTGTAAGTCTTTTAAGTTCGAATACGTACTCAATGCCTACTTTTCGTCAATCTTCGGAAGCTCATTTCCGGCACTGTCTACTTCTTTCTTCACATCTTTTACAGCATCCTTAAACTCACGAATGCCTTTTCCCAGACCTTTCGCAAACTCAGGTATTTTCTTAGCTCCAAAAAAGATGAGAACGAATAAACCGATGATCACCCACTCGCCCATACCGGGCATCCCTATCAAAAGAATTGCGCTCATAATGAAAATTTAAGACTGTAAAGATAGGGAATTATGGTAAAATGAATAATGCAGGAAGTTTTGTTTGTAGTCAAAATTGGGCTAATTGGAGCGTTTTTACCGCTCAAACTAGTTTCTCAACCACTCCTGTGGATCAAGGGCATCAAAGTTTTTGCGAATTTGAAACCGAAGTTCTGAAATGCCATCGCTATTGGAGAGCACTTTGCCAATTTCCTGATTGGTAGTAATGCGCTGCCCTTTCTTTACTGAAATTTCTTTAAGCCCTGTGTATACAGTGAAATATTCACCATGCTTTATAATAACAGTGCTACCTATGCCTGGCGTAAAAGCAACCGCACTTACCTCGCCATTAAAAACAGATCGCACGTCCTCACCTTGTTTGGTTTGGATATTCACTCCATCATTTTGAATGACAATACCCTTTAGCACTGGGTGCTGCTGACGCCCAAATTTCTGTGACACAAAACCTGATACCGGCCAGGGAAATTTGTTTCTATTGTCTTCAAAAGAGGCAGAGAGTGCAACTGCGGCATCAGCCACCTCGCGATTGTTCTTTTTGTTTTCACGTTCCCTTTCCCGGGCTTCCCGAGCTGCCCGCTCCAGTTCTTCTTTAATAATTTTTGCAATCAGATCATCCAGCTCAGCGACTGCTTTGCGGGTGGCTTCCAGATCTTTTCGCAATTGCTTTTCCTGTTTTTCCAACGATCGTACCAGAGTTCGCTGCTTTTGCTTCAAGCCCGTGAGCTGCATATTTTCTTTGAGCTCATCCTTGAGGAGATCATTCTTTTCACCACGTTTCACCTCTGTTATACGAACTTGGTCTTTCAGTATAGATTGTACTTTTTCAATAGCCACTGCCTGGTCTTGTCGGGCTTTGCCATACTGTTCCATATATTTTAGGCGCATCATCAATTGATCAAAGGAGCGGGCCGAAAAGAGGAAAGTGAGTTTATCTACTTTACCACTGGCTTTTTGGGCGGAAAAGAGCATGGAGGAATATTCTTCTTTGAGTTTTCCGAGATCGCGCCCCAGGGCATCAATGATCTGATTGTTTTCACTGATATCATAATCGAGCAGTGAGACTTCGCTTTGAATGGATTTGATCAAAGATTCTTGTTGTAAAATGCGCTGATTAAGCGCCACCAGTTCACCGATTGAATTTTTCTTTTGCTCACCTGTTTCGGTAAGAATTTTTTCGGTCTCTTTTATTTTTTCAAGATTCTGTTGTTTTTCCTTTTGAAGCTGCGACTTTGATTTTTGCGCTTGCGCATCAAAGGAAAAAATCAGAGTAATAAAGAGACTGAAAATAAATAATTTACCTGCGGTCATATCGCTTGGGGATATTGAAAGGGAATTTCAATTCCTTATCACCCACTTCTACTTTGTTGTATTCAAATGTAATGGTGTTATTTATAATGCCGGCAGTCGTTTTATAGAAAATGCTTACTACCCCGTTGTAGGGGTATGATTTTTCGCCCAACGGTTGGAAATTTGAATACTGCAACTTTAGCGTGTTGTTGGTAGCGGCCTCTATCAATTCTACCTGTTCAATTTTTTTGATAATAGGATTAATTAAGTTTTTGATTGTAACAGATCCTTCTTTTTGCATTAGTTTATCGAACTCTCCTTCACGCCCGATTTCATCGGTGGGTTGTTTTGCTCGAATTGGATTACCAAGCATAGCTGCCTCCAAAACAGCATAATCAATCTTAAAATTGAATCGCTGGGACAATTCGACATAATCAAAAACATAATATTCCTTATCTACTGTGCTTACAATAGTGATCGAGTCTTTGTTGATCAACGCTTTTCCACCTTGAACGCCAATAACAGAAAAGGTCATCCAAATCACACTGTCTTTGCGAATTCGAATATTAGCCTTAACGTCTCTTTCTTTCTTTTCATCTTTAAAGATCATTCGGGCTTTGCCGTGCAAATAACCAAAATCAATCTCTTCGATATCCAACGTTTTGGCTGGCTCTGGAAGCGTGGGCACTATTTTGCGATGGCAGGATTGTATAAGCAAGAGACCCAGGAGGAGCAGGGGAAGTACAATTACTTTTTGCATGAGCCGTTAGACAAGATTAAAGTCTATAGTTACGTTAATTAAGTTTCTTGTTAGAGATTTTTTTATCCAAGCTTGCATTATCGCTATCTTTTTGCTTGGCCTTTTGCCATTGCTTAACTGCATCATCAATGTCGCCCAGTTGAAAGAGAATGTCTCCGTAATGCTCAAAATGAGTTGCAGTGCCCTGCCCGCTTTGGATTGCCTTTTCAAGAGCCTTCTTTGCTTCCTTATACTTACCTCTCTCATATAATACCCACGCATAGGTATCAAGATAGGAAGGATTATCGGGAAAGTTTTTAACTAATTGTGAGGCCATCTTTTCTGCTTTCTCAAGATTTTCCTTGCGCAGGGCCAAATAGTAACTATAATTATTCAAAACGATGTCATTGTTGGGATTGAATAGAAGAGCTTCTTCATAAGCCTGATCTGACTTGGAGTATTCTTTAGTGGCGTTGTAACAATCGCCTAGCATCCCATTTAACTCGCTGACAAAAGCGGGATTGGAGGTCGACAATTTTTTTGCTTGTTCTAATGAGTAGGAAGCATCGCGATACTGATTCTTACGAAGATGCCCATAGCCATTGAAGTAGTGAACCATCGCTTGATTTGGAAACATCTCAAGGGCTTCTTCAGAATGTACAATCAGGCTATCAATCTGGTTAGTTTGGATTTCGAGGTAAAGCAAGTTTTGCCAGGCTTCAAAACTACCAGACCCACTACGCACCGCTTTCAAGTATTCCTTTTTTGCTTCTTCATCTTTTTCAAGAGTCATATATAAGTCGCCACCCACCAAGTGTACATTGGGGTCTGATGAATAATGAGACTCGAGTTTCCTGAAGAGGCCGACAACAAAAGTTTCAAGTTCAGAGTCGTTGATTTTTTTACTTTTGTTTTGAGATAGCGTTGCATTGTAGGTTCCCATCATCAGCACCTTGCTGCTAACATCCACGTGCGGATCATCGAACACCTCTGATACATAACTTCTTGATTTTTGTTCCTGACCATCGTCTTTATAGAATCCAGCCAAAACCATTTTAGCATTTCCGGCTTCCGAATGATCTTTAATAAAATTCTCAAGGTACTGGATGGCCTTGCTACGTTGACCATTCATGGAAAGGGTTTCCGCAAAGCCAAGCACATAGCGTTCTTCATCCGGATAAGCTTGCAGTAATTTCTCGCCTTCAGCAATGGCCTCCGGTATTTTACCCTTATCAAGATAAATGCGTTGTTTTTGTTGAGACGAAACTTCGTTTACACCCATGATGTCTTCTGTCCGATTGTAAATCTTTAGCGCTTCATCTTCTTTTTTATCATACAGATAGAGCGCGGCAAGTTCAAACAAGTAATCTTCGGTGCCCTTCATCTCTTTCATCATTGTCTCCAAGGCATAGGTTGCTTTTTCGAATTGACCAAGACTTGCGTAAATGTTGGAGGCAAGCAAATAGAAATACTTGTTTTTCTTTTCGTACTTAAGCGCCAGTTCAATACTCTGGGCGGCCTTTTGAATGTCATCCTCCTTGGTTCCTTTTGCCAGTACCTCTGCTATCTTATAATGAACGGTGGCGTTGGTTGGATTTAGTTCAGAAACCCGTTGAAAATAAAGCAGGGCTTTTGCGTAGTCTTCCAGAATGAAATATTTCTCAGCTTCAGCAAAAAAGAATTCAGCTTCTCGCAAACGAACTTCATTGGGTTTTGAATCCTGACTGCTTTTACGCTTCTGTGAGAACACAGGCGTAGCCACCATCAGAAATTGAATTGAGGCTATTAAGATGTATAGATGGAAGTTTCTTTTTGTCAACGGCCGAAGGATCAAATCGAACTGTAATCTCCCAAATCCAGATTGGCAGATTTTCCATCAAAATTAACGAAATTTCCCAAAAGGCTGTCTTTTAGAATTGCCGCTTTGAGTGTACAATTCTTTTGAACGATTGTGTTGCTGATTCGACTGTTGTCGATAGTAGTGCCAGATCCTACTGAGACATGGGGGCCTACAACTGAGTTTTCGATCCTGACGTTATCGTCTATAAAAACCGGGGGCAACAAGACACTATTAATAATAGAAGCTTTAGAAGAAACCAGTTTTTGATCTTTTATATATTCCAGATACCGTTGATTGGTTTGTAGCATGTTTTCTTTGTTCCCACAATCAAGCCACTCTTTTACCTGACCAGGCACAAACGAGGCTCCTTTCTTGCGCATGTTTTCGAGGGCAGTAGTGAACTGATATTCTCCCTTTTCTTTAATATCATCATCCAGCAGATGCTGCATTTCATCGCGCAGTTTTTCTCCTTGCTTAAAGAAGTAGATGCCAATGATAGCCAGATCAGAAACAAAAGTTGATGGCTTTTCAACAAAATCCGTGATTTCACCTTTTTCGTTCAACTTGATAACACCAAACTGCGAAGGGTTTGAAACTTGTTGTACCCAAATGGTACCGTCTTTATTTGTGTCGAGTTGGAAGTCGGCACGAAAGAGAGTGTCTGCAAAAGCAACAATCACCTTTCCCTGAAACAATTCTTTGGCGAAGAGCAGTGCATGAGAAATTCCCATTGCCTGTTCCTGATAGTAAATCTTGCCTTCTGCTCCTACGGCTTTCGCCACCGCCTTTAAATCATCCTCAACGGTTTTGCCAAAACCGGGGTGAACAATAAAACCAATGTTATTTATTTTTTCCGGGCACACATGAGCAATGTCTTCCACCAAACGATGGACTATCGGTTTGCCGGCAATTGGTAATAAGGGTTTAGCTGTTGTTAAGGTGTGTGGACGGAGTCGCTTGCCAAGGCCGGCCATAGGAATAATAATATTCATCAGGTAGAATTTTTGTCTCGAGGTAAATCTACTAATTCCTACACGATGGGCTTGTTAAAATTTTTTCTTTCAAAAAGATAAATCAAGGCAAGAAAAGCAAGAATTACTGCTGCATGAAAACCGGTAACTAACCACTGATTATCGATTACTACCTTATTAACCAAGGTTAAAACCGTATACGTAAAAATGATATAAACCATATCGCGAGTCACCGTGTAGGGTATTGGATAATTTCGCTGGCCCAGGAAGTAGCATGAAATTGCCATAACGGAGTAACAAAGCAAAGCGGCCAGGGCACTTCCCATAAAACCTATTATGGGGATGAGAATGAAATTACCTACAATGGTAATAATTACACCCAGCAATGTAATTATCGTACCCCAGTAGGTTTTGTCTGTAAGTTTAAACCATACACTCAGATTGTAATAGATACCCAAAAAAAGATAGGCAAGTAATAGCACTGGAACAATCGACAACCCGGACCTGAAGTTTTCGCCAATAAAGTATTTTAAGACATCCAGATTGATGCCAATGCCCAACAGTACTACACAGCAGGTTATAACAAAGTAGTGATTGACTTTGGCGAAAAGGGCAGGTGAGTTTTTGTCATGTGCATTTGAGAAGAAAAAGGGTTCGGCTGCGTAGCGAAAAGCCTGGATGCCCAAATTCATAAACACCGCAAATTTATAGCAGGCCCCAAAAATTCCTCCAGCTTCTTTGCCAGAGATGCCTTTGTAAAAATTTTCTGGTAATCGCCAATCCAGCATGCTTCGCGAAAACATTTCGTTGATCATGCCAGCCACTCCGGTAATCATAACTGGATAAGCATAGTTAAACATTTGGGGAGACAACGACTTGTCCCACACAGGGCGCCACGACAAAAGCGTTTTAATGAAAAATAACAGGATGAAGGCGTTAGCAAGTAAGTTGGCTAAAAATACATACCCTATACCTACCTCAGGATTGAAGTTTATTTTAAGAAAGTAATAATTGAGGCCCACTAATACCAACACGTTGAAAATTTTCGCGCTCGCAAACAGTAATGGTTTTTTCTCTAATCGTAGCCGGGCAAAGGGAATCGCTACGAGGGCATCCACCATCATGGTTAAGGCAAGCCAGGTAACAAATTGGGGATTTGAAATTTGTAATGAAGTTGTAATAGGCGTAGCAAAGGCGATCAACAGAATGGTTATTCCACCACTGATAATAATTACGCTGGTTTGTGCGAGGTTAAAGATTCTCTTGATGTCTGCGCCAGGTTTGGTGGCGAACCTGAAGTAGGCAGTCTCCATCCCAAACATGTACACAATGTTGATTACACCAACAAACGCATAGAGTTTGGTAATCTCACCATACTCCCCTGCGCTAAACATATTTTTCGTGTGAAGCGGTACCAACAGGAAGTTGAGCATTCGGGGTAAAATGCTTCCGAGTCCATATAAGACTGTTTCACCGGCTAGTCGTTTGATCTTGCTCACTATTCGCCTTTAAAGTTTGCTTTTCTTTTTTCCAGAAAGGCGCTGGTGCCCTCAATGAAATCTTTGGCTGCGGTAAGCGCAGCAAAGCTACTTGCTTCAGCCTGATACCCTTCCTTCTCTTGCCCGTAGCCAGCATTCACACTTTTGATTAACGCGGCAATTGCCAAAGGTCCCTTTGCCAGAATCTTATTCATGATTTTTTCGGCCAGTGCTAACGCTTCTTCTTTGGTTGATACCACATGATTGACCAACCCAATCTCTTTTGCCTCATGGGCAGAAATCATATCTCCTGTCATGGCCAGTTCCAATGCCTTACCCCGACCTACTAATTGAGCCAACCGCTGAGTACCACCATAGCCTGGAATGATTCCCAGGCTAACTTCGGGTAACCCGAACCTGGTATTCTCGGTTGCTATACGAATATGACAAGCCATTGCAAGTTCACAACCACCGCCAAGAGCAAACCCATTTACAATTGCTATTACCGGTTTTGGACAGTCTTCAACCATTTTGAACAAGTCTTGACCTTTTCTTGAGAATTCAAGTGCTTTTTCGCTTGGAATAGATGCAATTTCCTTGATGTCTGCACCAGCTACAAAGGCTTTGTCTCCTTCTCCCGTTATGATAATCCCTTTAATGTCTTTCTTTTGGTAACACTCCTGAAAGGCCGAATGCAATTCATCCAGTGTTTCCTGGTTGAGTGCGTTAAGGACCCCTGGTCTACTAATTCTAATTATTGAGATTGATTCTTGATACTCTTGTTTAACATTCATGGAGGGATAATTGTGAATAATGCAACTTAGTAAGGATTTGGGGAATGCTCAAAGCATTAATAGATTTAACCTGAAGAGAAATAAAAAGAAACTTAATTATTAGTTACTTTTCAAGCTGGATTTAAATTAATAACATCAGTAACGGTGAGATTTAATTGAGTAATGAAAAAAGAACTGCTTTCTCTTATTTTTATTAGTCGAGGGTTTTTATTAAATACATTTGATCTCAATCTCCACGAAAATAAACTTTGGATCAATCTATGGATACCATCTAGCACAATATGAGGTCAATAATACTTGTCTTAATAGTTACTTTGCTCGGAGCTCTAAATACATTTTGTTTTAGCCAGAGCCTTAGCGGCAATTGGGACACTGCTGGCAACTGGACCCCTAGTGGTATTCCGGCTAATGATCCTTCAATTAATGCCTCTCTAGGAGGTAATGGTACTCTCAATGGCGGTAATGTTCACACTATTGGAAACATTAATGCTGGTGGTCGCACTTTAACGATAGCAAGTGGAGGAACTGCAGGGCAATTGACATTAGGTTCTTCTACACTGTTCAATGGAGGTACTAAAAAAAGTCTTACCTACACCTCTGCTGGCGGTAAGCTTACTATTAACAATAATGGAATTTTGGAGATATGGGGAGATTTGGTTCTTGCGAACGGATTCACTTTAAAGCTTTTTGGGAATGCACAATTAATTATTCATGGAAATTTGACGGATAATGGTACAGGAGGCGCACAAATTGACACGCAAGGAACCTCTTCAATTAGTGTTACCGGATCCTTTTCTCTTACTGGTGGAGGCGGCCAAATCACTACAGGTGGAACCTCAACAATTTCAGCAGCAAGTTGTTCTTGCACGGGTTGCGGTGGATCTGGTTGTGCAGGTAATGTTTTGCCAGTTACTTTACTTTTCTTTACCGGTAAAGTTTCAAAAACTGACATAGAGCTAAATTGGGCTTCTGCTTCTGAATTAAACTTTGATTTCTTCGATGTTGAAAAATCCTCAGATGGTACAAATTTCTATAGTATCGTTAAGGTTAAAGGTAATGGTACTACAACTGATCGCCACGATTATTCTTTTAATGATGAAAAGCCACTGATTGGCAAAAATTATTATCGTTTAAAATCAGTTGACTTTGATGGATATACTGAATACTTCAATGTAGTTGTGGTTGATTTTGATGGACAGAAAGGTTTTTCAGTTTACCCCAACCCGGTTCAAAGCGTGAACGAAATTAAGATTGAATTGAATTTTGTGCCTGAATATCCTCTGGAAGTTACCCTATACAATTTATCAGGCCGGCAACTTCAACGAACAATGCTTACTGGAAGTTCGGCCAGTTTGCCCGTTCAATTAAGCAGCGGCATGTACATAATCCGATTCAATTCTCCAGAGTATAATAGCGTTAGTAAATTTTTAGTGCACGAGTAATTCAGGATTTTTCTGATTTCCTAAGATATCCTCTTTCATTTCTTCCAATCCAAACTGATGCTTCCAACCCCAATCCTGATGGGCAGGTCAAAGGCCTTATCACACTCACCAATAATAATTATTCCTTTAATATCCGGCTTTTGATAACATGCATTGATAGCAAATTTAATTCATCCAGTGTTTCCTGATTGAGTGCATTTAGTACCCGGGGGCGATTTTTCATTGAATTTTTCCGGCTTCAACCAGCAAATTAGCGATGGTAAAGGGCATTTGGAAAGAATTCAAGCCTGCTATTTTAATCTTAAGATTTAAGAGTAATGAGGTCTAAGAATGGTGTTTGTATTGATCTATATTTGAACTGGGTTACAAAAAATGGAAATACCCTATTCAATAGTATGAAATCGTTGATTTTTAGTTTTTTAGCGGTTTTTTGCTGTGCTTACACAGCTTTATCTCAAGCCACATTCACAACGACCGGAAGTTGGGAAACTGCGGGTAATTGGTCGGGAAGTAATATCGGGGATCTTATTACCGAAAATGTGACTTTTAATAGTAACCGCTCAGCGTTGATCAACAACGGGTCTAATTACACTATAGGAAATTTAACATTAGGTAATAGTGATGGATTAACAATCAATACCACAGGTACTTTGAATGTCGGTGCATCAGGTACTCCTAAAAACATGACTGCAGGAAATGGGGCATCACTTACGATAACAGGAACCTTGATTATCTGGGGTGACTTGATAGTGCTTAACACGCTATCATTGAATGTTTCAGGAACCTTAATTGTAAAGGGAAATATTCAAATGAATAATGGAGCCTCTATTTCAGTAACTGGTTCAGTGGACGTAGATGGTGACTTTATTGCAGGTAATAATGCAACAGTATCAATTTCAGGGGGTGGATCAGTCAATGTTGATGGTGACATTTCTGTAGGAACGAATGCCAATCTCACAGGACCTCCAGGTAGTTTTACCGTTGGAGGCAGTTGTACACAGGGAAGCGGCAGCTTCTGTAATAGCGGCACGTTACCGGTTGACCTTTTATTTTTCAAGGCTAGTATAAATTCAACTAATATCAGGTTATCCTGGTCCACAGCCTCTGAGCTCAACTCAGATTATTTCGAGGTTG
>JBEBJH010000104.1:0-15923 GCA_040079965.1 Cyclobacteriaceae bacterium
GAAAGCTGATATAGCAAAGCCAGGTTGGAAGTAAACTTGCGGCTGTCAAACGACTTCTTTCCTTGCAACAGTCTTTTGTTTGAAGTTTCAGCAGCAGTAATTGCTTTCTTCATTAACGCAATCGCTTCATCATACCGCCCGATGGTTTGATAGAGCATTGCCTTGTTGTTGATTACAATCGCGTACTGCATTCCTGCTTCACCAAACCGTTTTGCTATCACCGGAATAGCTTCATTAAGAAGTTGCTCAGCTTCATTATACTTACCCACCAACTGTTGCAGCTTAGCCTTGCTGTTCAGGTTAGCCGCATAGGCAACGCTTTGCCGGCCAAGATACTGGTCGCTTGCCTGTAATGCCCAGTCAATGTATTGTTCTGCTTCCAGCGTGCGACCCTGGATCAGGAACATTACACCCATGTTGGAAATGCAACGGAGGTAACTAATATCATTGATCAGATTATTAGCTTCCATAAACCCTTTGGCGATTAGGAAGGAAGCTTCCGCTACTTTGTACCAGCGCAAATTGTAATAATCTACAGCCCAGTTCAGCGTATCGCTAGCCACTTCAGAAAGTGTACGATCGCCTTTGCTTTTCATCGAATAAAATCCCTTGGCCCAGCCTTCACCTTTTTGCTGTACATCAAAGAAGCTTGAGTTTTCATTTACCGACATGGCAAACTGAAAGTCGATGGAGTCAAGACTTGCTTTTTGTATGGAGCCCGTCTCGGCCATTGCTTTGGTAAGCCAGTCATCCTGGGCAATGGATTGAAAACTAATTGCTAAGAGTAGAAGTAAGAATATTTTTTTCATAGGGATTCATCGCTACAAGAAACGATCTTAATACGACCAAATGATCACATTCCCATCATTACAAATGCACCCCAGTAGTAAGGCTCTTTGTATTTAGTCATCAGTTGCAACTGCGCTTGCTTGAAAGCTTTCGCTTTACTGCCACCTTTGGCGAGGTTTGTATAGAAGTTTGTCATCAACGCCTGGGTAGCAGCATCATCCACCTTCCATAAACTCATTACCATGGCTTTGGCACCGGCCACTAAAAATGCACGTTGCAACCCATACACACCTTCGCCTGCACGTACATCGCCAAGGCCGGTTTCGCACGCACTCAAAATAATCAGGTCTGTACCATCCAGTGATAAGTTCATCGCTTCATATGCAGTCAGCACTCCATTGTCGTTGCTCTCTAGGTTCGGCATCACTTCACCCTTGATCGTGGGCGATGCACCGGCCAACAAAAGCCCGGACCGCAACAGCGGGTTGTTCTTTGCATTTTCCTGGTGCACCCCCACTGACGATTGGTCAATATCAGCCTGAAAATATCCATGCGTGGCAATGTGAACAAGAGCCGGCCCTTTCATTGACTTGATCACTGCTTCGGTGGCAGTCTTTTGTAAATAAGGTGTTGTTTGATAGCCGCCTGTCTTTAAGATCTTTCCGATGTTTTCAATTTCAACTTTTGTTCCCGGTAAGGCAGCAACGGCATCACCACCATAATCAGGGAAGCCAAGTAGAAAGGCATTCTTCTTAACCGCTACCGGCTTTTGATTTTTGAGTGTTACTACATCTTTGGAATTTCCTACCAGGATGAGATCGTAGCGGTTGAGCAAATAATCACCATCTGGTTTTTTCAGAGTATTTAAACTTATCTGATTGTAAACTCCATCAGCAGAAATATAAATTGTTTTCTTTCCCGCTAGGGCGGGATCGATACGTGCCCAAAACTGATCGTACGAATAGGCATCGGCTGATTTTTGCTGAATGGCGTTGCGATAAAATTTAGCATACCGGGTTTCCAATTGATTGCCATTGTCGAGCATAACCAATTTAGGAGTCGCCCCTTTGCTTAGTACTAATGCTGCATATTTGGAATCGCTGGTAAAATCCTTATCGAAGGAGCGAATGCGGATAAATTCTATGGCAGCTTCCTGGTCGCCCAGCACCGAGGCAACTTGTGTATGGCTTAGTTTCTCGGCTGAATATCCTTGCGAGAAATCGGCTGAGCGCTGCGATAAGGAACGTTCCATGTCGTTGGCTTCCTTTTCAAGGGCACCTAAATCTATTTTCTGATTGGTAAGATCCTCTTTCGAAAGCGAATAATAACGAGCCAGGGTTTCCTTCTTATCCAACCAAGCCACATAATCTTTAATCAGATCGTTGTTGCCACTCGCAAAAATTGCCTTCTTGATTTTGTTAGTTGAATTAAGCAGCAGTCCTTTGGTGGCCATCTGGTAGTCGTATATAGTTTGCACTACAGCGGGATTGCCGGCACTCGCCTCAAGACAATAATTATAAAAGCGTTGAAACCGCGGTTGCAGCACATCCCAGTATTTTGTTTTCTCAGCTTCACTCATAGGCGGGAAATACCGGTTGATAAAATCCAATGACTTATCCATCGCAATTTTATAACTGGCATCTGCTTTGGCGAGATCTCCCTTCTTCCAATACAAAATGGCAAGGTCTTCCTGACTCTTCACATAGTCCGGATGGTTGGTGTCGAGGGCTGTGCCGCGAATAGTCAATGATTCCATCAGGT
Source organism: Cyclobacteriaceae bacterium (assembly GCA_040079965.1). Classification (GTDB taxonomy): domain Bacteria; phylum Bacteroidota; class Bacteroidia; order Cytophagales; family Cyclobacteriaceae; genus ELB16-189. The sequence goes on from JBEBJH010000104.1 coordinate 2,551, forward strand.
TTTGTTCAGCTTCAGCAAAGCGGCCCTGGATGCGGTAGAAATTCCCTAAGTCATTCAACACCTTGGCATAATTAGGGTTCTGATTTCCAAAGCGGGTCTTATAAACCTCAGCGGAACGTTTAAGGTAACTCTCAACTTTGTCCATTTGCCCCATTTCTATGTAGAGCAACGCCAGGTTATTTAACACACCGGCATAGAAGGGATCTTTACTGCCCAACGATTTTTCAAGTTTCAGATAGATCGCCTCTGCTTCTGTAAATTTGCCTGTTTGTTGATACAGCAAAGCGAGGTTGGATTGAAAGCCAACCTTGTTTCGGGTCAGGGTAGTTTTTGCTTTGAGTTTCTCCAGGATGGCAATTGCTGCATTGAGTTTCTCAACAGCTTGCTCAATGCGCCCAATGTGTGCATACAGGATTGCCTGATTATTTAATACAATGGCATATTCCTGGCTCTCGGCTCCCAATTGGCTCTGAACGATTTGCACTGCTTCATTAAATGATTTCTCCGATTCATTATATCGTGCAGTTTCCTGGTAGAGCACTGCCATATTATTTAACGAAGCCGCATAAGCCTTGCTGTTTGTTCCCAACGTTTGTTCACGAATGGAAAGAGCTTCTGAAGTAAAGTACTCTGCCGAATTGTAGCGACCCATGGTTGCATAAAGCAGACCAAGATCCGCATGCACTTTGCTGTAATTAATATTACTGGCAAGTCCTTCAGCTTCATAGGTGAGTTTTGCATCGAGAAAATATATTTCTGCCGGTTTGTACTGACGCACCTGGTAGAAATTTTCAGCGGCATCTAAAATACCTCGGCATTTCTGTGCAGGTGTTTTGTCCTTCTCATCCTTCAGCAAAAAATTTGAAGCCCCGTAAGCCGACTTGGTGAGGGTTTCATCAAAGTCGCGAATGTTCATCATGCCCGAATTATCAATTACGGTTATGGCATAATTAAAATCGGTGGAATCCAACCGATCGCGCTCAGCATCGACCGTACCAGTGGTTTTATCCTTCGCTGCTTTTGTCGCTGACTTCTTTGTTTTATCAAGGAGCCGGTTCCCCAATCCTCCTAACTGTGCTTCACTCACCAAAGGAAGCATCGCCAACAACACACCAACAAAAATTACCTTTTTCATTTTAAATTTGAATTACAACCTGTTTTTTCTAAAAGGCATCGCTCTCGCGATATGCATTAATTAAAGCCAACTCGCCTTCCTTACCTTCCTTCGCATTGCCATGTTCCATGCCCATGATACCCCGATAGCCTTTATCGTAAACGTGCTTGAAAATGTTTTTGTAGTTGATCTCTCCAGTGGTAGGTTCTTTGCGGCCGGGGTTGTCACCAATCTGGATGTAGGCAATCTCATCCCAACAGGCATTAATGTTATTGATCAGGTTGCCTTCGTTGCGTTGCATGTGATAAATGTCAAATAAAATTTTGCATGAAGGGCTATTGACGGCTTTGCAAATCTCATACGTCTGATCCGAAAACCGTAGAAACAATTCCGGTGTATCACTTAGCGGCTCAAGCACCATAATCAAACCTTGAGGTTCTAAAATCTCGGCCCCTCTGCGCAAAGCATCTACTACATTAGCCGTTTGCAACCCGATTGGCATTTTGCGATCAAAGAAGCCAGGCACTACGGTAGCCCATTTGGCATTAACCCGTTTGGCAGCTTCTACAGAAGCCTTACATGTTTTTATGAATACATCTTTAAATTCCTGCTTGCCTGTGGTGAGGGATGTCTTCCAATTATCGCCACCATCAATTACAAACACGCCCATGGTCATGCCCAACTGTGCTAGTGTTTTTCCAATCCGTTCTTGCTCAGCAATAGGTCTCCCTAATAATCCATTATCTTCAATTCCACGAAAGCCCTGATCGGCCATGAATTTAATCTGATCTACAAAGTCAGCGCCACCATGGTTCTTAAACATGCCATCGTGTGGTGCATAATTGAGTTTGAATGGCTTTCCAGCCGCTAAAGGTTTAAACTCTGTGGCTGATGCCGAACCGATTGCCAATGCTGAGGTAATGGCAGTAAAACCTGTTTGGATAAAATTTCTTCTTTTCATAATTTAAATTGATTACTCTTTTAGTTCAGACTATTGTTGATCCCATTCATCCCAGGCAATAGCTTCAAATTCAGAAAATACCTGCTTAAATTCCTCCAGATTAACTGGCTTTTCAAAATCGCAGACCTTGCTTACGCGAATCCATTGTTCCTGAACCAGAGGATCGGCCTCGGCACTGCTCATACTCTCCTTTCCCTTCCATTCAAAAATCTTCAATAGGCATTTGTTAGAGGCTTGCATCATGATGGGCGGCCGATCTGTTAAATATCCTCTTTCTTTCAAGAGTGCATAACTAGATTTCACGATAGGAATCAATTCGTGCTCCTTACCGCGATGAGGACGATAAACCATTACAAAAATGCGACCCATAAACCTGCCGGAAGAACAGCCAAGTTAAAAACATTCTATCAAAAATACCCTGATTGCCCCGTCCAGTTTTTAACTTGCCCACATGAAAATATACCGCAATTTATCGGCAGCCGTAGTGGAGGGACTTCACGACATCTTCGTGAACAAGAAATATGCCGATAAAGTGATCGAAAAGATCCTGAAGAGCAACCCGAAGTGGGGTGCGCGCGACAGGCGCTTTATTGCCGAAACTACCTATGATATTGTGCGTTGGTACCGTTTATTCAAAGAAATATCGGAGGCTGAAGATGAAGATTTCTGGAAACTGCTTGGGGTTTGGTGCCTTTGGAACAACACAGAGTTTCCGGATTGGGAGGAATTTAAAGGACTTGATCGAAAAAAGATTGAAGCTCGTTACGAAGAGTTCCAATCAGATCGAAAAATCAAAGAATCAATACCAGACTGGTTGGATGAATTAGGTGAGAAAGAGTTGGGGAAAGAATGGGCCAAAGAACTAACTGCCTTGAATGAAGAGGCCAGTGTGGTTTTAAGGGTAAATACCTTGAAGGTGAATCGCAAATCACTCCAACAGCAACTCGAAGAAGAGGAGATTGTAACGGATGCTCCGGCTGAATTTCCTGACGCATTGATTCTTGAACAACGTCAGAATATTTTTACCCGTCAGCAGTTTAAAGATGGCTTGTTTGAAGTGCAGGATGCCGGCTCACAACTGATTGCTCCATTTTTAAAAGTAGAACCCGGGCAGCGTGTGATCGATGCCTGCGCGGGAGGTGGTGGCAAAACACTTCACCTGGCTTCTCTGATGCAAAATAAAGGTCGCATCATAGCGCTGGATACGGAAGAATGGAAACTGGAGGAATTAAAAAAGCGCTCACGAAGAGCGGGGGCCGGAAATATCGAAGCGCGGGTGATTGAATCCTCTAAAACTATCAAGCGACTTGAAAATTCTGCCGACCGATTGTTGCTGGACGTTCCTTGTTCCGGTCTGGGTGTTATCAAACGCAATCCCGATGCGAAATGGAAATTATCGGTTGACTTCATAGAACGGGTTAAAGAACTTCAGCAAAATATACTGGCAGACTACAGTACAATGGTGAAACCCGGAGGATTAATAGTTTACTCAACATGTAGCTTACTCCCCACAGAGAATGAAAACCAGGTTGAAAAGTTTTTAGAATCCCGAAAAGAACAATTTGAATTAGTGGAACAAAAATGGATAAAGCCTTCGGAGGGTTTTGATGGGTTTTATATGGCGCTTCTAAAGCGGAAAGCTTAAGGCAGAAAGCAAAGAGCTTTTGTCAGAAGCCGAATGCAGTTTGCTTTTTCTTTATGCATTTTGCTTTTAGCTTTAAGCGAGAATCATCACCTTATGCGAAAATTAATTTTCCTTCTTTCACTCACAATTAGTTACGGAGTCGTCAGTTCACAGGAGTTCAAAACGTATGACCAATCTATTCCTGGCACAACTGTTACTTTCAAAATGGCGGCTATCCCCGCAGGAAAATTTAAGATAGGAAGTCCGGTAACGGAACGAGGGCGGGACGAGGATGAAGGCCCGCAAAAGGAAGTTGAACTTTCTGGTTTCTGGATGGGCGTTAAGGAAGTAACCTTTGCCGAGTGGGATCAATACTTTAAAGATAACTCGCTACCACAGAGCAAAAACATTGATGGCATTACGCGAGCTACTCCTCAATACATTGACCTAACCTTTGGCATGGGTCGCGATGCAAAGCATCCTGCCAATAGCATGAGTCATACAGCAGCTATGATGTATTGCAGATGGTTGTATTCAAAAACCGGAGTTTTTTTCAGGCTTCCCACCGAAGCGGAATGGGAATATGCTTGTCGTGCCGGAAGTGAAACGGCTTATCCGTTTGGCAACGATACTCAGAGTTTAAAAGAATATGGATTCTTTAAGCAAGGGATGGACAGTGAATTCCACCTGGTCGGTCTTCTTAAGCCAAATGCCTGGGGCCTGTATGACATACTTGGCAACCTAAGCGAATGGACCCTGGACCAATATGATCCAGCTTACTATAATTCAATCAATAACGTAAATCCCTTAACTGTACCTGGCTCGAAATATCCTAAAACCTTAAAAGGAGGCTCTTTTATGGATGATGCCAGGGAATTGCGATGTGCTAATCGTATCCCTTCCCGCGCCAATTGGAACAGGCGTGATCCGCAAATACCCAAAAGTATCTGGTGGCTAACGGATGCCATGTTTGTAGGCTTTAGGGTGGTCAGACCACTGGTACAACCTTCGCAGGAAGAGATTGAAAAGTTTTATAACTTGTACTTGAAGTAGAACATAGGCCACTGATTCACTGATTTGTTTTGCGATCATAAATCAACGGCTCCAATTTGAATCTGTAATCTGTGATCAAAAAGAAGTTCGATAAAGTCAGCTATCCTCTGCAAAAGGATACTTATCTTTTAATGGCATCGCCATGGAAATTCACCGGATTCTTGGCAGAGGCTTTCTTGAAATCGTTTATAAAGATGCGTTGGAACTTGAACTTCGAAAAAGGCAAATAGTTTTTACACGCGAAAAAGAATACACCATAGAATATAAAGAAACCGTCCTTCCACATAAATTCTACGCAGATTTTGTGATATTAAATGATATAATTGTGGAGGTAAAAGCACAGAAAGGAATTGCTGATGAACATTATGCCCAGGTGTTAAATTACCTTGCTGTATCAAAATGTAAAATTGGTTTGATTTATAATTTTGGAGAACCATCTTTAGTCATAAAAAGAGTAATTTTATAAGTATCTTAATATAATCAGTTTCAAACAATTCACCGGTTCACTCATTACTTTCAAATAAATCTGTGAATCTGTGGCTAAAAATCACTTACCAATGAAAAATACAGATCAATCCCGCAGAGAATTTGTAAAGAAAACATCTCTCATCGCCAGTTCGCTGGCAGCCATTCCTTTTGCTTCCAAATCAGAAATATTTAACACCTCGGTGGATGATTCTATCAAGGTAGCCTTAGTCGGTTGTGGTGGTCGTGGCACAGGCGCGGCCATGCAAGCCATGCTTTCAAAACAAAATGTAAAACTGGTCGCTATGGCTGATGCTTTCCGCGACCGGTTGGATGATTGTTACAAAGCGTTAATGTCGGATGACCTTTCGGATTGGTCAGGAACGGCTGGAAACATCAAAGACAAAATTGCGGTACCCGAGGAAAATAAGTTTGTTGGATTTGATGGCTACAAGAAGGCAATCGCATTAGCAGACGTAGTAATTCTTACCACGCCTCCTGGCTTTAGACCTATTCACTTTGAGGAAGCCGTGAACCAGGGCAAGCAGATCTTTATGGAAAAGCCTGTGGCTACTGATCCGGCTGGAATCAAACGGGTACTTGATGCTGCTGTAATTGCAAGGCAGAAAAAGCTAAACGTTGTGGTAGGACTTCAACGACACTATCAAAATTCATATCGCGAACTTTATAAGAAGTACAAAGAGGGTTTGATTGGGGAAATTGTATCAGCGCAGGCATGGTGGAATAATGAAGGCGTGTGGGTGAACCCCCGCAAATACAATCAAACCGAAATGGAATACCAGATGCGCAACTGGTATTACTTCAACTGGCTGTGTGGTGATCATATTGTTGAGCAACATATTCACAACATTGACGTGATCAACTGGTTTAAAGGTGGCTATCCGGTTAAAGCACAAGGTATGGGTGGTCGCGAAGTGAGAAAAGGAAAAGATTTCGGTGAGATTTTCGATCATCACTATGTTGAATTTCAGTATGCGGATGGTAGCATTTTGAATAGTCAGTGCCGGCACATTAAAGGCACCATGAGCAAAGTAGATGAGTTTATAATGGGTACGAAAGGAAACATTTACTGTGGATCCGGTAACATCACCGATCGGAAAGGAAAAGTCTTATACCAGTTCGACAGAACTAAAGAGAACAATCCATACCAAACTGAACACGATGAGCTCTTTGCAGCGATAGCGAAAAAAGAGTATAAGTTTGACGATACCGAAAATGGAGCCAAGAGTACCATGACGGCCATCCTTGGCAGAATGGCTACCTATACAGGTCAGGTAGTTGAATTTGAAAAAGCTCTTAACTCCGGTATGAGCATCATGCCAACAAAATTTGATTTCAATGCCCTACCACCCCTGTTACCTGATGCCGATGGAAATTATCCGATTGCGGTTCCGGGCTTAACAAACTATTTTTCATAGCAACCATTTATCAAGTTCACAATCTCAAATTCCCGAAAGATTCGCACCTTTCGGGAATTTTTTTTCACCTCTACATTAGAAGCATTTGAAACTGATTAACAAAATCCTCTCCTCGCTTTACAAATTTTGGGTTTTCCTTGTATTCACCGTTTTCATGCTTCTGTTTCTGCCGGGCATTATCATACCTGCTTTCTTTGGGCAACATGCGGTTTCTGTTACATACTTTTTTATGAAAGCCTGGTCGTGGGTATTTAGTATGCTCACGTTTATTCGCTACGAAATGATTGGTCGTGAAAACATCGATAAAGACAAGTCTTATATCTACGTAAGTAACCACACATCTTTTCTGGATCTACCCGGCATTGCTATGACCATACGTGGTCAGTTCAGGCCTCTTGCTAAAAAGGAACTTTTAAAAATTCCAGTCTTTGGTTGGATCACTCGTGCAACCTGCGTGGTCGTGGATCGCAGTAGTAATGAAAGCCGTAAAAAGAGTCTCAATCATTTGAAGGAAATTCTAACTATGGGGATTAACATTCTCATTTTCCCTGAAGGCACTCAAAACCGGAGCAACGAAATTTTACAGCCTTTTAAAGACGGGGCGTTTAAAATAGCTGTCGATACTCAGAAATCACTCTTACCTTTAGTGGTAGTAGGAGCTGGTCAGTTAATGCCTCCGGGCACCATTAACTTAAGACCCGGGTTAATAAAGATTATCGTTGGCAAAGAAATTCCCGTTGTTGGTCTTGTTGACACGAAAGTGCTGAAGCAACGAACCAATGAAATTATGCTCGAGATGATAACACGGGAAAGCCTGTCTGTTTCTACTTAACTTTTAATTCACATGAACGGAGCTCCAACAATTAAAAGTGTTTTGACTACCCTCAACCTCATTTATTTTTCGCTGGTGTCTGTTATGGCTTCGTTTGGCCTTATCGTACTCTATCTTAATTATTCTGGAAGTCTTGCTACGGAAGCAGATCCAGATCTTGCCTTATTGCTTCGCTACGTACTCTTTGCGCTGCTGCCAATCGGCATAGGCATGGGTTATTTTATTTTCAAACAAACGCTGGCGCCAATCAACGCATCGATGTCTTTAAAAGAAAAATTATTCAAGTACCAAACTGCTTTGCTCATCCGCTCGGCCTGCTTTGAATTGCCGGGCCTTATGGGTAGCGTGGCTGCGCTTATCACAGGCGACAATTCATTCCTTTTATTCACGGCTATCGTTGTGGTTCTTTTCTTATTGGTAAGGCCAACTTTATATACACTTACCAGTGATCTGAATCTTTCAGCCAGTGAACGCAGTATTCTGGAGAATCCTTCGGCTCCTTTATATTAATCATAACATTATGATACGATCTTTGATTGTGGTTTTTGTGGGTGGTGGACTAGGAAGCGTTGTACGATTTTCACTTGGACGATGGATCAACTCCCTCCATACCCATCACTTCCCTTTAGGTACTTTGGTGGCCAATATCCTTGCCTGTTTTATCCTCGGATTGGTTATCGGCCTGGCGGATCACCGCCAATTATTCTCACCTAACGTCCGATTGTTCTGGACAGTCGGGTTCTGTGGTGGGTTCAGCACCTTTTCCTCTTTTAGCCATGAAACTATATACCTTTTACAGGGCGGTTTCAGTCTATCCTCGCTTATTTACGTGATCTTCAGCCTTTTATTTTGTGTGGCTGCTGTGTATGCCGGGTTGTTTGCCGGGGAGCATCTTTAACCCAGTTACCCAGCGAGAGGTCAGTAAAATGAAAAAACCATTAAAAAATTACACCTGATGTGAGAATTTAACTAAAAGTTGTAAGTTTCTATTTCCTAACTACTTATGAGATCGAAACTTACCGTTTTGTTACTTCTATTATTGCCCATTATGGGCATGACGCAAGCGCGTCAACAAGTAACTAACATGGCCGGTTTCGATATCTCAGTTCCGGATTTCATTGTTACTTCTTCCATTGGCGAACCTGCCATACTCACATTTACAAATACCAATCTTATTCTGACACAAGGGTTTCTGCAACCTGAAATTCTTCCGTGCAAAGACCTCACATTTAGTTATTACCCGAATCCTGCAAAAGGAGAAATCACTATTGAGGCCTATGGCTGCGAAGTTCAGATTCAACTGATGGAACTCTATGATACATGGGGCCGGAAAATAACCGGAATCAAACCGAGCAAAGACAACAAGGTGCAACTGGGAGATCTTAGTCCAGGTGCGTACTTCATTAAAATACTGCTGACCAATGCGGAAAGCAAAACCATTAAAGTCATTAAAGTAGGAACCTGATGCTATGAATAAACTTCTACTCTCTTTCGTCCTGGCAATAACTACTTTAATCGCTGTCAATGCTCAGGCGCCCAAAGGCATCAACTATCAAGGGGTAGCCCGTGATAGTGAAGGCAAGCCTATTATCTCCAAGAACATTGCCGTACGCATCAGTATTATAAAAAGTGCAGCCAATGGAGAAGTGGAGTACTCTGAAACACACACACCTCAAACCAATCAGTTTGGATTATTTGCGTTGGTAATTGGGCAAGGTACAGCGGGCACGGGTTCTTTTGCCTTTGTAAGTTGGGCGGTTGGTAATAAATGGTTACAAGTAGAGATTGACCCCAATGGCGGAAGTTCTTTTCAATTAGCTGGAAGTCAGCAATTGATGAGTGTTCCCTATGCATTTTATTCTGAATATTCAGGTAATAGTTCAAGCCTAATGGCTGGCCAGGGCATTGCCATAAGCAATGGCGTTATTTCAAATACAGGCGATGGCGATAACAGTTCAACCAATGAATTGATCACAGGGGCCAGTCTGACTGCTGATAAAAAACTGCGCATTACCGATGCGGGTGGAACTAAAGAAGTAGATTTGAATACAATTGCCAATACAGATAATCAAGGTCTTACTCTTACTGGCACCACCCTTGCGATTAGTGGTGGGAACACAGTTGACCTTTCTTCTGTACTCAGTGGCAGTAACCAGAATCTTACCCTGGGATCCATCGCTGGCACCAACCGAACAATCAACATTTCGAATGGAACCGGTGTTACTCTTGATGTTGCTGACAATGACAACAACAGCACGAATGAAATTCAAACTTTAACAAAGACAGGTGCAACCATCGCCCTAAGCAACGGAGGCGGATCGGTTACACTAAATGATGACAATGCAATGAACGAAATTCAGGCTTTAACAAAAGCAGGTGCTGTTGTGTCGCTCAGTAATGGAGGCGGATCAATCACCTTGAATGATGACAACCCCACCAATGAAATTCAGGACTTAGCGCTAAACACCGGAACAAACATTCTTAGCCTTACAAATGATGCAACTACCGTAGATCTTACCTCTTACAAACAGAGTTTAACTTATACACCCGCCACCAATAACCTTGCTATCTCAGGCGGAAACAATGTGACCATTTCCTCGACTTTAACACAGGTACTTACCACTAACCCCAATGCGGGCGCAATCCGCATTCAAAATGTAGGCACCCCTTCAGCTAACACCGATGCAACCACCAAAGGCTATGTAGATACTGCTATTGCTACGGCAATAGCCACAAACTATGCTTTTAAAACCACCTACTCATTCATTAACACAGGCGGCAGCTTCACAGATTCACCTATTGGCCTTACGGAAAACTTCGATGATTTTAATGTTGTTAGCACCAACCGGTTTACAGCACCTTCAGCAGGAGTCTATTCATTTAACGTAACCGGAAATTCAACCATGGGTGGGATTCCAATTCGATTGAAGATAACGTCTGGAACTACTACTTTCTTTGATATCAAACGACAGCAATCTTACCCATTGGCGAGTACAATTAATTACCACGACTCGATCATTTTTAAACTTAATGCCGGAGACACGGTTGAACTTGTAGTAACGAGTACCGGCCTTGGTGAACGGGTTGATGGATTTCTTTTCGGTCACAAGCTATAGCGGTACATAAACCACCCGCTTGGTTTCAAAGAATTCTTCCTTAAAATAATCCGAGAGATTATAAATGCTGTAAGGGCATTTCAGTTCATTCATCTCTTCATCCAAGTCGCCACCTTTCAGATATAAGATTCCATTGTCTAATGCATGGGTGGAGTCATCTTTCATTTTATTGTTCACCCATCCATAGAACTCCTTCATCCGGGTAACCGCGCGGCTCACCACAAAATCATACTTGCCTCTGATCTGCTCAGCGCGGATTTGCTCAGCCTTTACATTCTTCAATCCCAATGCTTTTGATACTTCAGTAACCACCGTAATTTTTTTTCCAATTGAATCAACCAGATGGAAACGTGTTTCAGGAAAAAGTATCGCCAGGGGAATACCTGGAAATCCGCCTCCGGTGCCTACATCAAGCACCTCGGCCCGGGCATTGAAAGACAGTACTTTGGCTATGCCTAAGGAATGAAGCACGTGGTTAATATAAATGTTTTCAATATCCTTGCGGGAAACTACATTGATTTTATCATTCCATTCCTTGTAGAGGCTACCCAACTGATTGATCTGGTCCAACTGCTTTTCGGAAAGAGAAGGAAAATAATGAAAAATAATGGCTGAATCTTGCAAAGGATTGGAATTAAAAATTTCTTCAATATATTTCAATAATCATTCCTTTCGAATGACTAAACAAAATTAAATGAAAGCATTTACAAAACTACTGCCCTTCCTTGTTTTAGTCTCACTCCTATCAGCGTGCACAAATCAAAAGCCGGTTTCGGAACATGAAACCCTTCACAACCAAATTGATTCCATCATGACGGCCGTGCCAGATTTTAGTGGAGTGGTGCTGGTTGCCAGTAAAGGAAAACCACTTTACCACAAAGCCTTTGGATATCGAAACTTTGAAACTAAAGTGCCACTGGACACTACAGACGTTTTTGAACTCGCCTCAGTATCAAAACAATTTACCGCGATGATCATCATGATGCTAAAAGAGGAAGGAAAACTAAACTACAATGATCCTATCGAAAAGTATTTACCCGGATTACCCTACTCGAATATTACCATTCGACATTTACTAACCCATACCTCCGGGCTACCAGACTATCAGGCCATCATGGATCAGTATTGGGATAAATCAAAAGTAGCAGGCAATGAAGACATTCTGATCTATCTGAAAAAATATCAACCACCCGCATTGTTTCTGCCTGGCAAAAAATATGAGTACAGTAATACAGGATATGTTTTATTAGGGAGTATTGCCGAGCGAACAAGCGGCAAAGACTTTATTGAATTATGTCGCCAACAAATCTTTGGTCCCCTTAAAATGAAAAGTACCGATATCCGCAGTCTTGATGAGAAAAGAGCAATTGAAAATTTTGCACTCGGTCACATTTTTGTTGAAGAGAAGCAACGCTACATACGAGCCGACTCGTTTCCGTCTTCAAACTATACAATCTGGTTGGGCAACCGCAAAGGACCCGGAAGGATAAGTTCAATATCAACTGACCTGCTTTTGTGGGATCGCGCACTTTACAAGGGTGAACTGGTAAGTACCCAAATACTAGAGGAAGCTTTCACTCCCATGAAACTAACCAATGACTCACTTTCCTATTATGGTTTTGGATGGATGCTGAGAAATGATGCCCGGGCTGTTCTCCACACGGGTGATAATCCGGGTTATAAAACTAAAATTGTAAGATTTACCGATCAGGATAAAACTCTTATCATGCTCTGTAACAACGCTCATGCAAAGTTTGCAACTGTTGCAAAGGCACTGGAGACTCTACTCAATGATTAGCCCTGGAAAAATTTCGCCATTGCAAGCAATGTATTATCTTTGAGCATGAATTTATTGAGAAGGAGAAAAAAGTATTTAGCTATCCTGTTTCAGGGGGTCATAGCATTTTTCCTTTTCTTCTCATCGTACTCGGAGCCAGACAATCGACAGGTTAAATCTCATTCGAAGGCACTTCTCTGTGTAAGTCCCGGTGCAACTGCTGTAGTTCGCAATACTTCTCAGCAATCAATTCCATCACTTTCATTTGTAAAAAATTTCAGTCTGCAGGAAATCTGGCACTATGCAGCCACGGTTCATTCCTCTGAATTGTTCACCAATTCAGCTTTGCAGATCTCAACTCGAATTTTCAATCCGTTCTACGTAGTCACCACCATTCACGCCCCTTAGCGTTCCTGCTTCTTCCGGCAAGCTTGCCATTCAATTATTTTTTTACCCGTGTGGATTTTCCCATTAGGGAGAGCCATGCTCAATACTTATTCACCATGAAAGAAACTTTTGAAACTATCAAACGACTTTGGTTCGTCATACTTATGGGTGTGCTTCTTGTTGCATTATTTGTTATCTTGAAAATATCTTAAAAAAGGTGGAGTCATGAGATAAAAATTCATGACTCTACTTATCCTCGTTTTAAATTTAGTCATGACCCCTTCCGTAGAAAATATTCTCTTACTCGGCTCGATTCTGCTTTTCGTAAGCATCATTGCGAGTAAGACTTCTTTTCGGTTGGGCATCCCTACGTTAATATTGTTTTTACTGGTCGGCATGCTGGCCGGTTCTGACGGCCCCGGTGGAATTTATTTTAATGACCCCAAGATCGCCCAATTTCTGGGTGTAGTTGCTTTAACCTTCATTCTCTTTTCTGGTGGTTTAGATACAAAATGGGAAAGTGTTAAACCTGTAGTGCGGCAAGGCATCTCACTTTCTACTCTTGGGGTGCTAATCACTGCTGCTTTAGTGGGTTTATTTACTTC
>JBEBJH010000357.1:0-3292 GCA_040079965.1 Cyclobacteriaceae bacterium
CGTGCTTCAATTGAAAGAAGTGCCCAAGCCAAAACCCAAAGACAACGAAGTACTCGTAAAAATTCATGCCACCACGGTAAACCGAACCGATGCAGGATTTCGGGTGGCTGAATATTTTGCTGTGCGCATAGTAGGTGGTCTCTTCAAACCCAAGAAAACTATTTTAGGAAGTGAGTTCGCTGGAGAGATTGAAGCCATCGGTAAAAATGTAACATTATTCAAACCAGGTGATCCGGTTTTTGGATTGAGTACCTATCAATTTGGTACACATGCGGAATACGTTTGTGTTACTGAAAATAAATCCATCGCCATCAAACCCATCAACCTATCTTATGAAGAAGCGGCCGCAGTGTGTGATGGACTAATGCTCGCCATCAACTACATCCGTAAAATAGATTTTAATAAAAAACCCAAACTCCTCATCAACGGTGCTTCAGGTTCCATTGGCTCAGCCTGTGTGCAACTCGCTCATCATTACGGAGGGGAAATTACTGCCGTGTGCAACACTAAAAATCTCGCATTAGTAAAATCATTGGGAGCCGATGAAGTGATTGATTACACGCAACAGGATTTTTTGAACACAGAAAAATTGTATGATGTCGTGCTGGACGCGGTGGGTAAGAGTACTTTCTTCAAATGCAAAAAGATACTACGGCCCGGTGGCGTCTATTTTTCAACTGAACTGGGACCTGGGTGGCAGAATGTTTTCTTACCCATCATCACACCTTTACTTGGAAGTAAACGGGTGAAGTTCCCCATCCCTACTGATAACCAAAAAGACATTCTGTTTTTTAAAGAACTGATTGAGACGGGTAAGTACAAAGCGGTGATCGACCGGAAATATCCACTAGAACAAATTATTGAAGCCACCCGCTATGTCGAGACTGGAGAGAAAACGGGAAATGTGGTAATCACGGTAACCTAACCTTTAACTCAAATTAGTATGAGACCACGGAAAACATTACTAAGTTATTTGATTCTTTTCGCCTGCACATTAGTCATAATTTCTTGTTCAGGCACAACGAATTCAACACCTATCGTTTTTGTTGGCAGCACACCAGGTGATAAACTCATTAAATCGCAACTGACAATTCCATCAGATAAAGAAGTTGATTTTATCCGATGGAATCTGATTCTGAGTGAAACGACTTCGAATCAAAATACTTTTTCCTTAAAGATTGCCTTCGGAGTGTCGCAACCGAATACTCTTGGCTTCAAGATGGAAGAAAAACTCGCGTTTAATGGAACTTACACGATTGCGCCAAGTAAGAACAAAATCCTAGATGGAGTCATCTATCATTTAAAAAGCAACTCACTACCATCCGAAATCATGATGGTCAAACTGAATGAAAATATTTTACATTTATTGACACCTCAACACGGGCTTATGATTGGTAACGGAGGATGGAGTTATACATTGAATCGAAAAGAGTTGATCATGGATAATGCCGCTGTTGCACCTGCGCTGACGAGCGCATCCACATTACTGAGTGACACCACCCGGCAGGTTATTTATGACGGACGCACACCGTGTCAGGATTACGCGACAGAGCACCAGCTAAAAGTAACTTCCTCCTGTTTCAAATTGAAGTGGCGATTAATTCTTAATAGAAACCCGATCACACACGAGCCCACCACCTATACCATTCGTAAGGTGGTTGACAACGTCCCACGCGATGTGTCCGGTAATTGGGCAATCATAAAAGGAATCGATGAAAATCCGGATGTCATTATTTATCAACTGGATCCTGAGTACCCGGAAAACTCAATCTGTTTCCTCGCAGGAGATGAAAACGTCCTTTTCTTTCTCGATAAAAACTTCAGGCTGCATGCTGGGAATGGTGATTTTAGCTACACGCTGAATAAAAGACCATAGCGAAACAGCTTAAAAGCAGTTACTAGTGGTCTTCTATGACCGTCTCCAAAATACCCAAAACCAAATCCCCGTAAGGTTGTTATAAGATCATGTTTTCATTCCTTAAATCTGACCCAGCCAAAAAGCTGGAAGCCAAACGCAAAAAATTGCTTGAAGAAGCCATGCATGTACAACGATCGGGAGATCTTAAATTGTATGCGGAAAAAATAGTGACAATCGACCAACTCGAAAAAGAAATTGAAGCGCTTCAATCAAAAAAATAGTTCAATCATCGAACCGTCCACTACCGTCTTCTGGTTCAGAAGGGATCTGCGGCTGCAAGATAATGCGGGACTTTACCATGCATTGAAAGAAAATAAAGAGGTAGTGCCTATTTTTATTTTCGACACCACCATTCTTGATAACCTGGAAGACAAAGCCGATCGCAGGGTAGAGTTTATTCATAAATCTCTTACCGTGATGCAAAAGCAACTGGAAGAAGCGGGAAGTTCGCTGCTGGTGTTTCATGGGCATCCGATTGATATCTTCAAGTCACTAAAACCTAAAGCGGTTTACACCAATCACGATTACGAACCCTATGCACGAAAGCGTGATGAAGAAGTAAAACATATGCTTTCAGAGTACGGTGCTGATTTCAAAACCTTCAAAGACCAGGTGATCTTTGAAAAAGATGAAGTAACCAAAGATGACGGTAAGCACTACACGATTTTTACACCTTATAGTCGCAAGTGGAAATCACTGGTTACGCCTGCACATTTTAGAAGCTTTCCGACTGAAAGCCACTTTGGGTCATTCAAAAAAATTAAAGCAGTGCCCCTGCCCTCCCTGAAGGATATTGGGTTCGAAGCAACTGGTGCCCCTTTTCCGGAACGCGTGATCAAACAATCGGTCGTAGAAAAATACGATCAGCAAAGAAACTTTCCGGCCATTGAAGGAACGACAAAGCTGAGTGTACACTTGCGCTTTGGCACGGTAAGCATCCGCAAGCTGGCTCAACTCGCACAGAAAAAAAATGAGGTGTGGTTAAATGAATTGATCTGGCGGGATTTCTACCACATGATTCTCTGGCATTTTCCGCAGGTGGAAAAACAGGCGTTCAAATCCGCCTACGATAACATTCAATGGCGACACGATGAAAAGGAATTTAAAGCCTGGTGCGAAGGCAAGACCGGTTATCCAATAGTGGATGCCGGAATGCGCGAACTTAACACAACGGGCTTCATGCACAATCGCGTGCGCATGATCGTTGCGAGTTTCCTAACTAAACACTTACTTATCGATTGGCGCTGGGGCGAAGCCTACTTCGCAAAAAAGTTACTGGATTTTGATTTAGCTGCCAACAATGGAGGCTGGCAATGGGCAGCCAGTTCAGGTTGTGATGCCGCACCGTACTTCCGCGTATTTAATCCTACCTTA
>JBEBJH010000105.1:0-15885 GCA_040079965.1 Cyclobacteriaceae bacterium
GTTTTAGTATATCAGGCAATCAATGATTAAAATAAGCGGGTGGATTTACATCCTTAATTTTACTTTACTCCTTAGTTCATGCTCAGAAAAGCAACATGAAGAGCCACTTTCGTCTTCAAAACCTGAAGAGAACCGGTTTACATCGGTTGTCGTTACGCCACCGGGCTCATTAAACGAGCCCATGGTATTTGAAGTACTGGAAGACGAATCAGTACTGATTATTGAACGGGGTGGCACTCTTAAGAAATGGGAGGCTGCTACTTCAACAATCAAAACCATTGCCCAAATTCCTGTCTTCACGCATAGCGAACAAGGTTTGGTGGGCATGACCATCGATCCAAACTTTACTACCAATCATTGGATCTACCTCTATTATGCTGATGCTTCGATCAGCAAATTTTTTCTCACCCGTTGGAAACTGGTAAATGATTCTCTAAGTGAAACCAGCAAAAAAGTTCTGCTGGAAGTACCTAGCGATCGTGAAGACACGAGTCACACCGGAGGTGGCATGACCTGGGATGGACAAGGAAATTTATATCTCACTATTGGCAATAACACAGGCAACTCTTTATTCTCACAAACTGATGAACGTCCGGATCGGGTTCAGTTTGATGACCAGCGAGGCGCTGCCAACACCAATGATTTCAGAGGAAAGATTTTAAGAATCCATCCTGAGCCTGATGGCACCTACACCATCCCGGAGGGAAACTTATTCCCGAAAGGAAAAGAAGGAACGCGGCCTGAGATTTACATTATGGGCAATCGAAATCCATGGCGCGTATCTGTCGATTCTAAAACCGGATTCTTATACTGGGGTGAGGTTGGACCTGATGCAGACAGCGATTCTGAAAAAGGTCCGATGGGGTATGATGAATTGAACCAGGCAAAGCAGCCCGGGTTTTTTGGGTGGCCTTATTTCATTGGCGAAAATCATGGGTATCCGGTGTACAACTTTATTACGAATACCATTGGCTCGGTGCAAGATGCAGCAAAACCAGTTAACAAGTCGCGAAACAATACTGGTCTTACCGAATTACCTCCGGCACAACCAGCTTTCATTTCCTACCCCTACAGACCATCAGAAAAATTTCCACTGGTAGGATCCAGTTCACGGTGTGCGATTGGTGGCCCGATCTTTCATCGAGATGATTTTAAAAATCCTGTTCGGCCCTTCCCTCCATACTATGAAGGTAAATGGTTAGCTGCTGATTTGTCGCGATTCTGGATTATTACAATTACCATTGATGAACAGGGAAATTACGTTGGCATGGAAAAGTTTGCTCCGAACTACCATCCGCGTCAGCCCATTGATATTAAGTTTGGCCCTTCGGGCGATTTGTATGTTTTGGAATATGGAGGCAACACCGCCAGCTCGCCTGTTGAATCGCAGTTGGTTCGCGTTGAATACAATGCAGGCAATCGCAAGCCAGTAGTCCAAATAAAATCTGACAAGCGTGGTGGAAGCATTCCACTTAACATACAATTGTCTTCTGAAGGAACCGTAGATTACGATGGTGATGACCTCAGCTATCAATGGAAAATTTCATCTGGCAACAAGTCCTTTGAATCGGAAGAAAAGAGTCCTCAGTTTATGTTGGATCAGCCCGGAATTTATACTGCCACTCTTACCGTTACTGATTCAAAGAAGCTACCTAATTCAGCATCAGTTCAGATAGTGGCAGGTAACGATCCACCCAACGTTGAATTAGTATTTAGTGGAAATCAAAGTTTCTTTTTTGCAGGGGAAAGTAAAACGTATAAGACCAGGGTTACCGACAAAGAAGATGGAAGTCTTGAGGATAAAAAAATAAAACCCGAAGAAGTTGCCATTAGCATGGATTACTTATCAGAAGGATTTGATTATCCGGCCATCGCGGTCTCACAATCAGAGATTTCAAGATTTGCTGTCGCCAAATCGCTGATGGCGCAAAGTGATTGCCGCACCTGTCACAACGAAAAGGAGAAAGGTGTTGGTCCATCCTTCGCACAAATTGCTGAACGGTATGAACAAAATTCAAAAGCTACAGAAATCCTGATTGATAAAATCAGAAATGGAAGTGCGGGTACATGGAATCTGGAAACAGCTATGCCGGCACATCCAACTATTACACATGCCAATGCACGGGTGATTGTTAATTATATTTTGAATCACGAATTAAAAACCGGATTACCTGTTGCAGGAGAATTTAAGTTCCAGGTTCCCAATCAGGACAAAGGAACTGGTTCCTATGTAATTAGGGCTGCTTATGCAGATAAAGGGAACAATATGTTGCCATCTTTAACTTCAGAATCCGTTATGATCCTTAAAAGTCCAAAACTGATTCCAGTGAATGCAGAAATTCAGCAAGGCACCATTCGCGATCAGTTGGACGAATACACCTTCCTTACGGCAAGGCCAAATTCATTTATTGCATTTACTAACCTTGATCTTACCGGAATCAAACAAATCTCCTTTCAGCCCAACTGGCATCTCTATGATATTTATAAAGGCGGAAAAATTGAAGTTAGGTTGGATTCGGAGAAGGGAGAACTTCTTGGCGAAACCGAATTGATGCCTACACAATTTAATGTGCGTTATCGCGGTGCATTTGCCCCACGTCCCGGCAGCGCTGAAAAGGCAGTACCTGTTGATAAAGCCCTTCCGCCCCTGGATATGTCCAAATTCTTTGGGCCAGGGTCTGATAAAAGCTCCTTTACAATTCCATCGGTGATCAACCTACCTGAGATTAAAGGATTCCACACGATCTACTTCGTATTTAAAAACGATGGCGTGAAACCTGAAGAATCTCTATTTCCGCTATCATCCATTGAAATGAAAAAATAGCATGTCGTATAGTAGAATCATAGGACCCATTTTGCTGATTGCCTTAATTGGAAATCACCTTAGCGCACAAGAGAGAAAGAGTTACATCAATAGTATTGGAATCGAGTTTGTAGAGATACAACCCGGCAGCATGGTCGTAGGAAAATTTCAGCCAACAACAACTAAGTTTGGATTTATTGAACAATACATGACCAAAGAATCGGGCACTATGGGAATTCCTATTCTGCCGGATAAAGATTATGTACTATCCGAAGAACTCTCAAAAAAAGATGCCTTACCCGGCTTTACAGTTACTATTAGCAAATCTTACTTTATAGGAAAGTTTGAAATAACACAGGCACAATGGAAAAAAGTGATGGGCAATAATCCTTCTTTCTTTCAGGGAAATAAGGTCACTGGCGACTCTGATCAATACCCGGTAGAAAGTATTAGCTGGAAAGACGCAAAGGCATTCATCAAAAAACTTAACCAACTTGAAAAAGGAAAAGCCACTTATCGTATGCCTACGGAGTTTGAATGGGAGTATGCGGCAAGAGCCGGGGCTACTGATGACATCTCGTGGGATGAGATTAATGCCACTGCACAAATCGCAAAACTAACTACTCAACCGGTTGGTGGAAAAAAACCAAATGCGTGGGGATTATATGATATGCTGGGCAATGTGTGGGAGTGGGTAGATGATTTTTATAATGAAAAAATGTTTGCCGATCCGGTTCCTGTCAAAAAAGGGAAAGAACACGTTCTGAAAGGAGCTCCGTTCTATGGCGATGTAAAAAACGCTACCTACATGACACATGCCGGTGGGCCGGGGAGTAAGTATGATGTGGGGTTTAGACTTGTAATGGAAATAGTTGAAAGTGGAAAGTAAAAAGTACAAAACCGAAAAGTTCAAAGTGGAAAGTTCAAAGTTAGGCATGAGATATGCATTGATAATACTTGTACTATTTGGCAACATGTCATTTGCCCAAGTTCCAGATGGGTTCGAGTCGCTTTTCAATAGTAAAAATTTAAAGGGCTGGCATGTGAGCCGAAGTACACATCAGGGAACGACCCCAAACTTTCATGTGGAAGAGGGAGCTATTGTTGCAAGTCAGCAGCCCTATGGGCAGGGTGGTTTGCTGATGACGAATCAACTCTTTCGAGATTTTGAATTATACCTCGAAATAAAAATTGACTCCTTTGCCAATGGTGGAATTTTTCTTCGTTCCAATGAAGGGGGCTCCGCCTATCAGGTTGAGTTGGTACTTCCGGGTGGCACCGGTGATCTTGTGGGCGAACGAATTCCAGTGAGTGTTCCAGCAATAGCAAAAGATCGCGATAACGTGTGGAAGGCTGGCGATTGGAATTCCTTTCGAATCAGGATGACCGGTAAAATACCACACATTACACTTTGGATCAACGGAGTGGAAATGTGGGATGTAGTACAAACAAAAAATGATTTCATTGGCGGAGCAACCGAAGGCATGATTGCCTTGCAATGTCACTGGACAGCTGTGTACTCTCCGGCCGCAAGCAAAGGTATGCCGCTGAGTTCGTGGCGACCGGGAGCTTCCCATCGATATAGAAATATTGCTATTAAAAAATTATAACTTTATCCAGGTCGTCAGACTGCCTTGAATGGTTTGATGCCTAATCAATAGAAATTAAAACCATGGCCATGAAAAAAACCTACCTCTTACTTTTGATCTTACCTATAGCGCTAATAAGCTTTGGTCAGGTTAGTGTAAAAAATCCACTCACTGAAAATCAAAAAAATCCATTAGGTGTGGATGTTACTCCGCGTTTCAGTTGGCAACTCGTTTCAGAAAAACGAAATGTTATGCAAACCGCCTATGAAATTCGAATAAGTGATGCACTAGCTACCCTCGCAAAAGGAAATGTTTGGAACAGCGGAAAAGTGAATTCTGATCAATCTCAGTATGTAAGCTACGCAGGTTCACCCCTTCAATCGGGTAAAAAATATTTCTGGCAAGTGCGCGTATGGGATAATGCCGGAAAAGCTTCATCATGGACCGAAGCGAGCTTCTGGCAAATGGGATTATTGAAGGCGTCCGACTGGAAAGCAAAATGGATTCAACCCGGCTACAAAGAAGACACGATCAATCAGCCAAGTCCTTACTTCAGAAAAACATTTAGCACAACAAAGAAGATTACCTCAGCCACCGTCTTCATTACATCCCTGGGCTTGTATGAGGCATTCATAAATGGCAAACGTGTAAGTGATGCTTATCTTACCCCCGGCTGGACCAGTTACAATAAACGCCTTCAGTATCAACTTTATGATGTTACTTCTCTTTTAACTTCAGGTACGAATGCATTTGGTGTTGCCTTGGGTAGTGGATGGTATCGTGGCTTTATTGGTTTCTCAGGTCAAAAGAATTTTTATGGAAAAGAATTAGCGCTGCTGGCGCAAATTGAAATTCAATATACCGATGGCACTAAAGAAACCATCGTGACGGATGAATCCTGGAAATCATCTACAGGCTCTATTGTTTCCTCCGAAATTTATGATGGTGAAACCATTGATGCTCGTAAGGAAAAAACGGGCTGGAATACTTCCAGCTTTAATGACTCTGATTGGCAAGGTGTAAGAATAAAGACGAGCGGTGCGCCTCCCCTGATTGCCACGTACAATGAACCGATTCGTAAAAAAGAAACTTTCAGATCCATAAAATCCATCACAACACCCAAAGGTGAAAAAGTGTTGGACTTTGGTCAAAACTTAACTGGTTGGGTGCAGGTGAAGATCAAAGGAAATGCCGGTGATAGGATCACCCTCTATCATGCGGAAGTACTAGATAAAGAAGGAAATTTCTACACCGAAAATCTTCGGCCCGCAAAACAAAAGAACGAATACATCCTGAAGGGAGGCGGTGAAGAATTCTTTGAACCTCATTTTACCTTCCAGGGATTTCGCTACCTAAAGATTGAGAACTACAAAGGAGAAATCAATCCTGATAATTTCACAGCGGTCGCATTGTATTCGGACATGCAACCGACCGGAACCTTTACCAGTTCAAATCCCTTGATCAATCAGCTGCAACATAATATACAATGGGGCCAGCGTGGAAACTTTTTGGATGTACCCACCGATTGTCCGCAGCGCGATGAACGTTTAGGTTGGACCGGAGATGCGCAGGCATTCGCACGAACCGCCACTTTTAATTATGATGTACACAACTTCTTTTTAAAATGGTTGAAGGATGTTGAAGCCGATCAGATTGATGGCAGCGTACCGTTTGTTGTTCCTAATGTGTTAGGAAAAGGTGCAGCAGGATCAACCGGTTGGGCCGATGCCGCCACCATCATTCCATGGACTATGTACCTTGCCTATGGCGATAAAAGAGTTTTGGAAGATCAATTCAACAGTATGAAAGCCTGGGTTGGTTTTATGGAACGCAACAGCACCAACTACTTATGGAACAAAGGATTTCACTTTGGTGATTGGTTGTTCTACCGTCCGTTTGATGACAACGATGGTCGATCGGCTGTAACCGATAAATACCTGATTGCTCAATGCTTCTTTGCACATTCAACGGAATTGGTCATCAAGACAGCAAAAGTGTTAGGCAAACAAGAAGATGTGGCAAAATACTCTGCCTTATTAAAAAATATTAAGGATGCTTTCATGAAAGAATACATGACTGCCAATGGAAGGTTGGTAAGCAGCACACAGACCGCCTATGTGCTTGCGCTAAATTTTGATATGCTTCCAGAAAACCTTCGCGCCTATGCGGCTGAGAAATTGGTTGAGAATATAAAGAGTTACGGCAATCACTTAACCACTGGCTTTCTGGGCACACCTTACTTGTGTCATGTTCTGACTCGATTTGGTTATGATGATGTTGCCTATACATTATTATTGCAAGAGACTTACCCTTCATGGTTATATCCGGTTAAGATGGGTGCTACCACAATATGGGAACGTTGGGATGGCATAAAACCAGATGGCACATTTCAAACTCCGGGGATGAACTCATTCAACCACTATGCGTATGGTGCTATAGGTGATTGGATGTATCGCGTAGCTACTGGAATTGATACCGATGAATCCGCACCTGGATATAAATCTATTGTTATCAAACCACATCTTGATTCGCGATTAACACAGGCATCATCTGAATATAAAACCGGATACGGATTAGTGAAGTCGGCCTGGAAGGCAACCGATCAAATCCTTAATTTTGACATTGAAGTTCCTGCCAATACAAAAGCTACTGTCTTTGTTCCGGCCGCAACTGCAGAAAATATTTCAGAATCAGGCATGGTGATTTCTACTTTAAAAGAAATTTCTGTGAAAGGAAAAGAAGGCGATTACATCAGACTTGAAATGGGTTCGGGTAAGTATTCGTTTGTGGTGAAGAAGTAGTCCCTCACCCCATCCTCGTTCCTCGGACACCCCTCTCCCTGGCCTGCCTGCACGCAGCCGTTTCGGCAAAGGCAGGGGAGAGGGGCCGGGGGTGAGAGATTTATTTCACTACTGAAACAGGCTGCGTCCACGCCCTTTCAAAATCCCCATCCTGAAATGGATTGTCCTGCAGTTTACTCGAAGTTATTAATGCGCGAACAAAAAGGTATTCATCTGTCATTGTAAAACTCGCATCAACACCGTCTACTGACTTCAAGACACGTGATTCATTTTCATTTTCCGAAACTCCGATGAATTCAATTTTATAATTCACACCTTCAGCTGCAGCTACTTTAACTTTCAATTCATTATTTTCAAATGAAACATCTTCAAGGTTCACACCCGTAGACGAATAAAACTTTCCGGTCTCCATGGCTGCGATTAACGAAGCTGCATCCAGTTTCTCCGCTTGCACCATCACCCATCCCCTACCTGCATTGGCAAAAGCATTTCCGAACTGATGATAATTATGACTGTCATCCGTAGCAAGACCAAACATGAGCGGTTGATTTCTATTCGTGTAGGCGATATTGATTTTATCCCACATAGCTTCAGTGCTCATGTGTGCTGAATCACCATAATTATTCACCAGGAAATGTCCGTTATACACTTCAAAGAAACGCTCACCTTTCAGACTGATCATATCATCCAGCGTAATTGCCCATCTGAAATTCGGGTGATTAATGTGCGGAAACATTGGTACTCCCGTCTGCTCACGTTGTTTTAAAACAGCATCTACTGATTGTTGCATCGCTTCCGCCACCGTATTTCCATTCGGGGCAGGAATCAATTCCTGAATATTTGTGGCATTGATATGCACGGGTATCTTATCTACATAATTTGATATTTCCTCAGATGGAATAATCAAAAATCCATCGCCCTCCATCTTCGTTTTGTACTCATTGAATGTTTTCAACTTTACTTGTGTGCGACCTGTGTCTGTTTTGAATTGGACCCACTCTGCACCAAACTTATTCAGGTAGTTCTGAAAACTGGTTTCATACAGCGGACTGTTCTGAATCACCACCCATTTCTCCTCTTGCGCTACGGTGTTGTGATCAGAAAGCGCTAAAAAATCATAGCCTCTCGACTTATACCAATCCAACACCATCTCAGGAAATTCATCGCCATCACTCCAATAGGTGTGAGTATGAAGATTACCCTTATACCAGGTTAATTGCTTCGTTTCGGGTGACTTGCAGGTAATTAATAATAATCCTGAAAAGAATAGTGCTAATGAGAATCTGATTTTCATATGATTAGGTTAAAAAACATACAAAAATAACAATTAGAGACTTACGTGTATGTGGATGATACAGGATGGAACATGACGGTTTATTAAAATCATCTTCCGAGATTTATTCGATAAATCACTCGTCATGAAAAAATCACTCCTCCTCATCTTGATACTGAGCTATGCCATTGCAGGATTCAGTCAGTCACAAGACAGCATTTATACATCTTTTGTTAACCCGCCCAAATCCGCTCAACCGAGGGTTTGGTGGCATTGGATGAATGGTAACATTACCAAAGACGGCATTCGCAAAGACTTACTTTGGATGAAACGCTCAGGCATTGGTGGCTTTCAGAATTTTGATGCCAGCCTGATGACGCCACAAATAATTGACAAGCGTCTCACATACATGACTCCGGAGTGGAAGGATGCGTTTCTATTCACCACCAAACTGGCCGATTCATTAAAATTGGAAATGGCCATCGCAGGTTCTCCCGGCTGGAGTGAAACCGGAGGACCATGGGTGAAGCCAGAAGATGGCATGAAGAAATTAGTGTGGACGGAAGTGCGCGTGAAGGGTGGTGCATCCAATATAAAATTGGAAAAACAGGAAGGAATTACCGGACCGTTCCAGAATATTCCTAAGCTACCGGGATTAGGTGAATCAGCTGAACCAACTGCCCTTCAGAAATTTTATAAAGATATAGCCGTAATCGCTTTCAAATTACCCGATGGCGACAAATCATTACAAGAACTCAATGCAGTGGTCACTTCCAGTGGTGGAAATTTTTCCATTTCACAACTTATGGATGGCGATTTAGCCAAAACCAATTTACTACCCAGAGACGAAAAGTCAGGCTTTGCCTGGATTCAATTTGCCTTGCCACAACCAAAAACCATTAAAGCAATTTCCATGGTGGGCGGTGGCTTTGCAGGCGTATTTGGATTTGGGGCTGACCCTAAAGACTCAAGGGAGTTGGAGGCGAGCGATGACGGTGTTAACTACAAATTCATCTGCAAGATTCCCCCCGGTGCAGTATTGCAGCAAACGATTAACATTCCGTTTACTACAGCAAAGTATTTCAGAGTGACCGTAAAGAATCCTCCACCACAATTTAACGGACTCGTAGCAATGATGGGCGGTCCTGCTACTCCGGTTACACCACCTGGCACCGAAATAGCTGAAATTGTTTTACATCCAATCGTGCGCGTTCAAATGTTTGAAGAGAAAGATGCCTTTGCCCCCGATGCATCATTATTTACGAAAGCAACAGTAACTACTACTGATGTCGTTGCCTCTTCCGAAATTATCGACTTAACCAATAAACTAAATTCGGATGGTATACTTAATTGGATTGCTCCTGCCGGAAACTGGAAAGTAGTGCGGTTTGGTTACTCACTGATGGGCATCAACAATCACCCAGCATCTCCGGAGGCGACAGGGCTAGAAGTAGACAAAATGGACCCGGGAGCAATCAACAGATATTTCACCAACTACCTCGACCAATACAAAAGTGCCACCGGTGGTTTGATGGGTAAGAAAGGATTGCAATACATGGTTACTGATAGTTGGGAAGCAGGCGCACAAAACTGGACAGAGAATTTGCCTCAAGAGTTTCAAAAAAGACGCGGTTATAGTATGACTCCGTGGATGCCTGTATTAACCGGACAAGTCGTGAAAAGTGCAGAAGCGAGTGAACAATTCTTGTTTGACTTCAGAAAAACATTGGGCGACCTCGTGGTGGCACATCACTATGATGGGCTCACAAAAATTCTTGATGAACGTGGAATGAAACGTTACACGGAATCGCATGAGAATGGTCGCGCCTTCATTGCCGATGGCATGGAAGTAAAACGCACTGCTGCTATACCCATGTCAGCCATTTGGACTCCCAATCCCTATATCAATCAGAATGATCAGACGTATCACACGGCAGATATCCGCGAGTCAGCTTCGGTGGCGCACATTTACGGACAAAACATTGTAGCAGCTGAATCGCTTACCGCGTTGGGTGTTCCTGCCGCAGCATGGTCCTACTCACCTGAAATTCTCAAACCAACGGCAGACCTTGCGTTTGCACACGGATTGAACCGATTTGTGATTCATACTTCGGTTCATCAACCGGTAGACGACAAAATCCCGGGTCTGGGTCTCGGGCCATTCGGTCAATGGTTCAACCGGCACGACACATGGGCCGAGCAAGCAAAGGCATGGACAGATTACTTAGGCAGAAGTTCGTATATGTTGCAACAAGGAAAGTTTGTTGCTGATATCGTGTACTACTATGGTGAAGATAATAACATCACCGGGTTGTTTGGTAGAGGCCTGCCTTCTATACCGGATGGATATAATTTTGATTTTATCAACTCAGATGCATTAATCAATTTATTGAGTGTGAAAGATGGCAAGCTGGTAACACCCAGTGGCATGAGTTATTCAATGTTGGTTTTAGATGATAACGCGAAGAAAATACCATTAGCCGTATTGCGTAAAATCAGTACGCTGATAAAAGCAGGTGCTGTGATTGCCGGAGTTAAACCAGAGACCACACCCAGTTTATCAGATGATCAAACTGAATTCAATAAACTGCTGAATGATATCTGGAATTCGAACAACCCAAAAGTTCTTTCAGGAAAGTTGTTGAGTGAGGCCCTGACTTCCATAAATGCCGAACCTGATTTCTCGTACACCAGGCCTCAGGCAAGCACAAAACTTTTGTATGTACATCGAAAGACAAATGACCGCGAAATTTATTGGGTGAATAACCGTACGGGAAATGTGGAAGATCTTGAGCTAACTTTTCGTGTTACCGGAAAAATACCTGAACTCTGGTTTGCAGATTCTGGCAACATCGAACCACTCTCCTACTCCATCAGCAATGGGGTGACCAAAGTAAAATTACATCTGGAGCCCTACGATGCGCTGTTTGTAGTATTTAAAGAAACTGCCACGAAATCATCGGTAGAAATCCCGATGCCTAAGGTAAATGAACTTGCCGCGATTGAAGGAGCTTGGGATTTGAACTTCCAGAAAGATCGTGGAGCGCCAGGTTCCATTAAGTTGAATGAACTATCATCATGGACAAATCATGCTGAGCCAGGAGTAAAATATTTTTCTGGCACAGGCACCTATACAAAAACGATAACCGCCAACGCAACATGGTTCACAAAAGATTCTGAATTATGGTTAAGCTTGGGTGACGTAAAACATCTGGCTGAAGTAACTGTAAATGGAAAGCCGCTTGGGATTTTATGGAAAACGCCATTCCGGGTGAATATTTCAAACGCACTCAAGCCCGGTGAAAACAAAATAGAAGTTAAGGTGACAAACTTGTGGGTGAACCGATTGATTGGTGATGCGCAACCAGGTGTTACCAAAAAAAACACTTATACGACAATGCCCTTTTATCAGGCCAATTCACCTCTTCTGCCATCCGGCTTGCTAGGACCCGTGAAAATAATGTCATTAAAGAGAAAATAGATTTGATATGAAGCCCATTGCAGCCCTCATGCTGATGGTCATTTGCATCAGTGCACATGCTCAGCCCTTTGGTGGAATCCGTACACCCAATGACACGTTGAAATCAGTTCGTGCTTTGAAACAAAACAAGGTAGTCCTGAGTATCTACGCACCTAAAGCCGCAGAAGTAACTGTGATGGGTGATTTCCTGAAAGAGTACAAACCCCTACCCCTGACTAAAGGTGAACAAGGAGTTTGGTCAGTACTCATAAGCGATCTGGTACCAGATGTATATACGTATGATTTTACTGTGGATGGCGTAAAAACCTTCGATCCGAAAAACCCACAATACAAAGAAGGTGAAAACGGACTCTCCAATATTTTTGAATTACCGGGGAAA
The DNA here is from genome assembly GCA_040079965.1 of Cyclobacteriaceae bacterium. Taxonomy (GTDB): domain Bacteria; phylum Bacteroidota; class Bacteroidia; order Cytophagales; family Cyclobacteriaceae; genus ELB16-189. The sequence goes on from JBEBJH010000105.1 coordinate 12,327, forward strand.
GAAGCAGATTACTGTGCTGTTAAAAATGTACCGCACGGAAAAGTAGAAAAGATTTGGTTTTCATCGTCTGTAACAAATACAACAGGCCGTTTCCATATTTATACACCTCCCGGTTATGAGAAAATGAAAGGCCCTCTGCCTGTGCTGTATTTACAACATGGTGGTGGCGACAACGATGCTGCGTGGACTACAGTTGGAAAAGCAAATTTTATCATCGATAATTTACTGGCTGACGGAAAAGTAAAACCCATGATTGTAGTAATGCCGATGGGGCATCCCGCTGCAGGTTTCTTTATGGAACCGGGAACTGACATAGATCCCTACTATAAACAACTATTTAATGAAATTATGCCCTATGTTGAATCGCATTACAACGTTTCCGTCAAGCGCGAACACAAAGCGTATGCAGGCTTGTCGATGGGTGGACTGCAAGCATTAAACATTGCGTTGTTCAATCCTGAGAAATTTGGCTATGTACTTCCATTAAGTACCGGTTACTTTCCGCCACAACTAAAAACGATTGAAGAAAAATACAGCGCTCAATTGAAGAATCCTGAAATTAACAAACTCAAACTTTTCTGGATTGCCATGGGGGGCGAAAAAGATATCGCCTATCAAAATGGCAAAAATGTTTTGGCTATGCTGGACAAATATGGCATCAAATACAAAACCAACGACTATCCGGCTGGTCATACATTTATCACCTGGCGACACAACCTGCTTGAGTTTGCGCCCCTGTTGTTCAAATAAACTGTTTAGTAAAGAAGCTGAGTATGAAAAAGCTATTCACAATTCTAGCGTTGGTTGTATCATTATGCTCCCATGCCCAACAAAAAGAGATTCCATTATACAGTGGCGCGGCACCCGGCTCAGAAAATTGGACGTGGTCAGAACAAAAAATCAATGCCAATGGAAATGTGATGGTGGTAGATGTTTCAAAACCAACCCTCACTCCTTTCATTCCTGACAAACCCAACGGCACAGCAATTATTGTTGCGCCTGGCGGAGCTTTTCATATTCTCTCCATTGAAAGTGAAGGAAATCAGGTGGCCAAAAAATTAAATGAAAAAGGTATCACGGTATTCGTATTAAAATATCGTCTGGTACATAGTGACCCTTCAAAACCAGAGAACAGTCTCATGACTTTGATGGCAACTCGCAATTTCAAAAAGCTGGATTCCATCAACGCCTCAGTGGTTAAGCTTGCGTTGCAAGATGGACTCGCTGCTGTGAAATATGTACGTGACCATGCAAAGGAATATAAAATTGATCCTAATAAAATTGGCTTTATGGGATTTTCGGCTGGTGGCACAGTAACAATGTCTGTTGTGTATAGCGCCAATGACGCAACCCGTCCCAACTTTGTTGCACCTATTTATCTTTATGCAAAGGCAGTGATTGGTTCAACCGTACCAACAGTAAAAACTCCGATCTTCATTGTAGCTGCCAGCGATGATGAATTGGGCCTGGCAAGTCACAGCGTGAATGTGTACTCAAAATGGTTCGAGGCAAATCAACCGGCAGAACTGCACATGTATGAAAAAGGTGGTCATGGCTTTGGTATGAACAAAAAGAATCTACCTACCGATTCATGGATAGACCGGTTTACCGATTGGTTAGGTTTACACGGTTATTGAAGCAAACTCTTATCACCCCTTTTCTTATACCAAATAAAACCCATTGGGTGGTTGGTGGGAAGGTCTTATATTTAACAAAATCATCACTATGAAAAAGCTATTTATTCCGTTCCTCTTTATTTGCCAATTAGCTTTCGCTCAGCAAGAAATTCCTCTTTACAAAGGAGAAATACCTAACTCAATAAAACAGACAGTTGCCATTGATACATCCACGATTCAATATCCGGTTGGAAATTCTAAAATTGATATTCTGCGTGGTGTGGTAAAACCTACGCTCTTTGTATACTTACCAAACCCTGCCAAAGCAACGGGCTCTGCGGTAATTATTTGCCCGGGTGGCGGCTACCAGATTCTGGCGATGAGTCATGAGGGCTATGATATCGCTAACAGACTCAATGAAGAAGGTATTGCCGCTTTCGTATTAAAGTATCGTCTACCTCGCAAGGAAACGATGAAAGACAAAAGCATCGGACCCTTGCAGGATGCACAACGTGCCATCCAGCTAGTAAGAGAAAACGCAAAGCAATGGAATATCAATCCAAATAAAATCGGCATTATGGGGTCATCAGCAGGCGGACACCTGGCCTCAACAGCGGGAACTCATTTTCAAACAGCTCACATTGACAATCCAAATAACAGCAGCCTTCGTCCTGACTTCATGATACTAAACTATCCGGTGATCAGTTTTTCAGATAGTCTTACACATAATGGGTCACGTATCAACCTGATTGGTGGCAATACACCGTCCCAAGTCATTAAGGGCTCAACTAAATACAAAGAACTCGGTATGAAGGAAGAAGATATCATCAACTATTCCAATGAACTGCAGGTGACTAACAAGACTCCACCAACATTTATTACCGCACCATTAACAGATAAAACAGTTCCGGTAGGCAATACCTTTGCCTTCATTGCCGCATTACAACAAAACAAAGTTCCCGTAGAAACCTTTATTTATTCAACAGGTGCGCATGGTTATGGTATGATTAATCCGACAGCAAAAGAACAATGGATGGATGCATGCCTGCGATGGATAAAGAAAAATTTTGATCAACCTCCTATGGACTGGGCGAATATGAAACGATTTCAGGAAGACAACAAAAAGGCAGGCTTACCAAAAGCCAGTGAAAACCGAGTGGTGTTCATGGGCAATTCCATCACCGAAGGCTGGAGTAAATCTGATCCCTCATTCTTTGAGGGCAAACCGTACATCAACCGCGGCATCAGCGGACAAACCACCCCGCAGATGGTGTTACGCTTCAAACAAGATGTGGTTGATTTAAACACTAAGGTAGTGGTAATCCTTGCCGGCATTAACGACATCGCAGGCAATACCGGACCCATAACGCTTGAGCAAACTCGCGATAACCTCATCGCCATGGCACAACTTGCCAGAGCTAATGGAATAAAAGTCGTTATGTCATCGGTAATTCCTGCCTATGATTTTCCGTGGAGCCCCGGCATGGAGCCCGCTGGAAAAGTAGTTGCCCTAAATAAGATGATTAAAGAGTATGCAGACAAAAACAATATCGTGTACCTCGATTATTTTTCAGCTATGGCCGATGAACGTAATGGGTTGAAAAAAGAATTAGGTTATGATGGCGTGCATCCTAATCTGGAAGGATACAAAGTGATGGCACCCCTGGCAGAAAAAGCCATTGCCGATGCCTTGAAGCGTAAGTAAGATTACCACCCTAGCTTCAAACCTTGCTTTAACGCTTTCAAATATTTCTTCTTATCAAAACGATACAGGTAAGGTGCCTTATGAGCGCCACCGGTTTTTCGTTCCTCTAATCGCTCTAAAATATCAAGCGCCAACATTCGCTTTTGAAAATTCCTGCGATCCAGTTCTTCATCCAGAATCGTTTCATACAGACGCTGCAACTCGGGCATCGTGAATTTCTCTGGCAAGAGATTATATC
>JBEBJH010000358.1:0-3261 GCA_040079965.1 Cyclobacteriaceae bacterium
GAGTTCGAAAACATCTCCAAAGAAGCAACCCTGGGGTTAAAGGAACTGCTCGGTATACCCGATGACTTTCATATTTTCTTTACTGGGTCGGCTACAGAGATCTGGGAGCGATCTGTACAGAATCTGGTTGCAAACAGATCGCTGCATTTTGTCAATGGCGCGTTCTCTAAACGATATTTTGAAATTGCCACTCAACTCGGAAAGCATCCCACTAAAATTGAAGTGGCAGGTGGTCAAGGTTTCGATTCCAATTTCAACGCTGACAAGGACGTTGAATTGATTGCCCTCACCCACAATGAAACCAGTACCGGAGTATCACTTCCTCTTAGTTTTATAAATCAGTTTCGCGAAAAATTTCCAGAGTCGCTTATTGTGGTTGATTCAGTCTCTTCACTCCCCTATCCGCAGTTTGATTATTCAAAAATTGATTCCGTTTTCTTCTCAGTGCAAAAAGGATTTGGCTTGCCTGCAGGCTTAGGTGTCTGGGTAGTAAATGATCGGTGTATTGCCAAAGCGGAGTTGCTTTTATCAAAAGGTGTTTCCATTGGCACGTATCATAACCTGCCCACCTTACTAGCCAATGCCAAAAAAAACCAAACTCCTGAAACACCCAATGTACTGAGCATTTACCTATTGGGAAAAGTAATGCAGGATTTCCTTCGCAGAGGCATTCATAGTATCCGTAAGGAAACAGAATATAAAGCCGCAATACTTTATCAGGCTTTAAGCACTCATAAATTGGCTAAGCCTTTTGTTCAGGATCCCCAATTCCGTTCGCAAACAGTATTGGTGGCACAAACCGGAGAAAACTCTGAACGTATTACCCGGCATTTGCAAAGTCACCAATTCTATCCCGGTGATGGGTATGGTGATCAAAAGAAAAATCAGTTGCGTTTCGCCAATTTCCCCACTCATTCCAAAGAAACCTTTGAACGTTTGGTGGACCTTCTTGAAAAACTTAATTAGAGACATTAAACCTTGTCGTATCTTTAAGGTCTAACCCATTAAAGCGGCCTGCTTGGAAGACAAAGACCTTCTCGAGAAAATCAAGAATCCGGAAACCAGTAGCTATGGGTTTAACCTGCTGGTACGGGCCTATCAACAACGCGTTTATTGGCATGTGCGCAAAATGGTAATAGACCATGATGACGCAGACGACCTGACTCAAGAGGTGTTTATAAAAGTCCATAAGTCAATTGGAACTTTTCGTGAGGACTCGCAACTTTTTACCTGGATTTACCGGATCGCAACCAATGAGTGCCTGACTTTTCTGAACAAGAAGCGTAGGCGTTTCTTTTTGCCGTTGGAAGACGTTGGAAAAGAACTCTCCTCCAAACTGGATACCTCAACGGATATAAGCGGGGAAGACATTCAGAAAAAGCTTCAAAAAGCCATACTTAAACTACCTGATAAACAGAGGCTTGTATTCAATATGAAGTACTTCGATGATCTCACCTACGAGGATATGTCGGAGATTACCAAAACCAGCGTGGGGGCATTGAAAGCTAGCTTTCACCATGCAGTTAAAAAAATAGAGGATTATCTGACCGAGTGATTAAACTTTTATGAATTTCAATAGTCTTAGAGCCAAATGAAAAAACTGGAAGACATACCGAAAAAGAACATTTTTGAAGTGCCCGAAGGGTATTTTGAAAAGTTACCGGGTATTATCCAATCGCGTGTAGCCAGGCCTGAAGCGACCCCTTGGTTTGCTCCTACCTGGAAGTTTGCCTTGCCTGTGCTCGCGTTGGTTGCGGTGGGCATCTTTTGGTTTATCTCCCAAACGGGTGTTTCAATAGAACAACAATTGGCCAACATTCAAACCGAACAACTCATCGCCTATCTGGACGATGGAGACTTAACAATGGATGACTTAGCTGAAACTGTTACATGGAGTGAAACAGATCTGGACGAACTGGAAGAAAAGGTTTTTTCAACTATTGAAGTATCGGGTGATGAACTGGATATTTTGTTAGAGGAATTTAATGTAGAACAAGAAGACTTTTAACTTATTATGACTATGAAAAAAATAATCATACTTGGATTGTACCTGATCAGCGGGTGGGTTGCGATGGGTCAGGATCCTGTTGAAGCGGATCCAATACCCCAGGACCCACAGGTGCAGGAGAAAATCAAAAATCTTCGCATTGCCTATATTTCTGATAAACTAGGCCTCACGCCCGATCAAGCCGAGAAATTCTGGCCTGTGTATCGCGAGTTCTCCGATCAGCGAAGAGGAATCCGTCAGGAAATGATTGAAGCGCGCAAGCAAATTAAAACTGACAATCCCGATCAGGCTAAACAGGAAGAACTAGTAAAGTTGGGGTTTACCCTTAAACAACGCGAGTTAGATCTGGAAAAAACCTATTCCGAACGATTGCTTCGGGTAATCAGTGCCCAACAAATTCTAAACCTGCGAAAGGCAGAAGGAGATTTCCAACGCATTATTCTTGAGCAGGTTCAGCAACGGAGAATGATGCAACAACGAAATGAAACTATTCGTGAACGAAATCAAAGACTAAAGCAGCAGCGGAATTAATACCTGGCCGTGCCTTCTAAAATTATTCTGATTGGCATCTTTCTTTCATCAGTTTGCTCCACCTCTCTACGGGGTCAGCAAACTGATTCGGCTTTACTTTATTCTGATCCATACATTGCAGAACTGGATTCTTTGCTGGAGAAAGACTCCTTGCAGATTTTTTCACTTATTGACAGTCTGATCAATTTACCCGTACCTGCATTTCGCTCGCAATTAGTTGCGCGACTTGGTTACAATAGCAATGTGGTATCGGCAAGCCGTACGCTGGGCTTTAACCAATTTGGTCTGGCACCTGGAATTGCCTATTACCATAAATCCGGACTATATGCTGATGTAACCGGCTATTGGAGCCCGGAGTATGATCCCTCCTATTATCTTACCGTTGGCTCAGCTGGCTATATGAATAGTCCAACGAAATGGTGGTCTTTTATGGCTGAATATAATCGCTACTTTTATTCCAGTATCTCTGAAGATGACTACATCGCGTACAAAAATTCTGCAGGCATCTCCAATTTCTTTGATGTGCACCTTTTTACGTTTCGGCTAGACTATCAACTTTTCTTTGGCGATAAGATTGCCCATCGCATTAGTCCTTCCGTTATGATCAACCTGGAAAAAACCCGATGGGGCAAAATAGACCGGCTTGCCTTTTATCCCATTGTTTCCGTTCTATTCGGCAGCGAACAGATCACAGAAACGGTACCCTATGCACAGACTTATAT
>JBEBJH010000359.1:0-3248 GCA_040079965.1 Cyclobacteriaceae bacterium
TGTGTATAAGAGACAGCTTTTAAGGAGGAGGCTTCTTCAGTAAGGGTCATGTCGATAACACTTCTGTTATTGACATTTACTTCGGAAGATTTATATCCGATAAAAGAAAAAACAATGATGTCATTGGGTTCAGCCTGAAGACTATATTTTCCGAGGCCATCGGTGGCTGTGCCATTGGTAGTTCCTCTCACGATGACATTCACTCCCACCAGGGGGGAGCCGGAGGTTTGATCGGTGACGGTGCCTGTGATTACCAGGGGCTGGCGGGTTGAAATACTTTGATTTGGGTCCCCTACCCATGAGGCTTTAAGTTTTCGTCGCAGTGTGATCAGGGCTTGCCGGTCGTGTACTTTGAAGGAGATCTGATGCGGGAATAGCAGGGTGTGGAGTACGGAGCCAAGAGGTTCGTCAGTCACCTGCAGGGAGATGTTGGCATTGACGTTGATCTGATCTTCGCTATATAGAAATTTTATATTGGCGATCCCTTCAATTTGTTGCAGGATTATTTTGAGGGGCACGTTTTGCAGGTGGAGCGTTATCCGCTTTTCCAATAATCCATCGTTGACATGAGCTATTGTGAGTGTTGTGGCAAGGAGTATAAGAACCAGGAGGTGGGCTGATTTGGATTTATGAAGTGGAATTCTTTTTGTGACACGACACAGCATAGGACTATATTTTAGGTTTAGAATTTTTAAGGCAAAGCGCGGCCCATCCTTCTGATCGAAGAGGTTGTGATGGGCTTTTTAGGTTGGGATCCTCCTACCTTGCTATGAGGAGTTGGATTTGGGGTGAGAAAATTTCATGCGGGGTTTGGGTTTAGTTATTTACAGCCACTGCCTGTTATCTGCACGGTTGATTCGGTAATTACAAATTCCACTTCTAAGATTTCCGCGATTAGTAGCAGGGTGTTTTGTAAAGATTGATCTGTGAAGTCTGCGGTAATGCGACATGCTTTCATTTGGGGGTCGGCCACGTTGATGGTGATATTAAATTTCTTTTCAAGACGTTGCAGGACAGTTGTCATGGGGGTGTTTTGAAAATCCATGTCATATTCTGAAAGCGGGATAAGTGTGGGCTTGTCCTTTGGGTTCATGGATAGTTTGGAAAGTCCGTTGGAAGTATCGATTACTTTTTCGTTGGGTCCGGCTTCGATGCCTGTTGGATTGGATGCAGAAAATATTTTGACCCGGCCGGTGAGTACTTTCAGTTCGAGGCTATCGCCGGATGAACGGATGGAGAAACTGGTACCCATTACGCGGATTGTATTTTTTCCGCAGTCAAGGAAAAACGGGATGTCTTTTTTGGCTACTTCAAACAATGCTTCGCCGGTGAGTGAAGCGTGGCGTTCCGACGAATCGGCAGTTTCGTAGTACGTTAATTTACTATGGGGTTTGAGCCAGACGATGGTGCCGTCGTTGAGAAAGACTTTTTCAACCCGTAAGCGTTGTGGCTCGGGCTTTAAGGCTGTAATTATTAAGTACGAGAGCGCGATTGTTATAGTCACGGAGGCGGCCACTTTGAGCCAAAAGATGTTGTTGGATGGCATTGACTTTTCCGATTTGTTGATTTTATTTTTAATCTTTTCAAACACAGCCTTCTGGTCTGACTCTGACCAGCCTGATTCTTCAGGGGTACCGAGTGCATCCAACCATTGGTTGACTTTTTCTTTTTCGGGCTCTGAAAGTTTACCCCGGAGGTACTTTTTCAGTTTGGCATAAAACTCTTCCTTACTCATTTTGTGGACCGGATATTTCGGCCCTGTGTACAAAGCGTTCCGTGAGGCTGGAACCCATAAAAAAAGTTACGCTTTTTTTTTTAGAATGTCCAGTTACTTAGAAAATGGTGAACTGGGGAGGAAATCCTGGCATTAATAAATTCAGAGGATTGCGGGCGGTGGATTTTTTCTGAAGGTAGGGCCATCGGGACTCTTGAGTTTGCGGTGGTCTTTTCTCCAGGCCAAAAATGCACATGAATAATGGCTGAGGGCGCGGCGCTGGAGGTGTTGATCGAGAGGATTTTTTTGCATCTGTTCTTTGAGCAGGCTGAGTTCTGCAATCTTTTGCATGTAGAAGGACTGGTCTATTTTCAGATGGAGTTCGAGGTGCCAGGATTGATCGAGGAGATCTACCAGTTTTTGCAGATGGTTGGCGAGTCTATCCAATTTTTGTACAGAGATCACTGTGGGGAGTTCTTATCCTGTGTAAAGGATTTGCGTAGAATATGGGAGGTGCTCAGTGGGCCTGTATAAAAAATTCCTGTTGTTGGGGCGGTAGGCAGGTTTCATGATTGCAGGCCATATAGTTGACTTTGCCTTTGATGATAGCCTGGGGGTTAAGCAGTTTTAAGGGCCTGGCAAATAGGGCTACCTTGGAGAGCCATTTTATTTCCATGTTGAAGAGGCTGTCATAGAATGAATAGGCTTTATTTTTTTCGATCATAGGTCCTTCGAAGAGGTAATCAGGACTCTTTTCAAAATCAAATGATGTTGGCAAGGGGCCTTCGCTGCTCATGGACTGAGAGTAGATATGCCAGCCGGGCTGAATGACGGCGGTACAAACAAGTGTGGCGTTGGCGGGGGTGGATTTTTCAATTCTGAAATACCATTCTACCGGAGTGGGCTGAGCGTATAAAGTTGTGAGGGAAAAGAAGAAAAATAAGGAGGTGATTTTACGGACCATGACCTATTTGGATGCGGGGATTTACGCACGGTCTTATATCGGGTAGCAGGTTGCAAACCCACAATGATTTTGGTAATTCTATTATTGCCCGTCAGTACATTCTGTATAGAAAAGACCATGGAGGTGTTGGGGTACTCTATGATAAATCCACAGGTGACTTTTCATAATACACTGTAAATCAATGCTTTTAAATTTATAACAATCATATTTGCTAATATTTTTAGCATTTATCTTTGGGAATGGGAAATGCGATGCAAAGGAGGCACCCGGAGCCATATCCTAACATCTTTTTCGAGATGGATGGAGTTCATATCCAGCAGGTGTTTGATGAGTTGGCGGATCGGTTTGGGTTTCCGGAGAAGCTATGGAAAGCGAAGTGGCGGGCGCATCTTGACAAGCAGGCTCGCGGGGAGGATGAGGTGGGGTTGTTTTTGAAATTCGGGAATGAGCATATCAATCCGATTTTGAATCAGCTGTTGCTGCGCACTTATTCACATGCAACTTTTAGTAACTTATGTGAGTATGTAATTAAAAAATCTGCCACTTATATTGCTGTCTCTTATACACATC
>JBEBJH010000106.1:0-15606 GCA_040079965.1 Cyclobacteriaceae bacterium
GAATTGTTTGTTTATGATATTAATAAAGACACTGTTTTGTCAGTGAAGACGGATGAGATCGCTGGCATCTTTGATTCGCCCGAATACAAAAAAGACTATCCCACCAAGGCGGTGAAAGCCGAGACCAAAGAGAAGAAACCGGAAGCAAGACCTGTTACTTTCTCTAGCCTGATCTGGTCACCCGATGGCAAGAACAATGTGCTTGTTTTGCGTGCCCACGACAATAAAGACCGCTGGATTGTTTCACTTGATCTTGCCTCCCGAAAATTTAAACTCATCGATCGTCAGCATGATGAAGCCTGGATTGGCGGGCCTGGCACGGGCGGCTTCTTTGGTGGGGCCAATGTAGGCTGGCTGGCCGATAACAAATCGGTGTGGTTTCAATCTGAAGAAACAGGTTACTCTCATTTGTATGTAGCTGAGCTCACGTCTGGAAAGAAACAGGCCCTTACTTCGGGTAAGTATGAAGTTCAATCGGTTGATCTGTCGCGCGATAATAAGTTCTTTTACATCATCACCAATGAAGTGCACCCAGGTGAAAAGCATTTTTACAAACTCCCGGTAACGGGTGGCAAAGTAGAAAAGTTAACAACGCTCACAGGCGCACACGAGGTTTCACTCTCACCGGATGAAAAGTGGTTGGCGTATCGCTACTCGTACAGCAACAAACCGTGGGAACTTTACCTTCAGGAAATCCTGCCTGCCGGACAGGCAGGTAAAGCCGGAGCAAAGCCTCAACAGATCACGAACTCACTTTCAACTGAATTCAAATCATATACCTGGCGCGATCCGGAAGTAACCACCTTCAAAGCACGCGATGGTGCCGATGTGTACACTCGTGTGTACAAACCTGAAAAACCGAATGGTGCGGCCGTCATCTTTGTGCATGGTGCGGGCTACCTACAAAACGCTCACAAATGGTGGAGCAGCTATTTCCGTGAATACATGTTTCACAACTTGTTAGTTGACAAAGGGTATACCGTACTTGATCTGGATTATCGTGCCAGTGCCGGCTATGGAAGAGACTGGCGTACGGGTATCTACCGTTTCATGGGTGGAAAAGATTTGACTGACAATGTGGATGGAGCGAAATGGTTAACTGAAAAGCATAATATCGATCCAAAGCGCATCGGAGTGTATGGTGGTTCCTATGGAGGCTTTATCACGTTGATGGGTATGTTTACTACACCTGATGTTTTTGCAGCAGGCGCTGCACTCAGACCCGTTACCGATTGGGCACAATACAATCATCCGTATACAGCCAACATTTTAAATGTGCCTTACATGGACAGCGTTGCGTATGTAAAAAGTTCTCCGCTGTATCATGCCGAAGGGTTGAAAGGACATTTATTAATCTGTCACGGTATGGTAGATGTGAATGTACATTTTCAGGATGCGGTGAAACTCTCACAACGACTCATTGAACTGGGCAAAGACAACTGGGAACTGGCCGTATACCCGATGGAAGACCACGGCTTTGTAGAACCCAGCAGTTGGACCGATGAGTATAAGCGAATTTTAAAGTTGTTTGAGGAACATTTGAAATAGACTTTTTATGAACCACCAAGACACGAAGTCACTAAGATTCACTAAGAGCTTTGCGTTCTTTGTGTTTTGCGGTCATCGATCCTCTCATTATTTATCCAACAAAGCTTAATCCTGTCGAAGGCTTACCCCACCGGAAAGAATCAGGTTTAAACAGCATCGTGCTTACGTTGGTGGTAAGTAAAGGATGATCTCTTTGCCCTACCTTGTTTATTCATTTATAAATCAAACACCCCCCTATGAGACTCTTGATTCGTTTTACTTTATCCTTTCTCCTGGCACTTGCACCCCTAATTTATGCAGATGCGCAGGGCACTATGCTGCTACGGCAACCCACCATCAACAACACCGACATTGTGTTTGTCTATGCCAATGATTTATGGATTGTAGGCAAGGATGGTGGCGATGCGCGCAGACTTACCAGCAATGAAGGCCAGGAAAGCAATCCACACTTTTCACCTGATGGTAAACTAATCGCCTTCACCGGTCAGTACGATGGCAACACCGATGTGTATTTAATTCCCACCGAAGGTGGACAACCCACACGGTTAACATGGCATCCCGGCCCCGACCTGGTTACCGGCTGGACGCCCGATAGTGAATCTGTTTTGTTTGCAACCAGTCGCGAGGGAGCGTTGCCAACCCTCGAATCAAAAATTTATAAGGTCACCAGGAAAGGTGATGTTGAAGAAGCTCTTGTCATTCCGCGTGCCGTGGCCGGAGAAATTTCGGAAGATGGAAAATCAATCGCCTACCAGCAGATTGGTTTCTGGGATTCCGAATGGCGCAACTACCGCGGTGGACAAGCAAAACCCATCTGGATTGTGGATCTAAAAACTTATTCACTCAAGATGACTCCGCAAACGGATAACGAACGTCATACCGATCCGGTGTGGTTAAACAATGTCGTGTACTTTTTATCGGAGCGCGATTACGCCAACAATATCTGGTCGTTCAATCCTGCCACCAGTGAATTGAAGCAACAAACATTTCATTCCGACTTCGATGCAAAAAGTTTAGATGCCGGTGGCGGACAAATCGTATATGAGCAGGGCGGTTATTTGCATCTGCTCAATCCAGCTAATGGAACTACAAAAAAATTAACCATCCATGTGCGGGGCGATTTTCATTGGTCGCGGGCCCGTTGGCAAGAGGTGAAATCAACATCCTTACAAAATGCTTCGCTCTCACCTACCGGTCAGCGGGCATTGTTTGAATATCGTGGTGAAATTTTTACTGTACCCAAAGAGAAAGGCGATTGGCGTAACATCACCAAATCTTCTGGTGCGGCCGATCGCTATCCCGTGTGGTCGCCCGATGGAAAACGGATTGCCTGGTTCAGCGATGCAAGTGGTGAATATCAATTGATGATCACCGATCAGGAAGGACTCGAGAAACCGAAAGCCATCACTATTCCCAATCCTACGTTCTTCTTTCGGCCAGCATGGTCACCTGATAGCAAGTACATTGCCTTTACCGACACCGATTATAATTTATGGGTTACCGATGTAAACACCGGTGCCACGAAAAAAGCAGATGCCGAACGCTTTGCCCATCCCAACCGGACGCTCAATCCAGTATGGTCGCCCGATAGCAAATGGATTGCTTATGCACGATTGATAGATAGTAACTTCAAAGTGATTAAAGTTTACAATGTAGAAACAGGGCAAACCATTCAACTTACTGATGGCATGGCGGACGCTGTTTCTCCCGTTTGGGATGCTACCGGAAAATTTTTATACTTCCTTGCAAGTACAAACTTTGGTATGAATACCAGTTGGTTGGAAATGAGTTCCTATGACCGACCTGTTACGCGCGCATTATACCTTATGGTATTGAGTAAAGATGAAGTTTCTCCGCTGCTGCCCCGCAGCGATGAAGAAAAAGAAAAACCAAAGGAGGAGAACCTGCCTCCCGGCAAGGCAGGAAAAGATGCCATTACTCCCGCTGTTAAAATTGATTTGGATGGAATCGCCCAACGCATCCTGGCGGTGGACATTCCTTTGCGGAATTATACAGAACTGATCAGTGGCCCCGAAGGGTATGTATTCTATGCCGAAAATGTTCCTAATCAACAAGGTGTAACACTGCATCGCTACAACTTTAAAGACCGCAAGAGTGAAGTGTTCCTTACTCCCGTCAATGAGGTTACTGTTTCCAACGATCGCAAGTCAATACTCTATCGCAGCACCGCTACGTGGGGCATCCTCGGCACGGGTGACACCAACAAAAAGATTGGTGATGGCAAACTGGAAACGCTTGCATCGCTGAAAGTAAAAATTGACCCACGCGAAGAGTGGAAACAAATCTTCCGGGAAGGGTGGCGCTATCAGCGCGACTTTCTCTATGTAAACAACACGCATGGTGCACCATGGAACGATGTCTACAAATGGTATAGCCCGTGGGTGGAGTATGTACACCACCGTACCGATCTGAATTACATCGTTGATATTCTTGGGGGCGAAGTGTCGGTAGGTCACAGCTACACCAGCGGTGGCGATTTTCCGGCTATTGAAAATGTACCCGTAGGGTTACTGGGTGCCGATTATGAAATCGATAAAGGAAATTACAGATTCAAAAAAATCTTTACAGGCGAAAGTTGGAACCCTGAGCTGAAAGCTCCGCTGCGGGAACCCGGCATTGGTGTAAAAGAAGGTGATTATTTACTTGAAGTAAATGGCGTAGCTGTTTCTGCGTCTGAAAATCTCTTTAAGTATTTCGAAGCTACTGCCAACCGACAAACCAAACTGCGCGTGAACAGTAAACCTGGTCTTGAAGGTTCGCGACTTGTTACCGTAGTGCCGGTTGAAAGCGAAAATCAATTGCGCATGATGAATTGGGTAGAAGGCAACCGTAAAAAAGTTGATGAGCTCTCGGGCGGCAAGATTGCCTACATCTATGTGCCTAACACGGCCGTGCCCGGATACACATACTTTAATCGCTACTATTTTGCCCAGCAAGATAAAAAGGGGGCCGTGATTGATGAGCGAAATAATGGCGGTGGGGCTGCTGCCGATTACATGGTCGACATCATGGCGCGCAATCTTCACGGATACTTTAACAGTAAAGTGGGCGATCATCGTCCGTTCCTTACTCCCAATGCCGGCATCTTTGGTCCTAAGGTAATGTTGATTAACGAGCGCGCGGGTTCGGGTGGCGATTTGCTTCCGTACCTGTTTAACAAAATGAAGATCGGGCCGCTGGTGGGAACAAAAACCTGGGGCGGTCTTGTAGGCACATGGGATACTCCGCTCTTTATCGATGGTGGCCGCATGGTTGCGCCCCGCGGTGGTTTCTATGATGTGAATGGTCAGTGGGCGGTAGAAGGCGTTGGTATCTCGCCCGACATTGCCGTAGAGCAAACTCCGGCCGATGTGATCAAAGGTCGCGATCCGCAACTCGAGCGCGCAATACAAGAGGCATTGACATTGTTGAAAACACAAAGTGTGGAGTTAAAACCTGAGCCTCCTGCTCCAATTAAGTATAAGCGACCCGTGAAAAAGAATTAATCATTACTAAACCACATAGACACATAGAACACATAGTTGAAGGTTTACTTTTCTATATACCTATGTTTCTATGTGGTTTAAATTCCTATCAAAGCAGTTCCTTCACCGCATGTCCCAACTCATCCTCACCAGGCAACAAGCAAAAAAAATCATTCTCCACGCAGCTGGGTTATCCACGCATGCGCAGTTTGGCAAAGGCAAGGAGGCAGCCTATAAACTGATCAATCATCTTGGCTTTGTTCAGATCGATACCAATTATGTAGTGGAGCGTGCTCACCATCATGCCCTCGCTTCGCGGGTGCCTGATTATAAAACAGAATGGCTCGGTCAGTTACAGGCAGATGCAAGAATTTTTGAATCGTGGACCTACGCAGCTGGATATGCGCCTATGGACGAATTTCGCTTTTCACTGCCGGTGCGGGCGAGCCTGGCCGCCAGAAGAAAATCGCAGACGCAAGCCGAAATCAACCTGATGAATAAAGTACTTGATCGCATCGGTCGCGAAGGTCCCCTCATGGCCTGCGACTTTGAAAATGACCGTGTCACCAAAAGTGCGGGCTGGTGGGACTGGCGTCCTTCGAAAGTCGCACTAGAGCACCTCAACTTCGATGGAAGATTGATGACCCTGCGCACCAAAAATTTTCTGAAAGTATACGACTTGCCAGAAAACGTCATTCCATCCGGCATCGATACCACCATGCCCACACCGGAAGAATTTGCCAGGAATGTGATCACACGTTCATTGAAGGCATTGGGTATTGCCTCCTTCAAAGACATCGCCTTCCGCGCCCGCTATATCAAAGACAAAAAATTCATTAAGTCTGCATTGGAAAGTATGGTGCGTGATCGCGAGGTGTATGATGTGGCCGTGACCGGAATAACAGACGCACCGCTCTACATGCTTGCGGAATATAAAAGCAAAAAGATCCCCTTATCCGGTGATGCCTTTATACTTTCACCCTTCGATGTATTGAACGTGTACCGCCATCGTCTTCAAACATTTTTTGATTTCGATTACATGGTAGAATGCTTTGTGCCGGAACCCAAACGCAAGTATGGCTACTTTTCGTTACCTATCTTACTGGGCGACACTTTCATTGCCCGTATGGATTCCAAAGCCGATCGAAAGCAACGGATATTAACGATTCACAATCTTCATTTCGAGTCCGTCAACCTTTCCAAATCAATGATCGCAAAACTCTGCGATGCCATTAAAGCCTTTGCAGAATTTAATCAGTGCAATGGTATCGTTCTTAAAAAATCGAATGATAAGACGCTGTTGAAAGTGATTCGGAAAGAAGTAGGATCGGCTACGCTATGAAATGTCAAACCGGTCAAGTTAACCGAATCGTAAATAGAACCCACACTAAATACGCGAACCGGTATCCCCATGAGCGAAGACGAAGCCATGAAATGCATTCGTGCTGCTTTCACGGGATTGCGGGTCGCGCCAGACCTTCATTAACATTCAATCTCATACCTATGAAATGTCATACCGGTCAACCCCGACTTGTCAAGGCGGTATCCCGATGAAGTGAAATGCGCACGTAGCTATGAAAAACTTTCTGCTTACCGACCGAGATACAACTCTTAAAAGAAGCTGCTTTTTTTCGGAAGGTTTTCAGTAAATTGATGATATGATTAATAGGTGCAATGCTTGATCCTGAAATTATCGACTAGTTTAGAAACCAACAAACCAAAATAAAATATGAAAACGTATTTAGCAGAATTTCTTGGAACGTTCTGGCTCGTATTGGGCGGATGCGGAGCTGCCATGTTAGCGGCAGGCTTTCCTGAAGTAGGCATTGGCCTGGTCGGTGTTTCGTTGGCTTTTGGGTTAACGGTGTTAACCATTGCCTATTCATTTGGTCATGTGTCAGGAGCCCATTTGAATCCCGCGGTAACGATTGGATTTTGGGCGAGTGGTCGCCTTGGCGCTGACAAAATTTTACCCTATGTAATTTCTCAGGTACTCGGAGGAATAGCCGGAGCGGGTGTTTTATACATCATTGTCACCGGAAACGGAAGTGCGATTGGGGATTTTGCCGCCAATGGATACGGAGAACACTCCCCCGGAAAGTATAGTATGATGGCGGCTATCGTGACTGAATTTGTCATGACGTTTATGTTTATGCTGATCATTTTAGGATCCACCAATGAAAAAGCACCTGCCGGGTTTGCCGGAATGGCCATTGGCCTTGCCTTAACACTCATCCATTTAATAAGTATTCCGGTAACCAATACGTCAGTAAATCCTGCCAGGAGTATTAGTCAGGCCTTATTTGTAGGCGATTGGGCACTATCACAACTGTGGCTTTTTATTGTAGTTCCAATAGCGGGTGCTGTGTGCGCAGGTTTCATATCTAAAATTTTTAGAGAATAGTAATAAACTCCCACGCTCCACGAAGTGAAAATGCGAGTGTGGCTATGAAATTCTTTATGTTCACCGAATGGGGTACACGGTTGATGCTGGTCGCCTGACCACATCACTGCAACCTGTCACGCTGAGGCACTCGAAGCGTGACGTTCAACCCAAAAAATATGTAACAGAAATTTTCTCCTTATTTCAGTAATTTACATTCCTAATTAACATCGTATGAACCGCAGAAATTTTATCCAAGCCTCGGCAGCACTCACCACCCTTGGGTTGCTGGAAAGCAATTCTTTATTAGCCAACCCAGCCATGCTGAATAAAATAGGCATTCAGCTTTTCTCGCTCCCTAAACTTCTGGAAAAGGATTTTCGTGGGGGCGTCAACATGTTATCGAAGATGGGTTATCGTGAGATCGAAATGTATGGGCCTTTTCCATTCAGCGCACAGAAAGCCATTGATAGTTGGGCGGCCGTTACGCCTTCTCTTGGTTTCAGCGGAAGCGGATACTTTGGTCTTACTGCCACGGAAGTAAAAAAAATCATGGATGAAAATAAGATCAGTGTTCCTGCCGTTCACACCGACTTTGAAACCTTGCGCACGCGCATGAGCCAACTGGCCGAAGCAGCACACACGATCGGATTTAAATACGTGGTACTCCCTTCATTACCGGCTGAAAACCGAAAGACCCTGGACGATTATAAAAAGACGATTGATATTTTTAATGAAATCGGTGAGCAAGCCGTGAAGTCGGGGTTGCGCTTTGGTTATCACAACCATGGCTATGGCTTACAAGAACTGGAAGGAAAGATACCTGTGCAGATGATCATCGAAAACACCGATCCGAAATATGTGTTCCTTGAAATGGACCTCTTCTGGACGGTAGCCGGAGGTGTCGATCCGATTGCCTGGCTTCAGAAATATCCGGGCCGCTACAAAATGATGCATGTGAAGAACATGAAACAGAAAGTGAAATTCTCAGGCGATGGTGGAGACTCTAAGCAATGGATTGAGTTGTTTCCTCAAATGAGCACAGCCGATGCCGGTGCACTTGATTTAAAATCAATTCTCGGTGCAGCAAAAAAATCGGGAGTAGTTCATTTCTTTGTAGAACAAGACATGGTGCAACAACCCGAAGTAGCGCTCAAGAAAAGTATTGACTATTTAAAAACATTCTGATGAGCTCGTTAGTCATACTATGAAATGTCGTTCCGAACGGGATACCGGCCTGTCTGCCGACAAAGGCAGGTTCGGGTTAGTAGTAATTCTATCCTGCTAAAAGTAATACACCCGGCCGCTATAACAGCTTCGTAGTAGGACGTGCAAAGCCATTCCATGAAATGCCCAAGCCATTAATAATTTTTTTGAATTTACTCCAGTATCACTATTCTCTCACCACAATCTCTTTCACTTCATTTTTTACTGGTTCAAGACTCACCAGGTATTTGTAAATCGCTTTCAGGTCATTATCACTATAGGTTTTAAATGCCTCCCAGGGCATAATGCTTTCCTTCACGCCTCTCCCCAACCGAAAACGTTGTATGAATTGCTCTGCCGTCCAGCCATACATCTTACCCGTCTCCCGGTCCTGAGTTAGATTAGGAGAGTAAACCCATACGCCTGGTTCTTCGGTTGCAGAAGGTGTTTTTCCGCCTCCGGCTAATTGAGGTCCTGTAAATTCCCCAGTTATCTCATCTGTTTTAGTATGGCAATAATTACACCCTGAAACCGAATTGGAAAGGTATTGGCCATAGGCTGCCGTGGTATCTCTAACTACCGACTTCGGAATATCTTTTTGGATTTGAAAAGGCTTATTAAAAAACATAACTGAGATACCTTTTATCAAAAAGCCTACTTCCTTTTCAGGGACTTTATTATTGACTGGCTCGATAGAACGGAGATACGAAACAATGGCCGTAAGATCTTCATCACTTACTCCACTATATGCCATGAATGGAAATAGTAATTCATTGTTGGGCTTAACACAATAACGAATAATCCGGGCCAGTTCAGCATCGGTGTAGCGACCAATACCAGTTTCTTTGTCCGGGGTTAGATTCCCCGAATAGATAATGCCACCAGGCAGGGTAAACTCTAACCCTCCCGTCAATGGTTTGGTTAAAATATTTGTTTCCCAATTTGCCGGGTCTTTGCGATCCGATTTAACATGGCATTCAGCACAGTGTGCAGGGCCATACACGAAATATTTTCCATGTGCAATGACAGCGCTGTCTCTACTGGCTGTGATATCTACTTGAGGTGCATCATAGGTGGGTGGGTACAAAGAGTAGACGGATATTACAACAACAAGAATGAACAGACCAATCAGTAGACCACTCCATTTCAGGATTTTGAATAATGTTTTCATGAGTTGAGGGGTTACAAATGAAAAAATTAGTGACTCGTATAAACAAGATAATAATTTTACAGCATATCGCCCTTGGTTTTATTATTTTTAATGGTCACGTGTGGTCTGTGGCAGAGGACGATGCGCTTGATCCGGAATGTCTTCATAAATCCCTGGGATGTTCCCCAATTATCGGGTACATTTAACTACCCCTAAAACCTTAACCCGATGAGAATATCCGCTACACTCTTACTCCTACTTGCCTTCGTTACCACACAAGGGCAAGCACTCACATTCAAAAAAGAACTACCCAAAGTAAATCAATACATACAGCAACTGATGACCGAGTGGGAAATTGCGGGCAGTGCGGTGAGCATTGTGTACAAAGACAAAGTGATCTTCTCCAAAGGCTTCGGCTATCGCGATGTGGCCAACAAACTTCCCGTCACAACGAAGACAACTTTTGGCATTGCGAGCAACAGCAAGTTGTTTACTTCTATGGCAGCCGCGATGCTACATGAAGAGAAGAAACTCGACCTCGACAAGCCCGTGCGCACCTACATGCCCGAGTTGCATTTTGCCACCGGAGAACTCGATGAGAAATTAACACTGCGCGATATGTTGAGCCACCGCAGTGGCGTGCCCCGTTGGGATGGAGTGTGGGCAGGATCTGGCTATACCCTTCAGGAAATTCTGGACCGCCTTCAATACATGAACCCTACAATGGGTTTTCGGGAAGGGTATCTCTACAATAATAATATGTATGCCGCAGCCGGAGCCGTTACGGCCAAAGTGAATGGCACAACGTGGGAGCAGCTGATCCAGACAACACTATTTGATCCGCTCGAAATGAAACAGAGCACATTCAATTTTGAAGCCGCTACTAAGAAAGGTGAATTCTCAAAGGATTACCTGGTGGGCCGGGTGGATAAAAAATTAAAGGAGTATGAACCTGATACGGATTGCGCATGCTGGGCACCGGCCGCAGCGATTGTATCCAATGTAGAAGAGTTAAGCAACTGGATGATAGCCCAGATCAATGGAGGAAAATTCAAAAGCAAACAGGTGATCCCATCGAAAGCCATTATCGAAACTATCAAACCTAACACCATTACCTCTAAAGAAATGGTGTACGATGAAGTTTTTTATGGTCTCTATGGTATGGGCCGATCATCGACTGACTACAAAGGTCATGTGATGGTGTCGCATGGCGGTGTTATCAGTGGGTATCGTTCCACCATGGCGATGCTGCCTAAAGACAGTATAGCAATTATTGTGTTGACCAATACAGCGCAAGGCACTCCCATGGCTAATGCAGCCGTGTATGGCATCCTGGACCGGCTTTTGCAATTAGGCGAGTCTCCCTGGACAACCAAAATAAAAAAAGAGCTCACCAAACAGGAGACGAAGAACTGGAGAGAGTTAGATTCATTGAAGGCGTTGAAAGTAAAAGACACAAAGACATCGCATGCGCTCGCTGACTATGTTGGCACCTACGAGCATAAGGCCTATGGCAAAATGATTATCACACTGGAAGGCGATCACCTGCGCATGAAGCATCGGATGTGGGGGGAGGTATTGGAGCATTTTCATTACGATCAATTCTGGTCTACCGAACATCCAGACATGACGATCAACTATAGTCTCCGGGTTTACAAATTACACTTCACTACCAATGAAGCCGGCAAGATTGACAAAATCAAAACCCGGGTAGGCGCTGATCCGGAGGTAGAGTTTGCCAGGATGAAGGAGTGATCTTAACGGTCTCCCAATGACATTTTTAATAGTCCGATCCTCTTCTTACGCTGTCATCCCGCCAGCTGGCAGGCTGCGGGCAAGTTAACCGAATCATAATCACACTCCCTCTCAGCAAAACGCGATCCGCGATCCCATTAATGCGAAGCTGTGAAATACATTTGTGTTGCTTTCAAGAGATTGCGGGTCGCGCCAGACCTTCCTTGACGTTCAATCATAGATTACCTAATTCGGTTTCGCTTGATCATTCATCAAGCTTGCCCGCAATGACATTCTAATAAACGTGGCTCATAACACATCTTAAACTCTACATTCCTTTAATCGACTGCAGCGCTGCCTCTGCGGCATACTTCACATCGTTGTTGCGTGCAGTTGACAGCACGCGTTGTATCGACCTCTCTGCACCCACAGCATCCTTACCGATTTTTCCGAGCAGTGTGATCAATTGAAATTGAAGTCCTCCATCCTGATCTGTAGTTTTATCGAGCCGTGCTATAAGTGGTTTTACGGCTGGCTTCCCGATTTTTATCAATGCCTCCATCGCAGCTTCCGTGTCGTTACCATAATGCGGAAGCACACTGATCATATAATCAATCGCTTTCACGTCCGCTGTTCTGCAATGACCTAATACTTCAATGGCTAATGTTTGAATTTCATTCATCGTGCCCCGGTCTTCCAGGCTGCGTTTATTCAACAATGCGATAAACGTGCTTTCAATTTTCCTGGGTGGGGTTTCCATCAGCACAAGTAACTTCATCACCCGAAGTTGCTCTTGCAGGTTGTTGCCTTTTAAAATTGCGTCTGCTTCCTCAAGCGTAGGAATTACCCCCGGTATGCGGATACTATACTTAACACAAAAATTAATGCGATCATCTTTTTGACTTGGGTACGGAGTCATCAGCGCATAGGTTGAAAACTTGTCATGACAACGCTGTGCAAGAGTCCGCAGGTCAGCCTCCGGAAATTCTTTTCGGATTATTTCGTTTTGACCTTCATTATAAGTCATGTTGAAATTCCACGCAAAGTCGTAGAGTTGCTCGTGCGCTTTGGGGTACTCATTCGCATTGACGAATGTGGCAAGCCAGCCTATGAGTTCTGTCTTGCGCTGGGGTTGGGTTTCTTCTTTATACATCGATGACAGTTCACTGAATAACGTAGCCTTCAGTTTATCATCGGTTACCAGTCGGGAAGAATATGTTTCATACACATGCTGTCGTAATGGTTGATTGCTTTTCAACCCTTCCATCATTTCCACAAAGGCGATTTCGAATGGTACCGGGCGGGGCAGGCCCAGTTTATTTTCCGAGGCAACTTTAAAGTAGGTTGCAATGCGGGCCTTTTGTTCCTCTTCACCGTTTGTTGATTTTGCAATCAGGTAGTTGATATAACTTGAAATAGAATAATTACCAACCCGCATAAGCGCAGCAAACGAAGACTTCCATTCATTCTCATCCGTGCGGCTATCGCTGGTCAGGTATCGGACAATTTCATAAGCGCGCTCATCGCCTGCCGGGTATCGGATCGTGTCCAGGGTATGCAGCAGAAATGTTTTATACTCCGCAGGATCAAGTTTAAATCGTGTGAACGAATACATCACGTCATAATGCAGTTTCCCGCATTGGTTGTCGAAAGGAGTAGCAACGGCTGCTGTTACCACCGCATTGATTTTTTCCTGTGACGACAGATCGTTGAGGCGCGGACGAAATTCTGCTACGCGTTCCTTACAGATCTCTTCTGCAGACTTTGATTTAGAGATCATGTTTCCGTTCACCGAGTTGTTGATTGTGATCTGAACCGGTGCGGTGGTAGTGTTGGTTGAGTTAGATAGCATGTTCGTAGTAGCAGGAAGAAACAAAGCCAATAGATTTTTATTCATTTTAATACGGCCTACGTAACTCATGGTAATCTCACCGCTCGACACATCAATGATGCGTGCACTTACTTCGATGTACGATTTCAATTTCGTGTACGTGCCAGAAAGCAGTGCATCGATGGGCGCAAGTTCACCGATCTTCAAGGCAGCAGCCGGTTTCATCAGGTCAGTGAGTATAAACTCATGTTCCTTCAGGATCGCATCCATTCGGGTGCGTTCAAAAAGTTTCAGTTTATCCGGATGGCCAGAAATAGAACCGATGATAGTTTCCGTCAGATATTCTCCAAAGGCTTTGGATTGTTCTACTGAAGATGCTGTTGCCGTAAAGGGTACCACCGCCAGACTCTGTGGCACGCGGGCTGAGGGGGCGGTCACAATTTTTTGCGATAGCTCAGTGGTAACAGCCGTATAGTTCTTAGGCTTCTGCGCTTGCAGCGCCAGGGGCAACATCAATAATAAAGCCAGCGGGAATTTTGATACTGTCAACATAGTATCAAAAATACTTATTCGGATTTAATAAATGCGATCGGATTTTAATAACACAGCACCCCAAAGAATGGCAATTTGTATTTGCAATCTGCGCTGGATTGTCCTAGTTTCAACCATTCCCACCAAGACTATGAAAAGTATTTATCTACTGATTTGCTTACTTACAATATCCGGTGCCCACGCTCAATCCACCGATGACTATACACGCTACGAACTGTTAGATCCTGTCTCCAGCAGTTTTCGCATCTTATATGAAGTGTCTGCCACCACACCGGGTGCTACCTTTTTTCACAACACCCTCCGCAAAGGCAGCGAACACAAAGTGGATCGTGTCATTGATTTAGCAACCGGCAAACCATTGACGTGGACGATTGTGAACGGTGAAGCCGCAAAGAAAAACGGACTGGCCGGGGCCGACAAAGAAACCGACTACCTGCAAATCGTCCTCGCACACCCCGTAGCAAAAAATGCTGAATATCGTTTGTTGATTGATAAGACCTATGCCGATACCAAAAGCTATTATGCCGAAGGCGATAAAATTGTTTTTCAGCGCTCACTGGGTATCAAAAGAAATTCAATCGTGCTGCCGAAAGGATATGAGTTGATTGCGTGCAACTACCCCTCACAAATGATGATGGAAGCCGATGGCCGTCTCAAAATCAGTTTCGTAAATCGCGGGCCCGATGTTGTTCCGCTGCGCATTGAAGGCCGTAAACTTTCAAAGCCGGTGGCAGTGCCCACCGTGATGTCACAGGAAAACATTCCTCCTGGTCAAGGCCGGGATAAATCAAAAGTGCGGATGGGATTTTCATTTCCCGAGCGCGCGTACCAAACCCGCGAGATCGTTTATTTTTTACAACAACCTGAAACGCATTCCTTCCGATTGTATCACGACTATACCGAAAGTCGTGAAGGCATTAATAAATATTTAAACGTAGTGCGTGCCGGAAGCAAAGCTTCCAATCCTTCTGCGTTCAATCTCGATACCGGCAAACCATTGAAAGTTGAAACCCTGGTAGGCACTGCCATCAAAGAAAAGGGAATTGATATCGGTACCGATTACTTACCTACGGCCGAAGTGATTGTCATTTGGTTTGATCCGGTAACGAAAGGTAGTTCCACCCGCATCCGCATCGAAGAAACCTATACCGATCCCAATCGGTATGTGAATGTAAACAATGAATTAATCTGGGATCGTTCCTTTGGTCGCGTGCACAATACGATTACGTTACCCGAAGGCTGGTGGTTAACTGCCAATGCCATTCCAGCCACCGTATTTTCAAATGAAGAGGGGTTGGTGAGTTTATATTATCTAAATGATGGGCCTGAGGAGATTGATGTGTTTGTGAAGGCGATGCGGAAGTGAGATGTTTAGAGGACCCGTGCGCCCTCTTGTATAACGCGGTCATCCCCTTCCCAGCAGCGTCTCCCGCCCCGCGGATGCTGCGAAAAGTGAAAGACAAATGTAAACACTCTGCCCTTGGTCGCTTTATCTAACCATACATAAATGCTCTACATAATGCATCAGAGATTCGGGGCCTTCTGATTCACTTCCTGGAAACCACTTGGTAATAGGGTTGTTTTTTTATTGTATTTTTGAGTATGGAAACAATGAGAATTGATATTGTAGACCCAAAGGCAAAAAGAATAATTAAAGAGTTGGCTGAGCTGAACCTGATAACTATCCGTGACAAGAACCCCTTGAAATCTTTTGAAA
>JBEBJH010000107.1:0-15491 GCA_040079965.1 Cyclobacteriaceae bacterium
GGATATAAGCAACCTCAAGACAATCCCTGCCCATCATGAATTAACATTAAGATAATATGTTCTAAAAACCAGAGGCTACCTCAGCCCGTAGTTTTACACAAATCTATAAATAGGTTAAATTAGGATGCTGAACTTTTTAAACTTTATGAATGGGAAAAAGTAAGAAACGCCCTGTAGACATAGTCATTCTTTCTGATATTCATCTCGGCACGTACGGTTGCCATGCGACAGAACTTCTCAGATATTTAAAATCAATCGAGCCGGGCAAGGTTATCCTAAACGGTGACATCATCGATATGTGGCAGTTCTCAACAAGGTATTGGCCCAAAACGCATATGCAGGTGGTTAAACATCTTACCGGCCTGATGACCCACAGTACGAAAGTGGTATACCTGACTGGAAATCATGATGAGATGCTTAGAAAATTTGCGGGCTTCCGCCTGGGATCATTTCAAATAGAGAATAAGCTGCTATTAAAAATCAATTCGAAAAAAGCATGGATATTCCATGGCGATGTTTTTGATGTTACCATGCAGAGTGCCAAATGGCTTGCCAAATTAGGCGCAGTGGGATATGATTCGCTTATTTATATCAACACCTTTGTAAACTTTGTTTTACAAAAATTAGGGCGCGAGAAAATTTCTCTTTCCAAACGAATTAAAGACAGTGTAAAGAAAGCCGTTCAGTTTATTGATAACTTTGAGTTAACGGCTGCTGGAATTGCCATCGACAATGGGTATGATTATGTGGTGTGTGGTCACATTCACAAACCAGCCATGAAGACGATAACAACAGAAAAGGGAAGCGTTATCTATCTAAATTCTGGGGACTGGGTTGAAAACCTCACCGCACTGGAATGCCATAGTGGGAATTGGCGAATCTATAATTATCGCGAGGATAAGATGGCGCAGGCCATTAAACTACCCCGAAGATTTAAAGGTTCGGATAACAAGGAGCTATTCAATGAAATGATGGAACAATTGCTTAAACCTAAAAAGTGAAAATACTTTACGCCATTCAGGGAACAGGCAACGGTCATATTGCCCGGGCCGAAGAGATTGCCCCCATGCTTGCCGATTATGGGAAGGTGGACTTATTTGTAAGTGGCGCTCAGGCCGACATTAAACTAACCATGCCTGTAAAATATAAATCAAAGGGACTCAGTTTCTTCTTTGGCAAGAAAGGCGGAATTGATTTCCTTAAGACGTTCAAGAACAACAGTTCTAAACGAGTGATGCGCGAGATCAAGGAATTTCCTGTTGAAAAGTATGACCTGGTGATCAATGACTTTGAAGCGATCACGGCATGGGCATGCCATAAGCGAGATGTTCCCTGCATAGCCCTTAGCCACCAGTATTCTCTGTTATCCCCCAAAGTACCTAAGCCCAAACACTTTGATCCTATTGGCACTTGGTTTTTGAATAATTATGCACCGGTAAAGGAAGGTGTGGGATTTCATTTTGCATCGTATGATCAGAATATTTTCACTCCGGTAATTCGCGAACGCATTCGCAACACTACCGCTACCGACCTGGGTCACTACACGGTTTACTTACCAGCCTATGATGACAAGAAATTGGTAAAATTGTTCTTAAAATTCTCGGGAACCCAATGGCACATTTTTTCAAAGCACATTACAAAGCCTTACCATATTGGAAAGATTTCAGTTTTCCCGGTCAACAATGAAGCATTCACAATCAGCCTGGCGTCTTCGCAAGGTGTACTATGCGGTGCAGGGTTTGAAACGCCAGCCGAAGCTCTTTATTTAGGAAAGAAGTTGTTGGTGGTGCCAATGAAAAATCAGCACGAGCAGCATTTCAATGCCGCATCACTAAAGCAAGTAGGCGTACCTGTTATTAAGAAAGTGAGTAAAAAGAATCATGCAAAAATTGGAGACTGGATTGAAACTGAAAATAGGGTAGACGTAACGTATAAGGAAACCGCACGCCCTGCTATCGAGCGGGTTCTAAAACTTTATAAGGATTGGAAGTAATCACCAGCTTTTTTGAATAGGCCAATGACGAGTATACATCGGCACTGGGCCGTTTGATACGCGCTTTTGTTTGCGGATCGCAGGCATATAGGCCAAAGCGATAGGAAGGCCCGAGATTCCATTCAAAATTATCCCACGTGCTCCAGTGATAGTATCCACGAATGTCAACACCTTTTTCTATCTGATCATGAAGGATGTTCATGTAATCATAAAGTGACTGTATCCGCTGGTTGTCATCGTTCGTGCACATTCCATTTTCTGTGATGATGATAGGCTTGCGGAATCTTTTCCAATAGCGATCAATACATTGGCCTAACCCTTCCGGATAGTACTCCCACATATCGTCATGCTGTTTATTCTCTTTTGTGATCTTTTCAGGCGTGGTTAAAAACGTTACCGGCATGGGGTCATAGCCGATACGTGAATAGTAACTCAACCCAAAAAAATCGCACGCCTCAAACCAACCCGGGATAAAGTCCATGTACAACCAGTCGGAAATTTTAGCAGGTAACTTCCCGATCAGATTATCGGCTTCAAGAATAGAAGCGTTATGCGAAATCCCCACCGGTTTTCCGGGTGAGCGCGCCTGAAGCATCTCGTATCCTTGTTTATGAGCACGACTCATGTTGTTTAATACCCGCCACGCATAAACAGGATTTGTTTTTTGTGGTGGAAACAATCCCGCCAACGAACTTAGACTGATATAAAGATTGGGTTCATTAAATGTATTCCACAGGGTAACGAATTCGCCAAATTCATGAATTACTTTTTTCACATAATCCAACCACCAGGCAACACTTTCCTTATTTGCCCAACCGCCTGCTTTACTAAACCAACCCGGATTAGCAAAATGATGCAATACGAGCATAATGTCTACACCTCTTTCTTTAAGCTGTATCAGTAAACTTCTATAGTGGGCTACAGCATCAGGATCAAGTGAAGCGAAGGGAGTTCGTTGCAGTCGGCTCCACATAAAGCTCATCCGATAGTTGGGGGCCAGGGATGAAATAATTTCGACATCTTTTTCCCAAAGCAATTCATGATCGGTGGTTCTTGCAAAAATGGAACTGTCGCGGGCCGTAAATCCTTGCCAGTCATGATCATCAGCGGTTTCGATTTGTACGGCTGATGTGCTGGTTCCAAACCGAAAATTGTCAGGGAATTGTAACGTCATGAAGGAAATGACCTGTAGGTTTTGGTCAAACGATTACAAAGGTAAGCAGGAACGGTGAAATTAAGATCAAAATGAAGTGGAATAAGACAGGACTCTCTTGCATTTTTCCTTTAATAAGTTCATTTCAATAAGCGGCACATGGTTGATTTTGGCTTCTTCATCCCACTTCCGTAGCAGAATACTTAACTCAAACAAGGGATCTGATTCAAATACTTCCGCTTCAGGTTTACTCATTACTCCACCTTGAAACTCCAGGGTCTTCTTACTGGCTTCGGAGAGATTTTCATAGTAGGGAGGATACTTATACGTGAGGTAACGCTTGGCCTGCACATGGTTTTCAACAAGTCTGGCAACACGATCAGGAAATCCTTTCGCACGCAAAAAATCAGCCCCTATCTTTTCATGACTTTTTACACCATAACCAGCCATACTTTGTTCGGCTGTAGCGTGTACACAAATATGGCCGATGTCGTGAAAGAATGCGGCCAATACTACCTCATCGTCATATCCACCTTCTATAGCCAACTGTGCTGATTGCGACATGTGTTCGATTTGCGATACAGGTTCACCAATATAATCAGCCTGACCATAGCGCTCATATAAATCAAAAATCTCATCAATCACAGCTTGTTCGGATTTCATAGGGCAGTAAATGGAAAGTTGCAAACTAAACCCTAATGATCCTGGTATAGTGAAGGTTGAATATTATGGTTGTGTAAATAAATAGTTAAAAACTTAAAAATAGGATCATGTCGGATTATTGATCGAGGGATTTCATTTCCCGAATTTCGAAGAATGAAGAAACCTAAGTTGATTGTTTTTGATCTGGCGGGTACAACGGTCAACGACAACAAGGATGTACATCGTGTATTGCAACGTGTGTTTAAGAAAATTCATATCCGCATCAGCATTCAGGAAGCCAATGAAGTAATGGGTATTCCCAAACCGGTAGCGATCAGGAGCTTACTGGAGCTTCATAAATACCCCTATATCAGCGATATGTTGGTACTTGAAATGCATGCTCATTTCGTTTCGAAAATGACAGCCTTTTATAAAAAGCATGCATCGGTTATGGAAAAAGAAGGAGCCAGTGATGTGTTTAGAATTTGCAAAGAACACGGAATAAAAGTCGCTGTTGATACTGGTTTTGATCGCATTATTGTTGCTCCCTTGCTCGAAAGAATGGGATGGGAGAAAAAAGGATTAATTGATAGCAGCATTACAAGCGATGAAGTGGCAAAAGGCCGGCCTTTTCCTGATATGATTTACAGAGCGATGGAATTAACCGGTGTTACAGAGGTTGAGTCGGTTGCTAAGGTAGGTGATACCCTATCCGATTTGCAGGAAGGGACGACCGCTGGTTGCAGTTGGGTAATTGGTGTTACCACGGGTGCCTATTCTCATGAGGAACTACAGAAGGGACCCCACACGCATCTGGTTCAGCATCTTTCTGAAATACTTCCGATTTTAGGAATTATGAATTGAGAGACAGCCAGGTTTTATGTTTTTTATGAAAGTAAATCATTGAGCCACCGATTAGAATAACACCGACTATCGAAACGATATATCCACCTGAAATAAAGAAACTCAGCCAGCTAAGTTTAGCGTAGCCAAATTCTTTGAAGAATAGCACACCCACACTACCCAGGTATCCGAACGAATCGGAAACATACATTATAAAACCTACCGTGCCTGCATACCGAAAAGCAGCCAGCAGGCGATCAAAGAAAATGCTATTGAAGGGAACATACCCCATATAAAGCCCGGTGCCAATAAGCATCATCCAAACAGTAGCATTGATCATTAACTGTTCAAACAAAAAGTTAGCTATTCCGATGAGCAAGAGCCCGGAGAGAATAATTACATGATTGATCATCAGGGCAAGCATGTTGTTTTTCACCAGCATCAAACTTCCCATGCAAAGTAAAACAAAAATAGAGACGGGGATTTCTGTGGAAGTGTAAACGGAGGGGTCGTTGGTGATGCCCAACGAGGTCCAGATCTCAGCTGAGAAATTGTCTCTGAAATCCCTGAATGCGGTGAGTAGTGTATAGGCAACTACAAATAGAATTATCCCTGGAAAGAAGGTGGTTAGAAATTTCTTTCGCTCCTCAGCATTCATGGGCGATCGCTTAGCCCGTAGTTCTTCATCCTGCACGGAGGGAGGCGGAAGCTGATCTAACAGCAATAGGAAAAACAGAAAGGGAAGCGTAAACAAACAACTGGTAACAAAGGGCATCCAATATTCTGAGGTGCCCAGATACTGCATCGTAAGCGCACCAACAGTGCGACAAAGCCCGGCCGAGAAAATGAAACTTACAGAAAGTGCTGCGCCCAACACTTCCGTCATCCGTCTGCCTTCAAGATAACTGAACACCATACCCCACACCATTCCCAGGGGCAACCCGTTCATAAATAAAAAAATAATATTATAAGGTGCAGGAACAAAAGCAAATAACAACCAGGCTAGCCCTGCTACCAATACCATTAGGAAAATTCCAATCATGCGTGAGTGTGCTTTTAGCTCAGCTACTACTTTGATACCAATAAATTTGGACAGCGCATAGCCAACTACCTGAAAGGTGACAAGCCAAACCTTATAGCTCATTCCAGCAAACTGGATACCCTCAAACGTAGCTACCGCAAATGTTTTTCGGAAGGCATACACGCAGGTGTATAAACAGAATGCGACCACAGAAGCGTAGATCGTAAACCATAGTGGATTTACTTTACTGAGCCGGTGGTTAATCGATAACCGTTTTTGCAGCGGCATGATCAATAGACCGGATGAACGGAGAAAATTTTCCGGATACTTTGTTGCGCATACCCAGCTGACGAGGTCATGCCCTTTCCGCCAATGGCTGTACGAATGTGAATTTTATTTTCAAGGTCAATCTCAACGATATCTTTTTGAGGATGCTGTGCGTAAAAGCCAGCCCAGGTAGTTGCAATAGCGGAAACATCAAACGAAACAATTTTCTGCGCTTCCTTAAACATGAGTTGATTGATGTGGTGGTTAAGTTCAAAGCCCAGATCATCCATATCGTTTACGCCTGCGTATTCATGCGAATCGCCAATGATGATAGAGCCATCATTGGCCTTCTTAAATAAAATGTGAATGCCCCACCGCTTTAGCTCGTTAAGGTGTTCAGGCGTTTGTAATGTTTGGAAGGAAGGACATTCAGTGAATGACTCATACCTGCGAATGGTGAGCCCCGTGAGAATATTTCCTTCCAATCCCACTTCGGGCATAGGGATCGTGCGCAACATTTGCAGCTTGCTGATTTCAATTCCACTTTCATTAAACAGGTCAGGGAAGAGGATCTTAAATTCGCCCCCATTGCAGATGATCACTTTGTCCGCAACGAACACGTCACTTTTATGGGTAACAACCCGTACCTCGTCTCCAGCTACAAGGCAATCAATAACGGTGGTGGATGGCTTATACGTAAGTTTGGGAAACAGAACTTTGCAATATTCAATCAGCCGGTGAATCATGGATGGAGGTTCGGCACTTACTTCTTGCGGAAAAAATAGACCCTCACGGCAATAGCTTGCTTTTAAGGCTGGCCATTTTTCAAGACATTGTTTCTGTGAGATTAGCTGGGCTTCATATTCCCTGTCATCCATGATGGCTTTCAATTCATGAATAAGCGTTTGTTCATCGGCATCCGAAGCCAGATAAACACTTCCATTCTGACGAATGGAGATCTCATATTGATCCTGGATCTCTTTATAGAGTTGTGTACTGTATACTCCGTATTCAAACCAGTCAGACGACATGCCGGAAGGAACAACCTGTCCAAAATTGCGAACCGTAGCCTGCACCGGGTACTGGTCTTTTTCAACGAGTAATACTTTCTTACCTAATGCAGCAGCGTGATAAGCATGGAAGGTTCCCAGAACTCCGGCACCCACAACGATTAAATCAAATTTCACAGGCTGTATCATAAAGCAGTTTTAACAGCGAAAGATGCGATGCGGGTATTACTAAATCAGGGCGCTGAAGTTTATGCGCGTGTTAACAATACGGAATGCATGTTATGAATTCCTGTAATCGCATAGGTACACGGATGCAGGGCGTTGAGTATTTCATACTCTTGTTATCGTTTTGTTAATCGGAACTACACTCAATTTCAGGCTTCTGCAAATTTATTTCTGGTACGAGTTACCGGAGCATTATGTGATTGATGCAGACTGCACAATCAATTAACCGATCAATAATCTGTCACTAAACAAGGCTTTCAGGGAATAGCACACTTTTGTGTCGCCAAACAGTAGTAGGTAAAAACTAAACTTAAACTATGAATCAAACTCTACAACCAAACAAACCAGGCATGAGCTGGCTTTTAAAAGTCTTCATGCTGGTGATGGTGCTCTTTGCCAGCAAGTTGGCAATGGCACAAATTACGGTATCCGGAAGTGTAAAGTCCGGAGAAGATCAAAGTCCAATTCCAGGAGTAAACATTCTGGTGAAAGGGACAACCAATGGAACGATCACGGATTCGAAAGGCTCGTATACGTTATCGGTTGGTTCTGCTAATGATATCCTCGTATTTTCCTTCGTAGGATTCATCACCCAGGAGACAGCGTTGAACGGTCGCACTGCATTGGATGTATCCTTGGCAACCGATGCTACAGAATTATCTGAAGTGGTTGTTACTGCCTTGGGTATAGAAAAAGACAAAACAAAGATTGGTTACGCTACACAAGATGTAAAAGCAAGCCAGATCCTGAAGGCCCGTGAGCCAAACCCTATTAACTCGTTGGTTGGTAAAGTCGCGGGTCTAAATGTTGGTTCTTCCGCAGAACTTATTGGGGCCCCGGTTGTCTCGCTTCGCGGTCGCAGCAACATTCTCTATGTAGTGGATGGCGTACCCATTAATTCAGACACCTGGAACATAAGCCCGGATGATATTGATACCTATACTGTACTGAAAGGTCCTTCGGCTTCTGCATTGTATGGAACGCGTGGTGTAAATGGGGCCATTATCATCACAACAAAAAAAGGTTCTGATGATAAGCGTGGCTTTAGCATAGACTTTAATACGTCCAACATGTGGGACAACACCTTCCTTACGATTCCCAAAGTACAAGATGAGTATGGCCCTGGCGATCATGGCCGGTATGCATTTGCTGATGGTAAAGGTGGTGGCTTATACGATTCTGACTATGACATCTGGGGCCCCCGTTTTGATGGCCAGTTAATTCCTCAGTACGATGGAGTTGTTGATCCCAACAATACCTATACAACTACCTTTCCAAGCGGTACAACCTTTACCGGAAACATTATTCCTACTCCCTGGACAGCACGCGGTGCGGATAATCTTGAACGGTTCTTGCGTCCGGGCTTCTTAAGCACGAACAACATTGCTCTTTCGGCCAGCGGTCAAAACTATGATTTGCGGTTCTCCTATTCTCACAATTATCAGCAAGGGCAGGTTCCCAACACAAATCTGAACAGCGATAACTTCAATGTAACCACCGGCTTTGACTTTTCTGATAAACTTCGTTTAGAGTCAAACATTAATTACAACCGTCAGTATAGCGAGAACTTCCCCGATGTTCAATACGGTCCTAACAGTATGATTTATAACATCACCATTTGGGGTGGAGCTGATTGGGATATTGATGATATGAAAAATTATTGGCAGAAGGGAAAAGAAGGCGTGCAGCAGATTTATGCTGACTATACCCGTTACAACAATCCATACTTCTTAACCAACGAGTGGCTTCGGGGTCATCAGAAAACAGACATCTACGGCTATATGTCGTTGAAGTATGATATTACCGATTACTTGCAGGTGTTAGGAAGAACCGCGATCAGCACCTACGAACTTTTCAGAAATGAGAAATTCCCGTATTCGGCAACCGTGTATGGTCGTGAGCAAGCCAAAGGTGACTATCGTGAAGATTACAGAAATCTATTTGATAGCAACTCAGACTTGTTGATCACCTTCAATAAGGACGTTACACCGGATATTAATTTAACAGCTTCGGTGGGTGGAAATATCCGAGCCTTTGATTATCGCTCAAGTTATATCACAACCGACTACCTGAATGTTCCGGCTTCCTCGTTAACACCCGGTGCGTATACATTTGACAACTCACTTAACCCCATCAAAGCTTATAATTTCAAAGCTCCGATGAATGTCTATAGCTTCTACTATACGTTTGATTTTTCATTCCGTGATTGGTTAACTGTTTCTACTACCGGCCGTCAGGATGACAACTCGACCTTGTATCCGTCCGAAACGAAGTATTTCTTCCCTTCAGCATCGATGAGTGTGGTATTATCGGAGGCTTTGAAACTGCCAACTGCTATTTCCATGTTGAAACTCAGAGGCGCTTATGCTAAGGTAGGCGAAGGCTTTACAACGGCCACCATCGGTGCTACACCCAATGCACCTTATCCACTGGATTATGGTTCCTCTTACAGAACACCGTATGGCGGACCTACTTATGGAAACCAGGCTGTATACAGCACACCTTTGGTTTATAATAATCAGCCCGGTGCGTATTATCCGAATACGTTAACCAACCCAGATCTGAAACCTTACTTTACTTCAGCCACTGAAGTGGGTATGGATGTTCGTTTCCTCAATGATCGGATTGGATTGGATGTTACTTATTTTAATAACATCGATGGACCGCAGATTTCCAATCAACCGCTCTCTGAAACTACAGGGTACACAGGCTATATCGCCAATGGTGCAAAGACTCAGCGTACAGGATTGGAAATTGTTCTTAATGCCAAGCCGCTGGATAATCCGGATGGCTTGAACTGGAACGTCTTGTTTAACTATGGATCCTTCAAAGAAACGCTTAAGGAGTTGCCCGATGGCGCTGACCGTTTAGGCTTTATTAAGATCGGTGATCGGGTAGATGCATATTATGCCGGTGCTTTTTATAAAACTCCTGATGGTCAGTTGATCAATGATGCCAGTGGTCGCCCGATTCGCACAGCGGTTGCTCAATTCTTAGGGAATACCAACCCAGATTGGTCATGGGGTATCACCAACCGATTTAATTATAAGAACTGGGGCCTGGTATTTCAGTTTGATGGCCGTGTAGGCGGTATTCTTGTTGATTACATACAGCGTCAAACGTTCCGGGGCGGTCGTCATATCGAAACAGTGCAGGGTGCGATGGGCGTTGCCAGGGCTCAGGATGCGTTAGGAGTAAAGTCTTTTGTGGGTGAAGGTGTAGTAATTTCTAATGGCGCGGCTATTGAGTACGATCCGATCACGGGTGCGATTACCAATTATGACGAACTGCAATTTGCTCCCAATACTACGGCTACTTTCCTGCAAGACTGGATCAGCCGCTACTATCAAGCTGAAGAGGCTAACGTAATCAGTCGTTCGTATGCTAAACTGAGAGAGGTTACCCTTACTTATAATTTCCCTTCTGCGGTGTTAGAGAGATCCTTTATTAGAAAGGCCTCAATCTCTTTGGTAGGAAGAAACCTGTTCTATTTTGCAGAGAAAAAAGATGTGGATATCGACCAGTTTGTAGCACCCGATTCTTACTCTTCTCTGCAGTCGCCTACCTTGAGACGTTATGGATTTAATGTGAACATCACTTTTTAATTATACCATCATGAAGAAGATAACTTTATATATGACACTTACGATATCCATGTTGGTATCGTTTAGCTGCCAGGACTTTGAAGAAATCGGGTTGAATGAAAACCGACCCGCCTCTGTACCACCTTCCCTGGTTATGCGTGGAGTACTCAGTGATCTTAATGAAGAACCCTGGTCATTAGAACATCGTCAGAATCAATTCTGGTCCTGCAACTACAACTATTACGGCACCAACGAGTACTGGACCAATGCTTCCCTCAACTTCATGACCTTGAAGAATGTGATCAAGATGGAGGAAGAAGCTGCAAAATCAGGAGCTGAGGTAAACCCTTATTCTGCGCTGGGTAAATATTTCAGAGCCGTATTCTATGTGCGCATGACCCAACGCGTGGGCGATGTTCCGCTTAGCGAAGCGTTGAAAGGACTGGAAGTAAAAGATCCAACCTATGATTCTCAAAAGGAAGTATATGTGCAGGTATTGAATTGGTTGGATCAGGCCAACGCGGACTTGAAGCAATTAATTGCGGCTAATGATCTCTCGTTGCAGGGTGATTTCTATTACAACAACGATTTGTCGAAGTGGAGAAAGGCTGTGAATACCTTCAAACTTCGGGTGTTAATTAGCTTAAGCAAACACGATGCTGATGCTGAGTTGAATGTGAAGCAGCGCTTTGCAGCCGTGATCAATAACCCAACTGAGTTTCCGGTAATGACCAGCAACAGCGATAACATGAATTACGTGTATAATGGCTCCACTCAGATCTATCCAACCAATCCGGGTAACCGGGGTTTCGATAAGGGTCGTTATAACCTAACAGCGACACATATAAAAGGTCTAACCGATCTAAGTGATCCCCGCATTTTTGTGGTAGCCAATCCTGCCAAAGCAAAAATTACTGCTGGTGTTCTTCCCACAGATTTCGCAGCTTATGTTGGCGCGCCTGCAGGTGAGAGTCTTGATGATATGACCGTGAAGGCTGGTAATGGAGTTTATTCTTTCGCCAACCAAAAGCGATACTATACAACATTAACCGGACCTGAGCCTGGTGTACAGTTATCGTATTGGGAATTATGTTTCTCTGTTGCGGAGGCTATTAACCGTAACTGGGTTACCGGGGATGCAAAAGCGTACTATGAAAATGGTATCAAAGCTTCCATGTCCTTTTATGGCATTGCTGATGGAACGCAGATTCCTATTTATGAATCGGACAACGATAATCAGATAGGCACGGCTGCTGCTTCGGTAACTAATTATCTGGCACAAACTGCAGTATTGTATGCTGGCAATAATGCAACGGGCTTAAATCAAATTCTTACCCAGAAGTACTTAGCTTTTTTCCAGAATTCTGGCCTTGAGGCATATTTTAACTTTCGAAGAACGGGTGTACCTGCATTTCATGCCGGCCCTGGTACCGGTAATAGTGGTGTAATTCCCAAACGTTGGTTATACCCTAGCGCTGAAACATTTTACAATGAAGCTAACCTAAAGGCCGCGCTACAAACTCAGTTTGGATCGGCTGTGGACGATGTGGATAATGAACTTTGGATTAATAAATAATAAGCGGGTTTAATTGTTGTGATTTCCGGGGCCGAAAGGCCTCGGATTTTTTTAAGAGATTTAAGGTATTGATAAACAACTAACGCAGCATGAAACTGAAACTGATCTCCCTATTCTCCGCTCTGATTCTTACCTTTTCTTTGCAGGCTCAGGTAAAGACCAAGACTGAAAATATTATTTTGATTACGCTGGATGGTTTCCGGTGGCAGGAATTATTTACCGGGGCCGAGTCGCGACTCCTGTTGGATAAAACATTTGTTGGCGACACGGCAGGCACGGCTAAAAAGTATTGGCGCGAAACTCCTGATCAAAGACGCGAATTGCTGATGCCTTTTTTCTGGAACGTCATTGCCAAACAAGGTCAGTTATATGGCAACCGCAGTCTCGGAAACAATGTGAATACCGCAAATAAAATGTGGTTCTCTTATCCAGGGTATAATGAAATCCTCACCGGGGCTGCGGATGATGCCAGGGTTAATTCCAATGATCCCATTGATAATCCAAATAAAACCGTGCTTGAGTTTCTGAATAAACGCAAGGAGTTTCAGGGTAGGGTAGCAGCCTTTTCTTCGTGGGAAACATTTCCCTGGATAATTAACACAAGCCGCAGTGGTATACCGGTTAACGCAGGATTTAAAACGAATACCTACAACCCTAATGAGCGTGAAAAATTAATGAACGAATTGATGTTTCAGTTGCCAAATGAATCAGGAGGTACACGGTTGGATGCCTTTACCTTTCATTATGCATTTGAATATTTGAAAAAGAATAAGCCCCGGGTACTCTTCATCTCGTTTGATGAAACAGATCACTTTGCCCATGAAGGACACTATGATCGTTACCTCGCATCCGCACAATACACGGATGGATTTATCAAAACTCTGTGGGAATGGGTTCAGTCTCAACCAGCGTATAAAGACAAAACCACAATAATTATTACTACCGACCATGGCCGGGGTGAGAAAAGCCCTGAAGATTGGAAGCACCATGGCAGTAAAATGCCTAATGCGGACGAAATCTGGTTTGCTTTTCTTGGGCCCGATACGCCTGCATTGGGTGAGATAAAGACAAATCAACAAGTATATCAAAGCCAGG
Source organism: Cyclobacteriaceae bacterium (assembly GCA_040079965.1). Taxonomy (GTDB): domain Bacteria; phylum Bacteroidota; class Bacteroidia; order Cytophagales; family Cyclobacteriaceae; genus ELB16-189. Next base: position 13,410 of record JBEBJH010000107.1, read on the forward strand.
TTGCCAGCACCTTATCAGCGTTGTTGGGTATCGGGTATAAGAATGACCCTAAACCCGGAGAAGTTATCTCATCGGTCGTCAAAAAATAAGTACTGGTTATGTTCTTCCGGTGTAGTTGAATATGGACGAAGAATAAATTTGATACCAATTGTTGATCTCATCGGCTGTAAACGTTGAGCATAAATTTGCTTCCATTACATTGCACACCGTTGGTGCTATCCCGGGCAACTCCGGGGATGCAGGTCATAATTAATAATTAATGAAAATGAGAAAAGTATTAATACTCGTATTCCTGACAGCAATGTCATTTAATGCATGGGCTCAAAAAAGTAAGTCCCGGGTAAAGAATATTATTTTGATGGTGGGCGATGGGATGGGTACCGCACAGATCTATGCTGGGCTTACAGCCAATAAAGGCAAACTTAACCTTGAGCGCTGCACAACCGTGGGGTTTCATAAAAATCAGGCCTCGGATAATTATGTAACCGACTCTGCAGCAGGAGCCACTGCTTTTGCCTCCGGCCAAACAACGTACAATGGAGCTATCGGTGTAGACGCTACAGGAAAGCCAATACCCACCATTCTGGAAATTGCAGAGCGTAATGGGTTGGCAACTGGATTAATCGCTACCTGTTCAATCACACATGCTACTCCAGCCTGTTTTATTTCGCATCAACCTTCGCGATCGCTGGATGAAGCAATCGCATTGGATTTCCTCAAAACCGATATTGATGTATTTATTGGGGGTGGTAGAAAATATTTCTCGCAGCGTTCCGATGGTCTCAATCTGAATGACTCCCTCAAAGGACGGGGATACCAGATTGCTAACTCGATAAAGGAAGTTCAACAAATAACCAAAGGCAAATTGGCAGCTTTTCTCGCAGATGAACAGCAAGCTAAATTCTCTGAAGGCCGTGGTGATGAATTAGTAAAATCTACCGAGAAAGCAATTCAATTACTGAAAGGAAACAAAAAAGGATTATTCATGATGATTGAAGGTTCCCAGATTGACTGGGGTGGACATAGCAACGACACACAGTATATTATCGATGAAATGATTGATTTTGATAAAGCGATTGGTAAGGTATTAGACTTTGCTGCTGCCGATGGCAATACCCTCGTGATTATAACGGCTGATCATGAAACAGGTGGCTTTTCCATTGTTGGTGGCGATATGAAGACTGGGAAGGTAGAAGGTAAATTTACCACGGGCAATCACACCGGGGTTATGATTCCTGTATTTGCTTATGGACCCGGTGCAGAGCAATTTTCAGGGATCTATCAAAATACTGAGATCTATCATAAGATGATCAAAGCCTTTGGGTTCAAAAATAAATAGTGATCTGGAAACTGTAGCGTCAAGTATCGTCTCCTGCAAGGGACGATACAAAATCTGAGTGCAAGAAGCACCTGTCACCCTGAGGTACTCACACTTGTCACCCTGAGGTACTCGAAGAGTGACCTTGCAATCAACTTTCTTAGTGTCAAGTATCGTCTCCTGTAAGGGACGATACGAAACCCCAATACATCGTCTTCGATGCTTGAGAGACTAGTTGGTCTCAACAACATTTCATAGTTGCTTCACCTCACTGCTTCAACGGGATTGCGCTTGCTTGCCGTAATGGAATGAAGGCAAGGGGTCTCGTTGCATACTTCACAAAGAAATAATTAACCACTCGCCCGCAATGACATTTCATGGATGAAAGTGTTGCAATGATAAATTCTTCGAAGCACGTGTCACCCTGAGGCCCTCGAAGGGTTAATCCACATTACTTGGTATAGTTTCGTTGCCGCGCTGCCTGTGGCGATGCAGGTCAAAGAGAAAGCTTACATAGAGAAAGTTCTTTCCGGTTTCATCCACTAATTGATAATCAAACTGATGCATGTACCCCACCATAAGCGTGTGGGTGGTAGTGAATTGATACCCGGCTCCTGCAAACGCCCGCAGTCGTTCAAAATACTGAGGTGTATCGCGAAAGAATATTTCACCGGAGGTATTCAAAAACCAACTCTTAGGTTCCACTTTCTTCCGATTGATGGGCATCACTAATTGCAGGCGATACCGGAACCTGTTTTTATATC
>JBEBJH010000108.1:0-15152 GCA_040079965.1 Cyclobacteriaceae bacterium
CATTAACATCGGCACGTTCAGCAATAGAGCCAGCAAAGGCCACCTTCCCAGAACCACTTACTTTACCTTCCAGCGACCGGCAATTGCCCGTTACATCCATGTTTCCAGAACCCGAAACATTGGCTTCCATCATTCCGGAAGCATCGACATCAATTTCCATGGATCCAGATCCACTTACGCTCAAGTCCAGGTCTCCGGTTTTAAATTTTCCTTCCCCCATCAGGTCACCAGAGCCACTTACACTTAAGCCTTCAATATCCTTAACGGTAATATAAACGGTGATTTTATCATCGTCCCAATCCCACATCTTCCAATTGTCGTTTTCGCGGCCAATGCTCAGGCGGCCACCATTAACTTCAGTTTCAATTTTGGCCAGCACATCTTTTTCTCCCTGAAGTTCCACTTTTTGTACAGGTCCTTGCTTTAAATAAAGCTTTCCTGGTACACGAAAGGCAATTTTTGTAAAGGTTTCAACATTGCGGGTTTCCTTATTTTGAGCCAGCACAAGGCTGAAGGCAAAAACCAGCGCTAAGCAGGTAGCGAATATTCTTTTCATAAGTATAGTATTTACGTTTGGAAGGACTTTCCCGATAACGGGAGGTTGCCTCGTTTCAATAATTTTTTATCAGAAACTTAATTTCTTTCTTTAAGACGCAAAAAAGCCCGTTCACGTTACCTCATGAGCAACTTTTCTTTTTACACCATTAAGGATTCCTCAGAAGGGTATTACAAAGAATCGGGCAGCAAATTTTTGGCTTTTGCCTATCCGGTTGATTCTGAAGCAGAAATCAAGGAGAAAATCGAGCAATTAAGGAAGAAATATTTTGATGCTACGCACCATTGCTTTGCATGGATCCTTGACCCTGACAAAAACCGATTTCGTGCAGTTGATGATGGAGAACCAAATCACTCAGCCGGAGATCCTATTCTAGGGCAGATTCGATCTAAGAATTTGACCAACGTATTGGTGGTGGTGGTTAGATATTATGGGGGTGTCAAATTAGGAGTTGGAGGTTTGATTCAGGCTTATAAACTGGCTGCCGAAGAAGCTTTGAGTAATTCGCAGATTATTGAGAGGGAGGTTACTGAAAAATTCCTGATCCGATATCCTTACGATGAAACCCCGGAGGTTATGAAACTGATTAAGGACTTTGATGTAAAGATTTTGAGTCAGGAATTCGCGGAGGATTGTCTTTTAAAGGCGCAAGTGAAACTCAAAGAAAAAGATGAGCTTATGAACAAAATCACCCTGTTGAATGCCTTGGGTCGCAAAATTTCCTTGAGTGTGATCCAGTAAAATTTTATCTTTCGATTTATCCTACTATGAAGTCTGGCAAACAGGCCGCTATCGGTTTCATTTTTGTTACCCTGCTAATCGATACCATCGGTTTTGGAATCATTATTCCGGTATTGCCTAACCTGATCATTGAACTTACTCATGGAACCACAAGTGAAGCAGCAAGAATAGGCGGCTGGCTTTTGTTTGCCTTCGCGATTGTTCAGTTTTTGTTTGCCCCAATACTTGGTGGTCTAAGCGATCAATACGGCCGAAGGCCAATTTTATTAGGATCGTTGTTTGGCTTTGGGTTAGATTATATTTTTCTCGCATTAGCACCAACCATTGGATGGTTATTTGTAGGAAGGTTAATAGCGGGGGCACTTGGTGCAAGCTTTACTACGGCCGGGGCTTACATTGCTGATGTAAGTACACCTGAAAAACGCGGACAGAACTTTGGAATGATTGGTGCTGCCTTTGGACTTGGCTTTATTATTGGTCCTGGCCTCGGTGGATTGTTAGGTTCGTTTGGTCCACGGGTCCCCTTTATGGCTGCAGCTGGATTGAGTTTACTCAATTGGCTCTACGGATATTTCATTTTACCGGAATCGCTGAAGCTTGAGAACCGTAGAAGATTTGAATGGAAGCGAGCCAACCCTGTAACCTCGCTATTAAATCTTAAGCGCTACCCGGTTGTACTCGGATTGGTTGCTTCTCTGGTTTTAATTTACATCGCAGCTCACGCAGTACAAAGCAATTGGTCGTATTATACCATTGAGAAATTTGGTTGGAATAGCGCCATGATTGGTGCTTCGTTGGCGGCTGTAGGAATTCTGATTGCCATTGTACAGGGTGGGTTGATAAGAATTATTATTCCCGCGTGGGGACAAAAAACTTCACTATATATCGGCTTGGCATTATACAGCTTAGGATTTATACTCTTTGCCTTTGCCACTGAAGGCTGGATGATGTTTGCCTTTTTAATTCCTTACTGTCTGGGGGGTATTGCGGGCCCGGCATTGCAGGGAATAATTTCATCGCAAGTTCCCGCCAATGAACAAGGTGAATTGCAAGGTGCGTTAACAAGTTTGATGAGTGTAACTTCTATCATCGGCCCATTATTGATGACTCAACTATTCAGTGCTTTTACAGGTCCGACAGCGGCTTTCTATTTTCCGGGAGCGCCAATGGCTATGGGTGGTGTACTTACATTGTTAAGTTTAATTCTGGCAATGAGAGCGCTTGTGGGCTTCGCTGGCGGAAAGCATTAATGTAACCTTTCAGTTAAATTCTTGAAAATCTCCAAGCAAACCCATGCATCAGTGGCGGCATAGCTAATTTGTTTCTCATTCAGGGTTTCCGCTTCCCAATTACTGGTTTGAGCACTTTTTGAAATCCGGAAGCCTAATAGTAAGGCAGTAAGTTTCTTCACGCTTTCAACCTCCAGGCCTGCTTGTTTGCTCATCTCTGCCAGCTCTACAAACCCAGCGGGAGTATAGTGCTTCAATCGTTGCAGGCCCTTGATATCATCACGCAAAGCCACACCGGCTTTCAGAATATTTTCATTTTCCAGAAAATGGATAATGGCCGGGTGCATGCCAGTATGATTAAGGCGGACAAGAAACACAGTATCAGGCAGAGCAATCTGCATCAGCGATACCTTGTTTTGGTGACCTCGCACAAACACCGGCTTTGTTTCTGTGTCAAATCCAACAGCAGTATGTTTGTTGATTTCCGCAAAAACCCGGGCTACATTTTTTTCTTCCGATAAGACAATCACCTTTCCCCCGAAAGCACCAAGGGGAAGTTCGTTTATCTCTTCGTGAGTAATGGTGGTCTTATGATTATTTCTGTGGGTCATCCAGCCTGCGGATCTTATAGTTAAGGTAGGCTTGTAATACGGTCATCAACGGACTAATGATGCAGAAGAAACAATAGGGTGCGTAAGCCCAGGTTGAAATGCCAAGTACTTTTGCCTGAGTGGCGCCACATGTATTCCAAGGTACCAGTACCGAAGTGACCGTACCAGCATCTTCCAGTGTTCGACTTAAGAGTTCAGGTTTATATCCTTTCTTCCTATACGTTTCCGCAAACATTCTTCCGGGAATAGCAATTGCCATGTATTGGTCGCCTGCGGTTAGATTAAAAAATATGCTAGTCACAGCGGTTGAGGCAACCAATGATCCTGTTGAATGCGCAAATTTTATTATCTCTTCCACGATGCGCATCAATAACCCGCACGATTCCATAACCCCGCCAAATATCATAGCCCCCAGAATTAACCAAATAGTGTTGAGCATGCCGGCCATTCCTCCCGAAGAGAGTAAGTCAGAGATCATCACGTTGTTAGTTTGGATGTTGATTGAAACCGCAAAAGCATTCATCACCGCAATAAATGAAGACCTAACAGGGTCATTAGAGATTCCTGAAATCTGATCAATGATTTGAGGCTGAAAGATGATTGCGAAAACTCCGCCCAGAATCGAACCAACCAGCAGTGCCGGAATAGCTGGGACCTTGCGCACTATCATAAATAGAACAAGCGCAGGCACAATAAATAGTAAAGGACTTAGATTGAATGCCTGATCAATGGCAGTTAAGACTTCATTGGTATCAGTTGAACCAGAAGTATCAACAGTAAAACCCCAAACGAAGAAAATGAGAAGAGTAATAATCAAAGTTGGAGTAGTGGTAAGAACCATGTAGCGAATGTGCGTGAAAAGATCCGTTCCGGCCATGGCCGGTGCCAGGTTGGTAGTATCCGAAAGGGGCGACATTTTGTCTCCAAAATAGGCACCAGAAATAATTGCTCCCGCAATAACACCCTCATGAATTCCTAAAGTTTTTCCAATCCCCAACAGGGCAATGCCCACCGTTGCAATAGTAGACCACGAACTACCCGTTGCAAGGGATACAATACAACACACCACGCAAGCAGCAAACAAGAAAATGGTTGGGTTCAGAATTTTTAGGCCGTAGTAAATCATGGCGGGTACTATACCGCTAAGAAGCCAGGTGCCAGATAAAGAACCAATAACTAATAGAATCAGCATAGCTCCCATGGCAGAACTAATGCTCTTAACAATGCTGGCTTCAATTGCTTCCCACGAATGTCCAAGGCGCCATGAAATAACACCCGCTACCGAAGCAGCTAAAAGTAAAGCAATCTGATTGGGGCCATCAGTTGCACCAGATCCAAACACAATAACATTTATGGATAGAAATACAATGAGAGTAGCAATAGGGATAAATGCATGGACTAAGGTAGGCCTTTTGATTTCCGTCATTTCAATTTTTTAGAGGCGGTAAGGTACTAATTATTTGATAACGCAATAATTCAATTTACCTGGTAATGAACTCCTCTTTCTTTAAGATAATTGAAAATGAACTTGAAGTTTCCCTCATCTTCCCCAAGATATTCAGGGGGACTTATGCCTTTGCGTATGTATTTACCATCCAGTATCAGATTGACGGCTGCTGTGCAAGTATACCCTGTGGTGCGGGCCATCGATAAAGTTCCGCTTTTTTTCTCGGTCCGATCCAATAACGTGTATTGTAATTTTTTTTCTTGCCCGTTTTCTTCTCCCGTCATCTTAATTCTCATCACTGTAAATTCCTCTTCGCCCGGTTTCAATTTCCATTTTGGAAAGAGCAATTTGGCAGTAAGGTCGATGGGTCTCACTTTTACCCCCTTAACATCCACTTCCTCATACGAAAAAAATCCGGTTTCCCTTAACACGCGCAAGTATTCAATGCAGCCTGGGTAGCGAAGGGTTTTTTCTATCATGTCTGGAATGTGAGCCATCGTTTTTATTAAAGAACGTAATCCATCAGAGTTCCAGGATTCCAACGTTCCCACCTCATCAAAGTGAACCAACTCAGCATCCGACAAGGCTTCTTTAGTTACAATGAAACCATTTTGTACATATCGTGCTGGGCGAGTGTATTCTTCAATAACATCAATGGGCGAAAAAACTGCTTTGTATTCGTAAGGCCACTCGCGCACCAAGGGTAGCCCACCGACCAGGCACTCATACGATTTGACTTTCATTTTTTTGTTGTGATAGCCAAGGATGATATTGCCCATACCCGGAGCCACGCCACAATCAGTTACAATTGTAACATTGTTTTCTTTGGCGAGCTCATCCAACTGAAATGGATCTTCCGGAAAGAATGAAATATCCACCATATTTTTTCCGGCCTCAATTACTGTTTTGCAAGTTTCGAAACCCATGAAGCCGGGCACGGCACCCACCACTAGGTCAAAGGTCTGTATAAGCGAAGTAAGAATTGTACTATTTGAAATGTCGGCTTTCTGAGTTTGTATGCCCAGGCTACTCAATTCTGACAGTGATTGTTGATTAATGTCCACAGAAGTGACATCAAAATTTTTCGAAAGGTCAATGGCCATTGCTTTGCCTACCAGCCCGGCTCCCAGAACAACAATTTTTTTCATCTATTTTCCAGTTAAAAATCGTAAATCGAACATGTAATTCTTCCCGCTATGTTTGAACCCACCAAAATACTGGAAAAAGCAAAACATTCATCTTTTTATTTGATGGTGCTTAACTGGTCGATGAACCGCATGGTTCCCTTTAATAAGCCGCATGGTTTTCGTATTTTGGAAATTGCAGATTATCGATTAAAAACATTAATGCCCTATCGGAGAAGCAACTTCAACCACATTCGCGGATTGCATGCCTGCGGTCTGGCAACCATTTCGGAATTCACCACTGGTTTTCTTTTGCTCAGCAGTTTGGATATGAAGAAGTACCGGATCATTATGCAACGACTGGAAATGAATTATCACTATCAGGGTAAAATGGATGCTACAGCTGAGTTTGTTATTTCTAAAGAATGGCTTGATGAAAAAGTGATTGACCCACTAAAAACCCAGGAGACAGTGGTAGTACCCTGTGAAGTTAAAATTCATGACATAAAAGGAAATCACCTGACCACAGGAACGGTCTATTGGCAGTTTAAAGATTGGGCCAAAGTGAAAACCAAGGCATAATTTTTAGCAACCTTGAAATTCTATTTGCATTGTACTTCTGACTTTAGCTCATGGCTTTCTCAGCCGGCTACTTTTTTATTTAATGATAGAAATCATTTGTTACTTCAGTCGAAAAAAGGCTGGCATGTGTTTGAATTTCGGGAATCAAAGACGGATAAAACCTCTGCCCGAATTTCCTTCAACATTAAATCAGGAGAGGCTCAGAGCCCATTGCATGCCCCCTTTGGATCGGTAGAGGTCTATAGAAAGATGAAGGATATTCAACTAAAGGAATTTTTGGAAAAGGTGCAGTCTGAACTCATGAGTATGGGAGTAACGAAAATAATTATCCGAAATTTTCCGGATTTGTATGATGAACATCTTTCGCAGACGGTGAGTCAGACTATGCGCAGTTTACGATTTTCTTGTCGCGAGGAAATTTCAAGTATTATTCAGGTTGATGAGAAGGCGTTTGAAAGGAAAATTAAAGCATCAGAAAGACAGAAGCTAAAAAAAGCGACAGCGCTGTTTCAAATTGATAGGGTTGGTGTCTCAGATTTAAAACTTATCTACTCCTTTATTGCTGATTGTCGTAAAGAGCGCAATCAATCTCTTTCGATGACCTTACTTGAATTGAATAAAACGATTTCTGTTTATCCAGAGCAGTTTTATTTTTTCAAAACAATCAGGAATAATGAAATAGCTGCAGCAGCTATCGTTATTCAAATAAGCAAAGACGTTTTATACACATTTTATTATGCGCATGCAAAGAAACACAACCGGGTAAGTCCGGTCGTTTTCCTTATTTCGAGCATTTATGAATTTGCCACGGTTAATAAATTCAACATGATTGATTTGGGCACATCAATGATTGATGGGCACATTAACCAGTCGCTACTTCATTTTAAGAAGAGTATTGGTGGAGTTAGTTGCAGTAAGTTTACTTATACAAGGTCGCTATGAACACCCCCTTGGTTACTGTGATTTGCATCTGTTACAACCATGCGCGATTTGTCAAGGAGGCATTGGATTCGGTGGCCAACCAAACCTATGGCAATATTGAGCTGATCGTAATTGATGATGGCAGCACCGATGGTAGCGGAAAAGTTATCAAGCAGTGGATTGCAAGTCATCCAAAAACAACTCTTCTGCTAAATGCTAAGAACCTTGGATATTGTAAGACCTTTAATAGAGCATTTACTATTTCGAAAGGATCATACTGTATTGACCTTGCGGCTGACGATATTCTTTTGCCAACTCGAATTGAAGTAGGGTTAAGGGAATTTTCTGATGCCGGGCCGGAATATGGTGTAAATTTTTCAGATGCCGAGCATATAGATGAGCTTGGTAATTTTTTCTATCTTCATTCCGATAAATATCCTCACAATACGATTCCCTCCGGAGATATTTACAAGCATGTAATTGATCGCTATTTCATTTGTTCGCCAACTATGATGTTTCGGAGAGAAGTGGTTGAGTACCTGAGCGGGTATGATGAATCACTGGCTTATGAGGATTTTGATTTTTGGGTCCGGGCTTCGAGGAAGTATAAATTTATCTATACGCCTCAGGTTTTATTAAAGAAGCGATCCGTATCAAATTCTATGTCCAGGAATCAATTCAAACGATCCAGTAATCAACGTTTTTCAACATTTAAGGTGTGTAGGAAGATCAAAGATTTAAATAGAAGTTCAGAAGAAGTCAAAGCGTTGAGAAAAAGAATTTGGTACGAATTGAAAGTGTCTATAAAGTTGTTGGACTTTCGTTTGGGGCTTGCTTATATGCAGTTATTAAAATCGCTGTAGGTTTTTATTTGCGATTATCTTCACCCATCACCATGCTCAGATAACTAGCGTAGCGGCTGACAGCGATCTGATTTTTGTCAACTGCGTCTTTCACAGCACATTTGGGTTCGTTGATGTGTAGACATCGGGCGCCAAACCGGCAATCCAAACGAATCTGCCGCATCTCAGGAAAGTAATCCGAAATCTCCTGTTGTTCCATGTCCACAAGTCCCCATTCTTTTATACCTGGAGTATCAATAATAAATGAAGTTTCATTAAGCTGAAACATTTCTGCAAAGGTAGTAGTGTGTGTTCCTCTTTCCGAGTAATCTGAAATGGCTGCCGTACTTTGACCGATTTCTGGGGACAGCCGATTGAGTAATGAAGACTTACCTACACCGGAATGACCTGCTATTAATGTTACTTTACCTTGAAGAATATTTTGAATATTTTCAAGGGTTGCATCGTGTCGGGCAGAAATAGAAAGCGCGTTAACACCAATAGATTGATAGAGTTCAATCAAATTCTCCAGTTCTGCCATTTCATCTGCGGTAAGAATGTCTTTCTTATTGAAAGCAATTACCTGTGGAATTCTGAATGATTCTGCTGAAACCAACACACGATCGATAAACCCTAGTGAAGTGCGCGGTTGCTTAACGGTAGCAACCACAAGTACCTGATCTATATTGGCTGCTAGCACGCTGGCATGACCTGTTCTTTTAACCGATTGCCGAAGCATGTGGTTTTGTCGTTCAAGAATTTCAGAAATTATTCCTTCATTATTATCAATCTCGAATTTTACCTGATCGCCTACGGCAATAGGATTACTTTCACGGTAGCCCTCAAGGCGCATTTTACCGCGTACCCGGCACGCATATTTCTTCTGATCTAGCCCGACTACCTCATACCACGATCCGGTTGATTTAAGTACCCGTCCAATCATGATTGAAGAAATTTATCGCAGTATTTTACAATCTTTTCCGTTGCTCCCAGGTTTTCTTTTACATACGATTTAGTCACTTCGCAGGCCAGTAGAAAAGTTTCCGGATGATTAATCATTATCTCGTATTGAGTTTTTAACTCTGAATAATCGGCTACAGCAAAAGCCCCGCCTCGCATAATCAATTCCCGAGCCTCCTGAAACTTTTCGTAGTTCATATTTCCAAAGAAAATAGGTACACCATGGCAGGCGGCTTCAAGAATGTTGTGGAGCCCTTTGCCATAAGCCCCACCTACAAAAGCAAACTCACCGTAGTGATAAAGTCGGGAGAGCATGCCTACATTATCAATGATAAGGACAGAGAAAGAATCTAAATTCTGATTGGCTTTTGAGAATCGAACACTTTTTGCATCGATAGAAGCTTCAATTTCATTCAAAAAGTCTTCCGTGATCTCGTGAGGTGCAAGGATAAATTTTAGCGTGTTTTTATGTTCGTTGATGAAATGCGCTAGTACTTCAAGGTCTTCTGGCCAAAGGCTTCCGACAACAAATAGCTTTTCATTTCCTTTAAATCGTTGAGCAATGTCAATGGACTCTGTGTTTTGTGTGATAGCATACACGCGATCAAACCGGGTGTCTCCGGCTACAATGGCATTGGAAATTCCTATTTGTTTCAACAAATCGATCGACTCACTGCTCTGCGTAAAAAAGTAACTGACGTTTTTGAGTGTTTTGCGGGACAGTGAACTGTACCATTGAAAGAAGATTTGGTTGGGTCTAAAAATACAAGAGGCAGAGATGAGAGGAATTGAATTTCTTTTTAACTCAGCCGAATAATGATACCAGAATTCATATTTAATAAAAACAGCCAGAACTGGTTTACTTATCTGAATAAATTGTTTCGCATTGTAGGAGGTATCCCAAGGCAGGTAAAAGATGTAATCGGCCCCTGAGTAATTTTTTCTTACTTCATAACCGGAGGGAGAAAAGAAGGTCAGCAATATTTTATGAGTGGAGTATTTTCTTTTGAAAGCTTCCATAATAGGTCGCCCTTGTTCAAATTCACCCAGCGAAGCACAATGCACCCAAATAATTGGACTTTTATTTTCAGAAAGAATGTACTGAAGTCTTTCGAAAATTTTCTTTCGTCCATCAACAAATAGCCGGGCCTTGGCATTAAATAATGCGGCCAGAGAATAGACCAACTGCAAGAGTTGAATAGAAAGGCTATATAAGATCAATTGGTTTTTCTGCTAAAATAGTCTAAACAACAGAATGAAACTGTGTTACTGATTCGCATGGATTACTTCCCTTTAAAATCGGGTTTTCTTTTTTCAACAAACGCCTTCATGCCTTCCTTCTGGTCTTCGGACGCAAAGGTGAGGTAGAAATTTTTTCGCTCCAAGGTAAGGCCTTCATCAAGGTGGGTTTCAAAAGAACGATTAATGGATTCTTTAGCAAGCTGGACGGCTACCGGAGAAAGTTGGGCAATCTCTTTGGCTAATTGAAAGGCTTCATAGAGATACATTTCTTTTGGAACAACTTTATTTACCAGGCCATAAAAATGAGCTTCTTCAGCGGAAAGAAATCTTCCTGTAAGTATAAGTTCCATCGCTTTGGCCTTGCCAACTGCTTTGGTTAACCGTTGAGTGCCACCCGCACCTGGTATCGTTCCGATTTTTATTTCAGGTTGACCAAACTTTGCAGTTTCTGACGCAATTATCATATCGCATGTCATAGCAAACTCACAACCACCACCCAATGCAAAACCTGAAACGGCCGCTATAATTGGTTTTTTGGTTTTGCGAATCTGATCCCATGTACTAAACTGATCAATCATCAGCATGTCGATGGCCGTTTTATCAGCCATTTGCTTGATGTCAGCTCCAGCTGCGAAGACTTGCTCATTTCCAGTGATAATAATCACGCGCACCTGATCATTTTTATCAAGGAGTTGCAATGCATCACGAACCTCCTCCATTAATTGTCGGTTAAGTGCATTTAATTCCTTCGGACGGTTTAATTCAATCAGGGCAACATAGGGCTCTTTTTCTTCAGTTACTTTGATAAACTCCATTTTTTCAAGCTTTGGACAAAGCTAAAGAATTCTGATGGGGTAAGTAAAAAAGAAAGGCCCCCTCTCGTTTGAGGAGGCCATTTCTAACCAAAAGGCGGATAAAAAAATATGCTATGCAAGTTTATATACGATAAGTTTTTACTGAGTAACCCCGTCAACTATTAATTTTGGGCCATGAAAGTTCTATTTGTTTGCCTGGGCAACATTTGTCGATCACCACTGGCCGCAGCAGTCTTCAATCATAAAATCAAGGAGCATAAATTGAACAGCCTTTTTCAGGCTGATTCTTGTGGTACTGGGGATTACTATATTGGTGGCCCTCCAGATTATCGAACTATTAGTACTGCTCAAAAAAATGGTGTAACCATTAGTCATAAAGCGCGACAATTATCGGAAGTAGACCTGATTGAATTTGATCATATTTTTGCCATGGACAAAAGCACTGAATTTAATATTCTGCGATTGCCTTCAGCCAGCGAATATCATAATAAGATCCGCTTAATGCGCGAATATGACCCGCGGGGACGTGGTGATGTACCGGATCCATATCATGGAACCGAAGCAGATTTTCAGAAAGTTTTTGAAATACTGGATCGTTCGATTGAACAATTTATTCTCGAGCTAAAGTCAACACATCACTAATTTCTCACCAACACCTGAAGCGTAGACCGGGATGATTGCTCGAGGATCACACCTGGTTTTGTTCTGTACTCATTAAAAGTAACAGCGTTATAATTTTTAACTGTGATTAATGTCAGGCCGGTATTGTAGTAAACCTCGAAGGTTTTACTCAGAGCTTGAATTAGTTTAAGAATTTTCTGATCGCGAAAATCGACACAGAATGAAAACGTGATCGCAGAGTTTTGCATCACGTTGATGCGAACATCACGTTGCGAAAGCGTATCAAAGATGGCACTCATTTGCTGTTCGTTTATAAATGAGTAGTCAGTTACTTTGCATGAGATCAAACATTGATTTTCTTTAAACACAATCAACGGGGGAAGTTTATCCACTTTACAATTATGAATGATGGTTCCCGGTAGGGAGGGGTCATCAAAGTTTTTTACAAGGAGCGGAATGTTTGCATTCGCTAATGGCTTGATGGTTTTGGGATGAATGACCGAAGCTCCATAATAGGTCATTTCTGCGGCTTCCTGATACGGCAATTCATCGAATACGATAGCATGGGGCAATCGTTTGGGATCAGCGCTCATCACACCCGGTACATCTTTCCAGATGGTAACGGATTTGGCGTTGAGGCATGAGGCGAAAATGGCAGCCGTGTAATCCGATCCTTCGCGTCCCAGTGTGGTGGTTGTTTGTTGGTTTGTGCCACCGATAAATCCTTGAGTAACAAGAATCTTCTTTTGAAGTATTTCTTTTAGGGATTTCACAATTTCCTTCGTACGCATCCAGTTCACTTTGCCTTCACGGTAAGTTTCATCCGTAAGGATACATTTCCGCGCATCCAGCCACTCGGATGGAAGCCCATTTATCTGCAGATATTTATTTAAAATGAGCGATGATAAAATCTCGCCCTGCGAAACCACCTGATCATACACCTGATCGTACTCACCGATAAGGGTTGCACATCGTTCAATATCCTTAAATTGTTTATCAACCAATTCAATAAACGAGTGGTCTGCAATTTCAAGTTCCTGGGTAATCTGATGGTGATATTGATGGACAGTATCAAGTACTGATTTAAAGTCCTTTTTTGCCTGGGCCATTGCAACGAGCTGCTCTAATGCATTGGTAGTTTTGCCCATCGCTGAGACAACTATCAAAAGAGGTTCGGAGGAAAACTGTTTTACGATGGTCAACACATTTTGAATGGCTATGGCATTTTTAACAGATGCACCCCCGAATTTAAATACCTTCATACCTTATTTTATTGATTTCAAACGATTGCAATGGTATATTTGTGGCTATTATACCGGCCCAAATTTAATAATCTGCTGCTAAACAACACCCAATGACCAATTTCATGGAAGCTTCACGAATTGCCTTGCCTATTGGCACGGCTCTCGACCGTTTTATAAAAAATAACCAGGACCAGTTTCAATATGCAAGTGGGGAGTTATCCCAATTACTAAGGGATATAGCGTTAGCATCTAAAGTGGTGAACCGGGAAGTGAATAAAGCCGGACTTATTGACATTATGGGCCCGGTTGGATCACAGAATTCAGGCGGTGAACAACAACAAAAACTGGATGTACTAGCCAATATTCGATTTACCAGGGCGCTTTCGAAGGGTGGAGAAGTTTGTGCATTAATCTCTGAAGAAACTGAATCGTTTGTTGACTTAAATAATGAAGGCAATTATGTGATTGCCATCGATCCATTAGATGGTTCATCCAATATTGATGTGAACGTTTCTATCGGAACAATTTTCTCTGTTTATAGAAGGAAAAGTCCGGTAGGGCAGCCTATTCAGGAACAGGACATTTTGCAATCGGGAGAAGAGCAGGTAGCAGCTGGATATATTTTATATGGATCATCCACCATGTTAGTCTACACCACCGGACATGGAGTAAATGGGTTTACCTACGAAAGCACATTGGGTGAATATGTATTGTCACATGCAGACATGACTATCCCGGATGATGGAAAGATCTATTCTATTAATGAAGGTGCTTCTAATTCTTTTTCCGATGCAGTGAAAGCCTATGTTCAGTTCTGCAAAGACGGTAACTACACAGCTCGTTACATTGGCTCGTTGGTAGCCGATTTTCATCGCAATTTGTTGAAGGGCGGTATCTATATCTATCCGGCTACAGCCAAAGATAAAAATGGCAAACTGCGATTAATGTATGAATGCAACGCACTTGCTTATATAGCAGAACAGGCGGGCGGCAGAGCTTCTGATGGAAGGAGTAGAATCTTAGAGATTAAACCTAAAAACCTGCACCAACGCACACCTTTCTATGTGGGATCAAAAAGAATGGTAGAGAAAGCTGAAAGTCTTATTTAGCCGCTTCTTCCTTTTTGTCTGTGAAGACTTCCGGTGCTTGTTCAAGCAAGGTGGTGTACCACTTAACCAACTTCTTTATATCAGAAACATAAACCCGGTTTTCATCATATTCCGGTAGTACTGATTTTAAAAAAGCTTTTAACTCATTGGCTTCTGAATTGCCATCTACACCCAAATCATCGTTGAAGTCTTTGTGGATTTTTTTCAATACATCTTCCAATGCAATGGTTCCTTCTTTAGTTGTAGTGTATATCGAAATCTCACTCAGGATTGAAAGACGCTGAGTAGCACTGGCTACAATCCGGGATTTGGTAGCATCTAACGATTCCAGCAGCACACCGGATTTTCCAGGTTTCAAAACTTTAAACAATCCGCCTTTGCCACTGATTGATGCTATTTCTGATAGTTCCATAGTCAATAAATTATTTAGCGCGCAAAACTAATCATTTTACTTATTGGTCTTGATAGCGTTCTCAATAAAATCCAGTAATGCAGTACGACCCGATTTTTTTTCAGATGAAGTGATAAACAAGGGGGGTAGTTCTTCCCAGTCTTTCGATAACTGAGTTTCAATTTTGTTCTTTGACTTTCCGAGTTCGCTTTGTTTCAATTTGTCGGTTTTGGTAAGGACTAGTGCGATCGGAATTCCCAGCGAACCAAGGTGTCTGATAAAATCCATGTCTTTTACTTGTGGATCGATCCGCGAATCAAGAAGAACAAAAGTGCAATAAAGGTTTTCACGATTTTCAAAATAAGAATCAATCATGGGCACCCACTTTTCCTTCAGGCTTTTACTTACGCTGGCATATCCATAGCCCGGCAAGTCAACCAGGTACCACGCTTTATTAATCAGGAAATGATTTATCGTTTGGGTTTTGCCAGGTGTAGAAGAGGTTTTAGCCAGATCCTTCCTTCCGGTTAGCATGTTGATCAGGGATGATTTGCCCACATTGGATCGTCCAATAAAGGCAAATTCTGGTTTGTTGGGTGGCGGACATTTTTCGATGTCGGTATTACTAATAATGAACTCCGCAGATGTAATTTCCATGACCTCAAGTTCAAACTAAATGTCTGCAAAGTAGCGTAAGAATGTAATCTGTCTCTTATA
>JBEBJH010000109.1:0-15075 GCA_040079965.1 Cyclobacteriaceae bacterium
TCTTACATTCCATAGGTGAGGATGGTGGTTCGGAGGGAATCTGGATGCACTCCATCGAGTGTCAGATTATAGAAGGCGGCACCGGAGATTTTATTGTGGTGGGTGATGGAACGGATAAGTTTAGCATCACATGTCCGGTGGCGGATGAGAAGCAACAAGACTCATATGTATTTCAACAGGAAGGTCAACTGGCCTCCATCCATGGCGATCGCATCAATTGGTACGGTCGTGACCCAAACTGGAAAGACGTGATTGGTTTTCGGGGCACTCAGGATGTTGAAAAACCAATGAGTGAATGGAACACGCTGGAGTGTATTGCCAAAGGAGATGAGATTGCCATTTACCTAAATGGCACGTTAGTGAATCGTGCTTTTAAGGTTAAGCCATCCAAAGGTCGAATTCAAATTCAATCGGAAGGAGCGGAGATATTTTTCAGGAAAGTGGTTTTGGAACCTTTATCCAAAACTAAAAACTGATATTTCTTCAACTTACCTGGTTACAAATTTCAACTGCTTTGTTAGAATGTATTGCGATAAGTATTCGTCTATTTCGGTATAAAAGGGTTCATTGGTGAGATGGGTAACGGACCTGTTAAGCATCTGCTGTATACTGTATAATGGAGTCGTAGGTATCAGATCTGCATTTGATTTCTTCAAATCCAGTAGTTTATCTTTACTAATTCCTGCATTTTCTTGTTCGCTTTTATATTGAACTTATAATCCAGATGCTACCTTCTCATGTAATTTCCTTATGAAGCATATCTACCCTCTGTTAGCCCTTTTTCTCATGGCCTGCAACACGCAGCCATCGGTAACGAATAAAATCAGCAAGCCAAAAGATCAATCTTTGTTAACTGAGTTGCAGGCCTTCTACGATCTCAGCACGCTTCCACAATTTCAGAGCACAACGGTGGCCCAGGTATCTTCGTACGATACCACGGGCAACAATGATGATGGCTTTAGTGGCAGGTATTCATTCCTGCGAAGAAATGCCGACAGCACGCTGGTTATTTTTGATGTGGAGGGGAGTGGGGTGATTAACCGCATCTGGACGCCCACACCCACCGAAGATATCTTCGACTTTTATATTGACAATGATTCAGTCCCCAGGTTCTCTATTAAATTCATTGACTTGTTCTCCGGCAAACGGTTTCCGTTTGTGGCCCCGTTGTGTGGAAATCAATTAGGTGGATTCTTTAGCTACTTGCCCATCCCGTTTGAGAGTAGCTGCAAGATTGTGACACGCGGAAAGAAGATCCAATTCCACCAGATTCAATATAAATTATATGCAGCAGGGGAGAAGGTGAAAAGTTTTAACCCTGAGTTGGCGGCAGATGATAAAGAGGCACTGAATAAAATTGCTCTGCTCTGGAATAAAGAGAAGAAATCCATTCAGGATTTTTATGCTACCAAACTTTCTGAATCTACGGCACAGGTTGACTTAGCACCGGGTGAAACGAAATCCATTTTTAAAGTTAACACCGGTGGCCGCATCCTCGGCATTGAGTTGGATCCTGTTAAGGCCTTTGAAGGCCTTAGCAAAAACATCGACCTCAAAATCACCTGGGATGATGAAGAGCCGGCCGTGTATTGTCCCGTAGCGGATTTCTTTGGCTATGCATTCGGCTCCACTTCCATGCAGAGTTTGTTGCTGGGCAGTCAGGATAACAAAAGTTATTGTTACCTACCCATGCCGTTTGATTCTAAGGCTACGATTGAACTTGTCTATCGGAGTGAAAATGAAAAATCTTCGGTAAAGGTCAATGCACGGATCTGGTATTCAGATGAAAAGCGAGCGGATCACGAAGGAAAATTTTATGCCCACTGGAACCGGATTTCTGAAAAGGGAAAACCGCATGTGTTGGCGAACGTAACTGGCAGAGGTCATTATGTAGGTACTATCCTGCAAGCCCAAGGGAAACAGGCGGGCATGACTTATTTTTTCGAAGGCGATGACTCTACGGTTGTGGATGGAAGCATACGCATGCATGGAACTGGCTCCGAAGATTATTTCAATGGCGGGTGGTATGCGCTGATGGATCGGTGGGAAGGCAAGATGAGTTTACCACTGCATGGTGCTCTCGACTATTCGCTTCCGTTTTGTCGTACGGGCGGGAATCGGTTGTTTATCACCGACAAACTTTCGTTTGAGAAGAGTTTGCTCCATACCATTGAGCATGGACCAGCCGGCAATAAATTTCCTGTCGACTACACCTCGCTGGGCTTATATTATTCCGATACCCCGGTCAAAGAAATCCAGCAGCCCACGGCTGAGTTAACAAGAGTGTTTCTTCCGGACACGTTGTATCTCTATCCACAATTAATGGATCTGAATGTCTCGGCTGACCTTGACATTAAAACTACCTGGAAGTATGGTACGGGTGGCTTAAGTTATTTGTTAACTCCAGGCAATGATTCGTGGTTGCGTGTCTCGCTCAAAGAAATACCTGTCGGCAAATACGATCTCTACCTCGATGTAATGAAGGAACCTTTTGGGTGCGAGGTTTCAGTGTGGCAACGGCAATCTCCCGTGTCGGATTGGATTTCCACCTATCAGGAAAAAGAGATCCGGGTGAAGGAAGTATTAGCCTGCGAACTCGACATCCGTGAATTTAAAAATACGCTGACGTTCCGGTTTAAAACGGATAAGAAAAGAACCGGTCTTATCTTAAACCGGATAAAGTTGATCCGAAAGGGATGAGTATCGCCAAATAACAAAACTGTACCTTGCACCAAACCTGAGCCGTCTCCTTGATAAAAGAGCTTCATTTCGCACCGTCCGCATTACTGGCCCTCAATTTATGCCTCGGCTTTATCATGTTTGGAGTGGCATTATCCATAAAGCCCGATCATTTCTATCAACTCAAGTATCAGAAAAAGGCATTGGCCACCGGGTTGTTTTCTCAGTATGTGCTGTTACCAGCGCTTACCATCTTATTAATTTTAATCTGGTCTCCACCGCAGGGCATTGCGCTCGGTATGATCCTGGTGGCGGCTTGTCCGGGGGGTAATGCTTCCAATTTTTTCTCCTTACTCGCTCGAGGTAATGTTGCCCTGTCTGTAACACTAACTGCGATCACTTCGGTATCTGCTTTTATAATTACGCCTTTAAACTTTTTATTCTGGTCGTCTACCATCCCAGGGCTTAGAGATAATATTAAAACGATTGAGATTAGTTTCCTCGATCTCTTCGTAAACATGTCTGGAATATTGTTGCTACCCCTGGTAGTAGGAATGCTTTGTGCTCATTATTACCCGGCACTCACACAGAAGATCTCGAGGCCGGTTCGCCTAATATCCATTATCATTCTCGTAAGTTTTGTACTTATCGCTTTTTGGAATAACATCAGCGTGTTTGTAGATAGAATCTATTCAGTATTCTGGTTGGTTCTCTTTCACAATGGCAGCGGACTTCTGGGTGGGTATTTCTTTAGCCGGCTGTTAAGAAATACAGAGGCCGTGAATCGTACAGTAGCCATTGAAACCGCTATACAAAACTCAGGGCTCGGACTAATAATAATCTTCACTTTTTTTGAGGGCAACAGTGACATGGCGATCATCGCGGCCTGGTGGGCGATCTGGCATTTGATCAGCGGATTCACTTTTGCCTACTTCATGCAACGCAGACCTATTACACCGATCGTGGTTTAAGCTTTTGCAGTACTGCGTTCAATCTCTTTCAGATTCTCCAGTTTCTTGTTACGTAAGAATCCATTGATATCTTCGAAGTGTTCGCGTACGCGCTTGTTCCCAAACTCAAACACTTTATTGGCAAGCCCATCCAGAAAATCGCGATCGTGAGATACCAGGATCAATGTTCCATCAAATGCCAGCAGGGCATCCTTTAAAATATCTTTGGTTTTAATATCAAGGTGATTGGTAGGTTCATCAAGAATCAATAGGTTGACCGGTTGTAATAATAACTTTAGCATCGCAAGGCGGGTTTTCTCACCACCTGAAAGTACTTTCACTTTCTTATCTATATTCTCACCGCTAAACATAAAGGCTCCCAGCATGTCTTTAATCTTGGTGCGGATATCTCCCTGTGCAATCTGATCGATCGTTTCGAAAACAGTCAGATCAACATCCAGGCGCGAGGCTTCATTCTGGGCAAAGTATCCGATCATTGAATTATGTCCCAACTGCAACTTGCCTTCATAGTCAATCTCGCCCATGATGGCCTTAATCATAGTCGACTTTCCTTCTCCGTTTTTACCAACAAAGGCTACTTTTTCACCGCGGGCAATCGTCATCGATGCATCCTTAAACACAACATGATCACCATATCGTTTGGTGAGGCCATCCACAATCACGGGATAATTACCAGAACGGGGAGCAGGAGGGAACTTTAGATTTAATGATGAGGTATCCATTTCATCTACCTGCACAATCTCAATCTTCTCCAGCATCTTTACACGCGATTGTACCTGCAAGGTTTTTGAATAGGTACCTTTAAACCTGTCAATAAATCCTTGAATGTCGGCAATCTCTTTTGCCTGGTCGTCAAAGTGCTTCTGTTGCTGCTCGCGTCTTTCTTTGCGCAGTTGCAGATAATGCGAGTAATTGGTTTTGTAATCGTAGATCCGGCCCATCGTAACTTCAATCGTACGGTTGGTAAGGTTGTCTACAAACATCTTATCGTGACTGATTACAATAACCCCCTTGGCACTGGTCTTCAGAAATTCTTCCAGCCACTGCACTGACTCAATATCCAAATGGTTGGTGGGTTCATCAAGCAGGATGAGGTCTGGCTTTTGCAAAAGTATTTTAGCTAACTCAATGCGCATGCGCCAGCCACCACTGAACTCTTTTGTAGATCGGGTAAAGTCACTGCGAAGAAAACCAAGACCCATCAAGGTCTTTTCTACTTCTGCATCAAAATTAATTTCCTCGATCGAATAATATTTCTCGCTGAGCTCGGATACCTGTTCAATGATTTTTGAATAATCATCCGACTCATAGTCGGTGCGGGTTTCGAGTTGGTGGTTCAACTCATCCATCTGTTTTTTCATGTTCAATATCTTTGAAAAAGCCTTTGAAGTCTCCTCGAATACCGTGCAATCATCTTCGGTAAGCAGGTGCTGTGGCAGGTAGGCAATAACCGAGTCTTTAGGTGCCGAGACCTTGCCCCGGGTTGGTTTGTTAACCCCGGCAATGATCTTTAGCAAGGTTGATTTGCCCGCCCCGTTCTTGCCCATCAGGGCTATGCGGTCGGTATCATTAATATTAAAGGTGATATTACTAAAAAGAACGGAGCCACTAAATTCTACTGTTACTGAGTCAACCGAGATCATGCATTTTAAAATAAGAGCGCAAAGATATTATTTTTTTCCTTTTCAGCTTACCCTCATTTATAAGACTATTTGTAAAATACCTTTGTAAATTACTGACAACAACTTCATCCCATGGAAGAAATTATAGAACACCTTAAACGCAGTATCGAAGATGATTTTTTATCTAAAGCCGAAAGAAAGTCTTTGAAGGAACTGGTAGCTAAAAGACCACTGGATGAGAATCAGGTAAACTTCTTGCGGAGCAAGATCTATGAATTGGCAAATCAAAAGGTCAGCCCGGCCAATTATAAATTCATGGTGGATTGGATTAAAGATGCCAACAGTGCTTTGATAAGTCCGGCTGTATCCACTTCGGATGCCTACTTTAGCCCGGGCGAGGAGTGTCGGAATGTGATCATCAGCCAGATCAAATCGGCTGTTAAGCACCTCCAGATTTGTGTATTTACGATTAGTGACGATGTTATTACCGATGCAATTCTAACTTCCCATAAACGGGGTACCGACATCAAAATCATTACAGACAATGACAAGTCATTAGACGAAGGATCAGACATTGAACAGATCGCCAGGCAAGGAATAGTTGTGAAGATGGATAGAACCCCGAATCATATGCATCATAAGTTTATGGTGGTGGATGGCAAGACCCTGATCACTGGAAGTTATAACTGGACGCGAAGTGCAGCCAGGTTTAATCATGAGAATATTTTATTGACGAGGGAGGGGGGTGTGGTAAAATCCTTCCTGAAGGAATTCGATCAGCTCTGGAAGGTGATGGAAGAGTATTAATTTGAATGACGAGTGACAAATTGAGAATTACGAATAACGAATTGATGTTACGCAAATCGGAGTTGTTAAAAGTTTCGGGAATAGGAAAATCTGGTGAAGCGGGCTTCGTGTTGCAGGATATCACGTTTATGCTTGATGACTTTCAGAAGATTGCTATCGCTGGCGAAACGGGTTCAGGGAAGAGTACACTATTAAAAATTATTGCCGGCCTGGTGCAGCCAGATTCGGGTACGGTGCACTTTATCAATGAATTAGTTAAGGGCCCCGATGCGCAACTGGTGCCCGGTCATCCTTCGATTGCTTACCTATCGCAGCACTTTGATTTGCAAAAGTTTTTACGGGTAGAGCAAGTATTGGAATATGCCAATTCTATTTCAGCGAAGGAAGCAGCCACCATTTACTCAGTATGCCGGATTGACCATTTGCTAAAACGCAAGACAGATCAGCTTTCAGGCGGGGAGAAGCAACGCATTGCCATTGCCCGGTTGCTCATTTCAAAGCCGAAGTTGTTATTGCTCGATGAACCGTATTCCAACCTGGATATGGTTGTGAAAAGTATTTTGAAATCGGTGATAAACGATATTGGCAAAAAGCTGCGTATTACCTGTATGCTGGTTTCTCACGACCCGGACGATACCTTATCGTGGGCCGATGAAATTATTGTCTTGAAAGATGGAAGGGTTGTACAACATGGAGTTCCGAAAGTTTTATATCAGCAACCGGCCAATGAATATGTAGCTGGTTTGTTTGGCCCGTTTAATATCGTTTCACCTAACCTATTGAAGTTTCTGTGTTTCACCGGCTATTCAAACAAAGTATTGGTTCGGCCGGAGCATTTCAGAATTACCAGGAAGCGCGAACATCGGGGTTGGCAAATAACGGAGGTCCGGTTCCATGGGAACACGCATGAACTTACTGTAAAGTACAGGCAGTATCTGATCCATGTTTCTACCACGAGAAGTGATTTTAAGGTTGGGGATTGGGTGAGCATTGCCCTGCGACTTCCAGGGAAAAAATAACTTCTCAAAACATCACCATTTGCGAATAACTCTTACTTTTACCAGTATAGAAACTTAACTACCTAAACCGTTCAATCTGTCTATGGCCCAGGATAAACTACCCCACGTTGCATATTTCTGTATGGAGTATGCCTTGCAAAGTGATGTTAAAACCTATGCCGGTGGCCTGGGTATTTTGGCAGGGGATTACCTCAAGGGCGCCAAAGATCATGGGTATCCGATGGTGGGTATTGGTATTAAGTGGAAGCAGGGGTATACCGATCAACGCATCACGGACAAAGGAAAGGTTTTGGATACCTATCCGATTTATAAGTACGACTTTCTAAAAGATACAGGCGTTACGGTTTCAGTTACCATTCGAAAACGCGAAGTAAAATGCAAAGTTTGGTTGTGCGATAATTTTGGCAACGCACCGATCTACTTGCTGGATACGGATGTACCGGGTAATGAAGATGGCTGGATAACCGGTCAATTATATGGATGGTTTGGTGAAGAACGTATTGCCCAGGAAATGGTGTTGGGTATTGGCGGAGTAAAGGCCCTTCGGGCACTGGGAATAAAAACAGATGTCTATCATTTCAATGAAGGTCATGCCTTGTTCGCTGGCTTTGAACTGGTACGCGAAAAGCTGGCAGCCGGAAAAACCTTTGACGAAGCTCTTGCTGCTACACGCAATGAAATTGTATTTACTACCCACACCCCTGTAGTGCAAGGAAACGAATCACACTACATTGATCGGCTTTTATACATGGGTGCGGATAATGAAAGCTTTTCAAAGAAACAATTAAAACAATTAGGGGGTTCACCATTTAATATGACGGTGGGTGCGTTACGCCTTTCACGAAAATCAAATGCAGTGGCGCAACTGCACGCAGTTACTGCCAATACGATGTGGAAGAAGGTAAAAGATAAAGAAGAGATTGTAGGGATCACCAATGCCATCCATAGGCCAACATGGGTGGACAATCGCATGATAGAGGCTGCTGAGAAAAGGGGCGATCTGTGGAGTAATCACATGAATAACAAGCGTAAACTCCTTGAGTTTGTTAAGGAGCGAACCGGAGTTCAACTGAAAGAGGATTCTTTGTTAATCGGGTTCTCGCGCAGAGCAGTACCCTATAAGCGCAGTGATTTCATTTTCAGCGACCGTCCCAAAATTGATTCGTTATTCAAGAGTGGCAAACTTCAGATTATTTTCTCAGGCAAAGCCCACCCGCTGGACGACCGTGGAAAAGAAATTGTTGAGAATATTGTTGCGCTCACAAAGGAGTATCCGAACTCGGTTGTGTTCTTAGAGAACTATGACATGACGATTGGTTCCATATTAGTGCGGGGTAGTGATGTATGGTTAAACAATCCGCGCAGACCGCAGGAAGCGAGTGGAACGTCAGGTATGAAAGCCGCAATGAACGGAGCTCTTAATTTGAGTATTCTGGATGGTTGGTGGCCGGAAGCCTGTAACCACGGTGTGAATGGCTGGCAGATTGGCGATGGCTATGAGAACAAGAAAGAAGACAAGCTGGATGCCCATGATCAGAAGGCGATGTATAAAGTATTACTCAATGAAGTGGTACCGACATATTACAACAATCGCAGCAAGTGGATTGAGATGATGAAGCAAAGTATTCTCAGCACGAAAGATAAGTTTGCCGTAAAGCGAATGCTGGAAGAATACTATGAAAAACTTTATATCACTAAATAATTCTTAGTACGAGTTAGCGATTAATCAATCTCAAGGTTAAACCAGTTGGTTAGCTGATTTCTCAGTGCCGGGTTCTCTTGTAATGGATGATACTCATTTGTATGAGAAGAGTATTGATACAACCCCAGCCATTGTTCCGGACGCAATGCAATTTGTTTAATGGCATCAGATATATAATGAACTTCCGCATCGGTCATTACAGGATGCAGGCTAAGCCGAACCCAGCCTGGTTTTTCTGAAAGATCACCGGAATCAATCTTGCTTGTAATCTTCCTCGAATATTCCTGATCAACGTGTAAGAGATAATGTCCATACGTTCCCGCACACGAACATCCTCCGCGCACCTGAATCCCAAAATGATCGCTGAGTACCCGCACAATAAAATTGTAATGCAGGTTGTCAATATAGAAAGAGATTACACTCAGTCTTTCCTTATGCTCAGGAGCGAGTATGTTAAGTCCGGGTATGTTAGATAACCGGGCAAAGGCAATTTCCAACAGTTCTGCTTCACGATGCTCAATTCGCTCTGTACCAATTTGTTCTTTTAACCGCACTGCCAGTGCTGCGCGTATTGTTTGAAGAAAAGCGGGGGTGCCACCATCTTCACGGGTCTCAATATCCTCAAAGTAATGATGTCCGCCCCAAGGGTTCGTCCATGACACGGTACCACCACCCGGCATATCAGGGATGCGATTGGCATAAAGCTTTTTGTTGAATATCAACACACCGGAACTTCCTGGTCCACCGAGGAACTTATGGGGCGAAAAGAAAATGGCATCCAATGCTTCCTCAGGATTTTTGGGATGCATGTTCATGGTCGTGTAAGGAGCTGAAGCTGCAAAGTCGACAAAACATAAACCGCCATGCTGGTGCATGATTCGTGCAAGCTCATGATAAGGCGTGAAGATGCCCGTTACATTAGAGCAGGAAGTAAAAGAACCGATTTTATATTTCCGGTCTTTGTATTTGAGCAATTCCTGTTCGAGATTTTTGGTGTCTACCAACAGGTCTTCACCAGGAGGAATCACAACAACGTCTACTTCACATTCTAACCAGGAGGTTTGATTGGAGTGATGTTCCATATGCGTAAGAAACACTACTGGTCGCTCTGTAGCCGGCTGCGTGTAAAAGGGTTTTGCCTTTTCGGGAAGGTGCAACCCGAGAATACGCTGCAACTTGGCAATAGCGCCTGTCATGCCGCTGCCTTGCGTGATGATGACATCCTGATCATTTGCATTTACATGTTTCTTGATGATCTGATGTGCCATTTTATAAGCGATGGTCATGGCTTCACCGGTATAACTGGATTCAGAATGAGTGTTGCCAACCAGCGGACCAAAATGATTGCTTAACAATTCTTCGATAGGAGCGTACAGCCTTCCGGATGCTATCCAATCAGCATAGAGTAACTTTTTCTTTCCGGAGGGGCCTTCGAACGTGTAATCGTTTCCGATTATTTTAGTGGCTATGTCATGAAAGTAAGCTTCTGTACTTTCTGTGTGGATGAGCTGAGTTGTTTGCATAAAATAATATGGATACACAAAGATAGAGGTTTGTATGATAAGCTAACTAGTAGAGCTCGGAGCGATTTGCATGATATAGGTAATTGGATTACACCCTTTCAGGGCTGAGGTCGGGTGCGTTGAAGAACATGGGTCTGCGTGGTATGATTTGTCTTTGATTATGCTAATCAACCTTAGCCCTGTAATGGCATGATCTCTAAACATAGGACATTTAGGATCCGTCTTAATGGCTTAGCACATCAAGCCCTGAAAGGGCGAGATACTTTTACTTACTCTCAACAAACACCAAATACTGCCATGGTGTTAACTTCAACGGTTTCGATGTAGATAACTCATAGGTCTCACCCGTAAAGTAATCCTGATAACTTCCGGCAGAGCCACCATCAATGAGTTTGAGTTCTTGTGGTTTACCAGAAAAATTAAGAACTCCGATAACCTTGTTGTTCTCTTTCGTTCGCTGAAAAGCATACACACTCGGATCTTCATTATTGATTCGTACTGCCATGCCACCATACTCACTACCCCATAAGGCTTGATTGTTTGCATGCAGCGATACCAGTTTTTTATAGAACGGTTGAAACTGTTTTGGATCACTCCAGTCGATAGAATCTTTTTCAAAGAACTTCAATCGTTTATCCAGCCCTACTTCCTGGCCGCTGTAAAGCATCGGTATGCCATAGGCAGTAAAGATCAAGGTGGCAAAAGTCTTAACACCATCACCATAGCGTTCAAACTCAGTTCCATTCCAACTGTTTTCATCGTGATTGGTGATCATCGTCAATCGAACTGGCTTTTGACCGTATTCCTTCAGGTCATCCTGAATCCATTTGGCAAGATCATTTGCATTGGCCTTACCTTTACCCATCCTATCGGTGAGGCCCAGGAGCGGCCACGCATAGGTACCATCAAATGTTAAATGCATCCGGGCACCATCCCATTCGGCCAACCAGAAAAGATCTTTCAACGGATTGAGTTCCCGGGTTGCTTCCTCCCAGAAGTAAAGAGGTATTTCATGTCCGGCATGATCGCACCGAAAGCCATCGATATCGAAGTTTGTCACCCAATACCTCATAGCCTCAATCATAGCTGTCCGTGTTGCCGGATTTAAATGATCGAGCAATGCAATGTCCGTCCAGTCTGCTTCGTGGGCGATGTTTCCTTCACTATCATGCGCATAATACTCTGGGTGCTCGGTAATCCAGGGGTGATCCCACGCTGTATGGTTAGGAACCCAATCGAGAATTAAATACATGCCGAGTGCATGAGTTTCTTTTACGAGATTTTTAAAATCTTCCTCCGTGCCAAACTCAGGGTTCACTTTCTTGTAATCGCGGATCGAGTAGTAGCTGCCCAAAGGTTCCTTTCTGTTTTTTATTCCGATGGGTTGTATTGGCATTATCCATAACATTTCTACACCGAGTTCTTTCAGTCGGGGAAGATCCTTTATATATGCATTGATAGTTCCTTCCCTGGTATGTTGCCGGATATTGACTTCGTAGATGGTGCCTTTGGCTATCTTTTCAGGGAAGGTGATGGATGCGGTTGGGGGAGTGGATATCTCAACCGGTGGTTTTTGAGTACATGAATTAAGCACTAACAGTCCAATGCAAAAAGTAACTATGTATTTGCTCATAGTATTCAGGTTTAGTGGGTAATCAAAGATAGAAAAATGAATTTGTCTCTTTCAATAGCCAATTGAAAGGTTTAGGTTTTTGTTCAGAAGCAAGTCAGAATATTTATTTAACATTACGAATGAAAGGTTTTGATTTCCCAGAACGAATAGGCAAGCATGAAGAATAATTTTGATGCGATTGTGTTAGGGGTAGGCTCGATGGGTTCCTCTACCTGTTATTATTTAGCCAGTCGTGGCTACCGTGTTTTGGGCCTTGAACAATTTGATATCCCCCATGATCAGGGTTCCCATGCCGGCCAAAGCCGAATCATCCGAAAAGCGTATTTCGAACATCCGGATTATGTGCCTTTGTTGGAAAGAGCCTATGAGAACTGGAAAGACATTGAAAGCAAAGCGGGTTCTCAGATTTATTTCCCAACCGGACTTTTATATGCTGGTAAGCCCGGTGATATTCTGATTAATGGGGTTCGTGAATCAGCTGAAAAGTATAAACTAAACGTAGAATCTCTTACTAGCTCTGAAACTAAGAATCGGTTTCCTCAATTTCAAATTCCGGAAGGGTATCAGGTTTTGTTCGAACCCGATGCCGGCTTTGTTACACCAGAACGAGCTGTCTTACTTTTTGTTGACCAGGCAATACGGGCAGGTGCTGAGATTCATACCAAAGCGAAAGTGGTTTCCTGGAATAAAGAAGGTGAGGTCATCACAGTTGTTACTGGTAAAACTACCTACACCTGTAAAAATTTAATCATCACTGCCGGGCCATGGGCGGGTACTATGATTCCCGGTTTTTCAAATCATTTGCACGTAACGCGACAAGTGATCGCCTGGGTTAATCCGAAAGAGCGGAAGTCATTTGAGCTCGGGCAATTTCCGTGTTGGATGATAGATGATGATTCGCAATTGGGTATGTACTATGGCTTCCCGGTTTTGCCGGTAGGTAAATTTGGAGCCCCGATCGGATTGAAGGTAGCGCTTCACTATCCCGGTCTGGTTTCAAATCCGGATGCAGTTGATCGGATCCCAACAAAAGAAGATGAAAATAATCTGATTGATGCGCTGGTCAACTATTTACCACAAGGTTATGAATCCACCCATGTGTTAAAGACTTGTCTCTACACAAACACACCGGATGAGAATTTTGTACTTGACTTTTTGCCAGGCTATGATCGCCAGGTAGTGATTGCGGCTGGTTTCAGCGGCCATGGATTTAAGTTTGTATCGGTAGTAGGAGAGATTATGGCGGATTTATCTATGAATGGGAAGACAGAATTGCCGATCGGTTTTTTAAATGCAAAACGATTCAATTAGTTTGCACGAAATGAAATGCATTCAAATAATGATTAGAAGTTCATTCACTATTTTGTTGATCACTTTATGTTATGGAACTTCTGCCCAAATGCGTTCTGGTTCAATCAGTGAATTCGATGCCTCGGATCCAGCCACAATGAAAAGCCGCGTGACAAGCGATTTTGAAAGTTATTTTTTCGTAGGCGATGCTCGCTACTATGCCATCCGCCTTGGATATGAATACGGTCTATTTAATCAGAAACACCTATTCGGCATGTCGTTACCCTTTGTGCACAATATCTTTGTAGCCGACTTTGGCGGCTATGAAAATACCAGCGGTATCGGAGATCTAAAAATGCGGTACATGTTTGTCCCGATCCAGAAGAATTCTGGTGGTGGATTACAACGGTTATCTGCCTACATGGAAGTAACAGCGCCAACGGGCGAGGAGCAACTTGGCCGCGGAGCAGGGGTGTGGGTATATAAACCCGGTATGATTTTTACTTATCGATCCGGTCCCGGCGTTTCGTTCTATCCTGAAATTAAATACGTGTTCTCAGGAGGTGATGCAAATGCGCTGGGTGGGGGTGATGGCGCACCCGATCAGGAAGATCCGGACAAGGAAGGCCCAATTCAAAATCTGAGTCTGTCACTCCCGGTTGTGGTGCTTGTGGCTAATTGGGACGGTTGGTTTTCGCTCAATGCCCAGTATGTTCAATCGTTCTCTGAGCAAACGTATTACCTGTTTCTCCGTACCGACTTTGGCAGGATGATTGGCAACAAAACATCGGCTTCACTAAATATTACTAAGTTTATTGCCGGCCAACCCTTGCTGAATGTATTGGTGCAGGCAAAATTTCAATTCTTTATTCGGTAAAATGGCTCTAGGCCAACTCTTTTAATGGCCATTCCGATTCGACTTTTGATGTGCATTACTTTCGGTAAAGTGCTGGAATTTTTCATAAAAACGAGTACTTTTGCGCAATTAAGGTAACTGATTATGGCGCTAGACATACACACACCCGTTCCTATTGTTGATGGCACCACAATAACCAGGGAGGAGTTTTATAATGAATTCTATAATCCGCAGAAACCTGTGGTTTTGAGGGGATTATGGAAAAAATATCCGGCCTATACCAAGTGGACCATGGAGTTTTTCAGACAAACCATGGGAAGTATTGACGTGGGTTTGTTTGGCAACCGCAAGGAGGATCTTTCTAAAACCCTTCAGGAGCCCAATGCCAAAATGCGCTTCGATGAATATTTGAATTTGATTGAACACGAGCCCACCGATCTACGCTTATTTCTTTTTCCAATATTCAAGCACAAGCCCGAGTTGCTGAAGGATTTCGGTTACCCGGATATCGTGAAGGGTTACATTAAAATTCCATTCATGTTTTTCGGTCCGCCCAAGTCAATTGTACGGATGCACCAGGACATTGACATGAGCAACGTATTTTTAACCCAGTTTCATGGCAGGAAGCGGGTGGTATTATTTGCCCCGGACCAATCTGAATTATTATATCGCTTGCCGTTTAATGTTCACTCAACGGTAGATGTCGACAATCCCGACTATGAGGCGTATCCAGCTCTTAATTACGTGAAGGGGATGAGTACGATTTTAGAACATGGAGATACGCTATTCATGCCAAGCGGCTATTGGCACCACATCGAATACCTGGAAGGTGGCTTTGGACTTTCTGTGAGAACAATTGCCCATAGTTTGCCGATGAAGGTGGGTGGAATCTGGAACCTGACCGTGCAGCGCACCGCTGATAATGTAATGCGTAAACTCAACGAAGAGGGATGGTTCGATTATAAGAAGAAGG
>JBEBJH010000110.1:0-15057 GCA_040079965.1 Cyclobacteriaceae bacterium
TAGCTGGTACCTATCTTTTCCGTCTTACGGTAACCGACAACATTGGAGCTACTGCCAGTGATGATATCAGCGTTATTGTTGCGAGTGGCAATCAACCGCCTGTTGTGGTCGCTTCCAATGACGAAACGCTCACATTGCCTGCTTCGTCTACAAACTTAATCGCTGTTGCCTCCGATCCGGATGGTACTATTGCAAGTTATTTGTGGACAAATCTTTCTGGTCCTGCGGCCCCTACCATGGGCGGAACTGCGACAAGTTCATTAGCTCTTAGTGGTTTGATAGCAGGGACTTATGTATTTAGAATTACTGTAACTGATAACAATGGAGCAACCGCTTTTGATAACGTCACCGTAATTGTTCAAAGTGCTACCAATATCTCGCCTTCAGCCTCTGCCGGAGTTGATAAGTCAATTACTCTACCCACTAACTCAACCAATTTTACAGGATCAGGCACGGACCCGGATGGAACAATTGCCACCTACGCATGGACTCAAATAAGCGGGACTGCATTAACCCTTGCCAATAGCAATACTACTACCTTAACGGTAAGCGGGGCAGTAGCAGGTACCTTTACATTCAGGCTTACGGTAACCGACAATAATGGATCAACCGGTTCTGACGATGTTGTTCTCACGGTTAATGCAGCGGCAGTAAATCAGGCTCCGGTAGCCAGTGCCGGAACAAATCAGACCATTACACTTCCACAGAACACACTGAATTTAACAGGTTCAGGTTCTGATTCAGATGGCTCGATCGCCTCTTACTTATGGATAAAAGTGAGTGGCCCTTCTGTAACCCTAACTAATGCATCAAATGCAACTGTTTCCCTCAGTAATCTACTTGAAGGAACCTATGTGTTCAGATTAACGGTAACGGATAATGGAGGCTTAGCTGCCTTTGCAGATGTTACAATTACCGTTTTACCTGCTGCCGTAAATCAGTTTCCCGTTGCGAATGGAGGGGCTGACATTACGCTCACACTGCCAACCAACAGTATAACTATCTTTGGAAGTGCCTCAGATGTTGATGGATCAATTGCGTCATACGCCTGGATAAAACTAAGCGGGCCTGCTGCAACTTTATCGAACACCACATCGCCTACCTTAAATCTGTCAAATCTGGTACAAGGAGTATATATATTCCGGCTGACCGTAACGGATGATG
Organism: Cyclobacteriaceae bacterium; assembly: GCA_040079965.1. Lineage (GTDB taxonomy): Bacteria > Bacteroidota > Bacteroidia > Cytophagales > Cyclobacteriaceae > ELB16-189. The sequence continues at coordinate 1,165 of JBEBJH010000110.1, forward strand.
ATGGTGCAACCGATAATGATGATGTTACCCTTACAGTAAATTCGGTGGCTACAAATCAGGTGCCTGTTGCCGATGCAGGTGCTGACAAAATTATAGCTCTTCCAACCAATACTACTAACTTATCGGGATCGGGAAGCGATGCTGACGGTTCAATTACTACGTATGCATGGTTAAAAGTTTCCGGTCCAACAGTTACTTTAGGAAGCACGAATACACCTACACTGTCCCTGAGTAACCTGATTGAGGGAATTTATGTTTTCCGTCTGGAGGTTATAGATAATAATGGCGCTTCCGGTACTGATGACGTAATCGTAACTGTTAATCCTGCCAGCACAAATCAATCTCCTGTTGTTAATGCAGGTACAGATAAAACAATTTTTCTTCCTGTAAATACGGTTCAGTTTTCTGGTTCAGCAAGCGATCCAGATGGTAATATTGCTATACAAGTCTGGACCCAGGTGAATGGACCCGCTACCGCTACTTTATTGAACGCGAACACTACCTTGCTTACAGTAAACGATCTGATAGAGGGGATTTATACTTTTAGGTACACAGCCACAGATGATAAGTCTTCGTCAGCGTTTGATGAGGTTCAGGTTACAGTAAATGCTGCGACTGTTAATCAACCCCCTACGGCTAATGCAGGAAGTGATAAAACAATAAAACTGCCTTTAAACAATGTCATTTTATCAGGGCTAGGTATTGATATAGATGGAACAATTGCCAGCCGTTTATGGATTAAAGTGGCCGGACCAACGTGTACTCTGGCGAACCCAAATACGGCCACCCTTACTGTTACCAATATGGTGGAAGGCACGTATGTATTCAGACTAACTGTGACTGATAATTTAGGAGCTACCGGTTTTGACGAAGTAACTGTTAACGTGTTGGCTGCTACTGTCAATACACCTCCCGTGGCCAATGCAGGTCCCGATGTAAACATCCTCCTTCCTATTAATACGGCTACCTTTACGGGCTCAGCCTCGGATGACGGTACAGTGGCAACCACCATATGGTCAAAAGTATCAGGTCCGGCTGCATTTTTATTGGGAAGTAATTCTACTGTTTTGACTGCAAATAATTTGACAGCCGGCACCTATTTATTCCGGTTAACGGTAACCGATGATGGTGGATTAGTAGATACTGATGAGGTGACGTTAATTGTATTTCCTGTTGCTCCGACCAATCTTCCTCCATCAGTTAATGCGGGTGAAGATCAGATGATTCAACTTCCGGTTAATTCAATTACAATTATTGCTAATGCGGATGATCCTGATGGAGTTGTGGCTGACTTTAAATGGACACAATCTGCAGGAACCCCAGTTACCATTAACCCGGACAACACGAGTGACCTTGTCTTGGATAACCTGGTGCCAGGCACCTATTCCTTCGTTATTACAGTAACAGATGGCGAAAATTTAACTTCCTCCGATGAAGTCACCCTGGTGGTGCGCGAAGAAGACCCTGTTGCAAAAGCCTTCAATACATTTTCACCCGATGGCAAAGGAGATATCAGGACAGAAACCTGGCATATAGAAAATGCCGATCTCATTTCGGATTGCGACATCGTTGTTTATGATCGTCAGGGAATAAAAGTCTTTGAATCCAGAGGCTATGCAACCGAATGGGGTGGAGTTTACAATGGTAAAATTCTTCCCAATGGTGTTTATTTTTACGTAATTAAATGTCCAGGCAAAAACGCCATTAACGGATCTGTAACCTTACTTCGGTAGTCCTCATGAGATATTTTAAAGTTGTAAGTCTTTTGCTGTTGTTTCAGTTTTTAGCCAATGTTGTTGTGGCACAACAGAATCTGATCTACAATCATTATTTCATGAACCCCTATGTGTATAATCCCTCCTATATACCGAGTGGTTATACTGAATTATTTATGAATTACCGCAAACAGTGGGCTGAGTTTAATGGATCCCCTAATACAGCAACTCTGAATTTGCAGGTGCCCATTAACTACCGCATGGGTTTTGGAGTGAATCTATACAATGACCGGGCCGGGGTACTTCAAACAAACACGGGTATGGTATCATTCGCCTATCAGGTGTATCTGGGCAAAAGCACAAATGACCTTCATCGCTTAGGGTTTGGACTGGCCGCAGGCGCTACCATGAGCCGGATTGACTTGAGTAAGGTTGATGACCCCAGTGATCCGGCATTGGTAAACAATAGCACCTCTAGCATCGATGGCCAGTTTGGAATCAATTACCAATTCAATAATCTCAAAATCGGATTTTCACTACCTCGACTCTTCGTTTCCAACGTGGTGTCGGAAGATGGGTTTAATACTCCTGAACTGGATCAACTAAACAATACGATCAGTACGATCAGTTATAACTTTACTATAAGCCCCCGGGTTTCCGTAGAACCCTTTTTCCTATACCGCACGAGCGAAGGCGTGGAAGGCCAATACGAAGTTTTGGGTGTGGTTAAGTTAGATAATATGATGTGGGGTGGGGCTTCCTATCGCCAGCATTATGGTGCGGCAGCCTTTTTGGGTTTTACTGTCAAAGAGAAATTAAGGGTCGGATATGCGTATGAATTTGCTCCCTCGCAGGTCACGGGGTTTGGAAACGGTTCACATGAGATACAGATTGCCCTTCGGATTGGGAAAAAAAAACGTGAACGTCCAGTTGCGGAAACAACAAGCCAACCCGAACCGGTGGTTGCCCAAGAACCTGAAGTTGAGAAGCCAAAAACCGAAGACCTTCAAACCAAACCAGAAGAAAAGGTAGAGGCAGTGGTTGTAGCACCCATCGTTGCCGACCAAAAGCCGGTGGTTGAAGAGGTTCATCCTGTGGAAGCAGAAATCGAACCCGTGAGAGATAAATTGACTACCCTGAGTGGCCGGGGTCTCAAACCAGGACACTACATAGTGGTGGGTGCGTTCCGATCCAATCAGAATGCGCTCAATTATATGAACAACCTCAAGCAAGAAGGTTACCCGGCAACGGTTTCTTATTCGGAAGCTAAAAATTATTACCTCGTACACATGGGTAACCAGGCTTCGCTGGATGAAGCCAAAAAACTGCGGGATAAATATCGCGTGGAGAATAAGTTTACGCTACGCGAAACCTGGATTCTAACGGTGGAGGAATAAACTATAAAAAGAGAATTTCAGAAAAAAACAGGCGACTCTTTAGTCGCCTGTTTTTTTGCTAGCCGCATCTGGTTACAGAGGATCTGGCACAATCCGCCATTGATATATATCCCTAAGTTCACGCAGTTTAGTAATCGATGCGGGTGATGGAGGACCAACCATGGGATCTCCGGGGTCTTGTGACCAGTCTTCACTCAGACTAAAATCCCCGTTCATTTCGTTGTGCTGTACAACAGAGAAATAAATCTTGCTGATTACGTCATCCACTCTGGGGGTTGTAAGAAGGTCACACCCACTAATCTCAATTGCGCGAATATTATTCTCAGTCGGAAGAATCAAATTATTCAGGTGCCGATCGTGGTTAACATTAACATAGTGAAGTTTACTATTATTACTAAGATCAATCACCGCAGGGCCGGGTGGCTCATTGAGTCCAATTACTATTTCCTCCAACCCAGTTAAGCCTTGAACATTGATTGCACTCATGCGTCCTTCCCCGTAGTTAGCGGTGAATAATGAAGTGATCAAGTCAAGGTCTCCGGTGATAGTAATTGAATGATTTCCGGGGATAGCATAGGTATGACTTATTTCTACCGTTTCAAATCCGAATTCCTCCATGTTTATCGAATACCCTTCATGACCACCATCGCCCCAGTCTACCATAACCTCACCTGTTAATCCGTCAATTATAAATTTGAATCCGTTAGCCGGAGTAGAATTCTCGTCTACAAAAGCAAGGATATTAAACGTAGCCGGTATCAAATAAACTTTTAAAGGCAGGCTGCCAAGCATTGCTATCAACTCACTATACACAAACTCTTTGCTGTAGGTATTATATCCTTCTTTAACCACCACCAGTTTGTATGTGTCTGCTACGTCACCCTTAAAAGAAATCAGGTTAACCGTGGCACCCAGGGTGTAACTCTTCAGCGTATCGGTGCCTTTTAAAATGTAGGCATTGGCTGTAGCAAGATTAGTGGTCGTTCCTACAGTTGTAAAAACAGAAAGCCGTAATGGATTTACAGCATTGATGCCAAACGAAGCATAGCCAAACTCTTCCGGAAGTCGTTGCGATACATCGATCACTTCCATTTCCACATTGATAATTTTATTCTTGGTTACATTAAAACCATAAGGCAATGGACGAACTACTGCTTTGGCAAGCGTAGATCCATTCTTGGGTGTTGCGTACAAAACTTTTGAGGAGTCGTCTACCAACAAGAAGTCAGTAATTTTATAGTACCCTTGCAAAAACTCAAGTGGCTCGGTCATAAAGCTGTCTCCGATACGCAGCAATTTTATTTCCCTGAGCGTGAACAGCGGCACCCCCACATTATTCTCCATGCTGATTAACAGCGCAGCAGGGAGCTCTGTCGATTGCATTCGGCCACCATCGTTACCGGTACCTGTAAAGACGCATGTGAATTGTACTTTTTCAGGAGCCAGATTTTCCGACTCGTCTGTGCAAAGTTGCAGTGTTGTGCTCATAAGCAGCAACACCAGCCATAGTGATTTTTTCATTTTTCATGCTTTTAGACTATAAAGGATCTGGCACAACCGACCATTGATAAGTGTCCCTCAATTCCCTGAGTTTTGTCATTGCAGCTGCAGATGGTGGACCAACCATGGCGTCAGTCTCTGGGTACCAGGTCGCGGTCAAATCAAAGGTCCCCCCTACTGCATTTCGCAACACCACGGATTCATGTAAAGCATTAATGATCTCTTCAACCGATGCCGTTGAAAGTTGGTTAGGTCCATTGATATTAAGACTCCTGACAACACCATCAACCGGAAGAATCAAGCGCTCAAGTTGTTGAAGGTTAGGCATAAATATATATTCAAGGCTAGTATTATAAGTAAAGTCTATGACTTTGGGACCATAGGTTAAGCCAAACGAAATGTTTTGCAACTGTGTTAAGCCTTGAAGATTTATAGCATCCATCCTGCCTGGTCCGTAGAATGAATAGAAGCTTGTTATTTCTTCCAGATCACCCGAAACAGTAATCAGAAAATTACCAGCAGTCGGATAGATATGTTCAAGTTCAGTGCCAACGACAGGGACTAATGAATATATATTACTGGATCCATCGCCCCAATTCACAAGTATCGTTCCGGTATCCCCGCTTACTCTAACTAAAAAATAGTTGGGGATATATAATTCATTATCTACCAATGCCAGCATAGTAAACGTAGCCGGTACTAAATAAATTTTTAGGGGCAGGCTGCCCAGCATTGCTATCAACTCGCTATACACAAACTCTTTACTATACCGATTATATCCCTCTTTGATCACAACCAGCGTATAAGTGTCATCAGGATCACCCTTAAAAGAAATCAGGTTAACCGTGGCTGCTAACGCATAACTCTTCAGCGTATCGGTGCCTTTTAAAATGTACGCATTGGCTGTAGCAAGATTAGTGGTTGTTCCTGCCGTTGTAAATACAGAAAGTTGTAGTGGATTTACGGCATTAATCCCAAACGAAGCATAGCCAAACTCTTCCGGAAGTCGCTGCGATACATCGATCACTTCCATCTCCACATTGATAATTTTATTTTTGGTAACGTTAAAACCATAAGGCAACGGACGTACTACGGCTTTCGCAAGGGTAGATCCATTTTTTGGTGTTGCGTATAAAACTTTTGAGGAGTCATCTACCAACAGGAAGTCGGTAATCTTATAGTACCCCTGCAAAAACTCAAGCGGCTCAGTCATAAAGCTGTCTCCGATGCGCAGCAATTTTATTTCCCTGAGCGTGAACAGTGGCCCCACATTATTCTCGATGCTAAGCAAGAGCGTTGTAGGCAATTCGGTCGATTGCGCTCGACCCCCCTCATTACCGGTTACGGTAAAGACACACGTGAATTGTACTTTTTCAGGAGCCAGGGTTTCCGACTCGTCTGTGCAACGTTGAAGTGTTGTGCTCATGAGCAACAGCGCCAGCCATAGAACTGATTTTTTCATACAAATTGATTTTAAGAAGGTACATAGAAATCTCAAAATGCAGTGAGCAAGGTATCCTGCCAAAAGTCGCGTGGCTATGAGCGTCATCAGAGTGATACCTGAAAGAAATCATGTTCCTGATTAGTTAAATCAGTAGGTTGTTTCCGCTTTCAACATGCACGAGAATTTGGCAAGCCGTTATCAATTGATTTTAAAGCCCTGCAAAGGTGGGTCGTTAACAACTCAGCTTTTTTAGCCCATTCAGAAGCTATGAAAAGACATTTTTTACCTGACCAGCAAGTGCGAATAGTCACTACGGCCCGCCCTTATTGTGTAGAAAAATAACCTCACTTATTGGGCCTTTCAGGGCTTCCTAAACCTTACATACCAACCAATAAGCCCTTTTTAACTTGAAAAGCGGATTCGTATTGAAATTCGCATTTTTTCAACTTTTGAGGCCGTGGATTTGTTATAAAATATATCAAAAAAAGTACGTCATGGGCTGTCACTTTTAAGACCTTTGGCGGATATTAGTAGGTACGCTTTAATCATGTCTATGAATTCTTTTGCTAGGGCTCTTCCGTTTGTGTTTTTCCTCTTAATGGTCGGCTTTTCCCAGGCGCAGGTTGACACCACCTGGCTTTATTATAAATATCTGGCAAATGGTACCGGCAAGGTAGACCCCAGCGTAGCCGGTACAGGTGCTGTTATTGACATCCGGTTGGCTAATCCCAGTGATGGAAATACACGGTATTACCTGCAGGAGAATAAGACGTTTAGCTTCCGGAAAGCAGGGGGTGTTCCAACGGACTCGTACTATCCTATGGCGGGGTTTACAACCTCTACGTACTACACACAAGGTAATTTACGAAAGGAAAGGTTTGGTGCGGATACTCACGAAATGAACTACCGTTTAATGTTCCCAAAAAATTATGCCTCCAACCCAAATTACCCGGGCGGCTACCCGATGATCGTGATGATCCATGGGTTTGGCGAACGCGCCAATTGCTGGGGTACCAATTGCTATTGGACTAACGATACCTGGAACCCTAACCTAAACACCCTTGACAGCCGTGATATTATTTCCGTAACAAATAGCGGTGGAGCGCTTTTTACAATAGCTGCTGGCACTAATCTTAATGCCTATCAACCGAACTCAGTTGTATTCATCCGTACCTCACTATCTGCTTATAATGGAATTAAACGAATAATTAAAATCAGCGATACAACATTCAAGCTTTCTACCAGTCTCACCTCCACTTCTACTTCTGGTATTGGATTCAGTGGTAATGCAACCGGCACAATAGAGCGTAACAGCGCTGATACCTATAGCATAATTTCGGCAGCAACTGGCGGGGGTAGTTCTACCATATTTACTACAAGTATACCGCATCAGTACACAACAAATACCGGATCCGCATCACAGGTAATTATAAGTAATTCAAGTGTCCCCGCTTATAACGGTACACGTACAATCACTGCAGTTACCGCAACAACGTTTACAGTTAGTTCAACTAATTTTATTGGAACCGCTACAGCAGATGTTACCAGATCTGGTGTTAACAATTTATTAAACAATGACCACAGCATGACCCACGGGGGCCGGGTGCACCAGGATGCGATTAATCTTGTGCCGGCAGGAATGACCCCGGATGACCCAGCCATGCCCACCCGGGCCTTTCCGGGCTTTATGTTTTACCCGCAAAACCTGAATGGTTGGGGTGCAGGTGCACTTGGTAATCCTAACACGTATGATGTTATCCGCATTATCCGGTTGCTCATCAAAAAATATAACATTGACCCCAATCGCATCTACATTCATGGACTTTCGGATGGGGGTGCGGGCGCCTATAAGGTAATGCGCAGTGCCCCGTGGTTGTTTGCAGCCGCATTGCCGATGTCGGCTGTAGATAATGCAAGCATTTACGATTATCAGCTTTTCCCCTATGTTGCCAGTGTACCCATCTGGACTTTTCAGGGTGGAACAGATACCAATCCTCTACCTGCAAATACGCAAGCTTATATTCAGACCTTTAGAAATAATGGAATGAATGTGCGCTACACGTTGTATCCCACACTGGGGCATGGCACGTGGAATGCTGCCTATGCGGAGCCGGATTTTTTTACCTGGATGCGGGGAAATAATAAATCCAATATCCAGGTTATGTTCGGGAAACCCGAAGTTTGCGGTACCTCTGGTGTCGGGGTGAAATTGGTACTCGGGCAGGGATTTCTGGATTACCAATGGGAAAAGGATGGAGAAATAATAGCCGGAGCAAACACGTATCAATATACGGCCATGCTGCCCGGCACCTACCGGGCCCGGTTTAGTCGTAAAAGCAACCCGGGGCTCAACGATTGGAACCGGTGGTCCGATCCGGTTATAGTTACCGAAAGTGCACCTGCCAAGCCAACAATCCAGGCAAACGGAACGACCGTTTTTCCCACCATTAATCCATCGCCCTATAATGTGGTATTAAAGTCAAGTGAAAAGAACGAGAAATATTATTGGTATAAAAACGGGGCCCTTGTAACTGGTGGTTTATGGACTATTTATCCTACTCCTAGAAATTCAAGTGTTTATGACACATTATCAAATGTTTTCTTAAGCTCCGGCCAGGCTGGTGAATATACACTGGTAACTCAATCCGTGAGTGGATGTCAGAGTCTTCCCTCAAGCCCGGTTGCAATAACCAATGGTACACCAACAACTATTACCACTCCAACAGCATTCGCGGGTACAGCCCAATCGCCTTCCAGCATCTTTCTAACCTGGACTGACAACTCCCCTAACGAAAAGGGATTTGAAGTTTGGCGTAGAAAGGCAGGTGAAACTGTTTTTGCTTTTGTTACACTTACAGCCGAAGATGCAGTTTCCTATCTGGATACTAACCTGGCTGCAGGTACCACGTACGAATATAAACTGCGTGCCATTAGCAACACAGCCCGATCTAATTACGCACCCTCTAACGTATTAACCACTAACGTGGTGGTTACCACCCCGGGCGATACAACCCCACCTACGCCTCCGCAAAACGTAACTGTAATCTTCAATAGCATTAGTGCTATAACCTTGTCCTGGGAACCAGGCACTGATGAAAATGGCGTTAAGCAATATGTTGTTACCTATGGTGGTACTTCGGTAGCGACCGGATCGGCACAACCAACGTATACCATTTCTGGTCTGCCTATCAATACGCCTTATCCTATTACCGTTAAAACAGAAGATTTCTCAGCCAACCTTTCGCCACCGAGTGGACAGATAGTTGGAACTACCTATGTAGATGGCCTTTATTATGAGCACAGCACTGGCGCATGGAAATCCCTTAATCCGACCATAAGCGCTGCTAATAACCCTACTCAACTCCCAGGTACTCCTCCGGACACACCACCTATTAATTGGACAACCTATGAATTTACGGGAAAGATGCCAACGCCCCTGGCCAACGGTAATCCTTTCAATGTAACCCCCAAGATTGACGACCCGTATGGCATTGCTACCCAGCAGGATTTCTATAAAATCAAGTTTGATGGATATCTGAACATACCCACTACTCAAACCTATCAGTTTCGAACGACTTCTGAGGATGGCAGCATGTTGTTTCTGGATGGATTTAATCCACTTGACGTAACTCAAGGCATCTATTTGAATAACGATTATCAACATGAAGTACGAACTGTGGCTGGAGGAGATATACAGTTGACTGCTGGGCATCATCGCATTGTGGTGTTATTCTTTGCCTATGTAGGTACCCAGTCGTTAACTGTGCAATACAGAATTAAGTCAGGCTCTACTTATGGAAGTTGGATAACAATTCCTCCGTCAATGTTGAAAACCGGAGTTTATACTCCGCCAACCCCGCCTGTAGCCCCAACAGTTGTAGCGGCAACTACACTGGGTATGACAGGAATTAATCTCACCTGGCTTTATGGTGGCGCTCCTGCGGATGAATTTGAGATCTATCGTTCTGTTTCTTTGAATGGAACTTATTCAGTGGTAGGCCGCGGTACTGGCCTTGCGTTTGCCGACAATACCGTGCAGCCTGGTAAGACATACTACTATAAATTAAAAACAGTTAATAGCAATGGCACCTCGGGCTTCAGTAATACTGCCAATGCCACCACCATTGCAGATACTGAATCTCCTTCGATGCCGGGAACACCGGTATGGGTTAGCAAATCGTACACGAATGTTGCATTTACCTGGGCAGCATCCACGGATAATCTGGCAGTTGCAGGATATGAAATTCTGATAAATGGTGTGCCAACAGATAGCAGCAATGTTGCCAGTTTTATGGCAACCAATCTTGCACCAGGCACACTTTATAACTTTTCAGTAAAAGCCTTTGATGCTTCCGGTAATAAATCAGGCGAATCTGGTGCTTTAGCTGTGACAACCAATGCGGGGGTATTTTATTATTCAAAGGCAGGGGTTGGCCCTCTTAATGTGACTACCAACTGGGGTACTAACCCGGATGGAACAGGCACCGCTCCGAACTTTGCCAACAATGGTCAGATTTATACGATTGCAAACCGGGTTAGCACGGGCCTTGGCGGACCGATGAGCATTAGTGGTAGCGTTTCAAAAATTATTGTGCCTACAGGCACCACCCTGGATGTAGATAATACGATTTCAGCCAAAATTGAAGTGCAAGGTAATGGCGTAGTAAATCTTAATAATGCGAGTGCGCCAGAGTTTGTAAATATTTCGCCTGCCAGTACGATTAACTTTAATGCATACTCTGCCATACCAGCAGGCAATTATGGAAATATAATCTTGAGTGGGACTGCGGGAAACAAAAACTTTGGAACGGGTGAAACCGTGATCATGGGCAACCTGACGGCCGCTACAGGCATAGCACTAAAAGGTGCGCCAAGTAACGAAAGTCACGTAACCATTTATGGTGATATTACCCTTGCAGGCGCCCCGGGTATAGTTGCTTCCGACAATGCCCTTGACCTGTCGTTTGCTAAAACCGGTACTCAAAATGTTACGCTGGCCGGCATGCTGGATTTGTTTAAAATCTCGACCTCACCCACAACAAATGTAAATTTTGTAAATGGCGGCAGTGCAGTAACCATCAATGTGGGTTCACCTAATGGAGGCGGTCTTGCCATAGCCAATGGAACCACACTGAACCTTGGCAACAATCATCTGGTGATGAAGAATGCTGCCACCTTAAATGGAAACGGAGAAACCGGAAAACTGGCAATCAATGGCAGCAATTTGAATCTGACTTCTTCTGCAACACAAAACTCAAATTTATATTTTGATGCAACCCTCCGGACAGCCGGCATGGTTACTTCCAATTTCAGTGGTGCTGGCAAATTGATGATCCAATCGCCAGTTTCAATTTCCGATGGCTTGAAAATAAAGGCGGGTGAAGTAAATTCGGCCGGCAACATCACGCTCATGTCCACTGCCTCTAAAACTGCATACCTGCAGGAGATCGAAGGCACTGGTTCAGTAACCGGCAATGTGAATGTGCAGCGTTGGATCAGTGTTGCCCGCAAATACCGGTACATGTCCTCTGTAGTAGCCAACATGAAAGTGGCCGACTGGCAACTCACCATGCCAATCACCGGACCTTTTACGGGAAGTAATTCCAATTCTACTAATCCTTCTATGTTTTATTACGTAGAAAATGATGGCGGTTATAAACAGTATCCGGCAGCAGGTACTGACAACCAGGTAACATTTGCTAGGGGTCGTGGCTACTCCATCTTTAACTACAACGGTAACGCTCCGGTTACTTTGGTAATGAATGGAAATCCCTATCAGAGCAGTGTGCCTTATACCCTTACCCCTGGAACAGGTGGAAATGATGGGTGGAATCTAATCGGAAATCCGTACGCTTCTGCGATTCAATGGAATAATGTAACAACCGATTGGACACGCTCGGGATTGTCACCGATTGTTCATGTTCCTGACAATACCGGTGGATCGCTCGTGTTCAAAACATATGATGCCGGTACAGGACTTGGTACCCTAACCGGAGGTATCATTGCCCCTGGTCAGGCTTTCTGGGTTCAGGCAGCTAATGGCAGCCCTGCGCTTACAGTTTATGAAAAAGCAAAACGCACAAATGCTTCCATATTCTATCGCGAGGGAGATTTGCCTGCTAACAGTTTTACAATGAAACTTTCGAATGGTTCGCTGCAGGATAATGCCTATGTAATTATAGGTGACTCCTATGATGACTCCTATGAGCCGGAATTGGATGGTATGAAACTTAAGAATGGTATTCTTAATTTAAGCACCCGGTCGACAGATCAGGTAAAACTTGCTTTTAATAAACTTTCGGATAGTTTTTGCGAAAAAATTATAGGTGTGACCATCGAGGATGTGGCCCCTGGCAACTATTCTCTTTCTTTTGCTAATGTATCCAATCTGATAGGTGTTAGTGAGGTGCACCTCACCGATCATTTCACATCAACAACTACCCCGGTTAACGATTCTGATTCATATAATTTTGCCGTGACTACTGATGCTGCCAGTTATGGAGCCGGTAGGTTTACGCTTACCATCTGGCGCTCTGAACTCCAGAAGAATGCTATTGCCACCGTAGAAAATCTTTGCGGAGGCACCGTGGCAACCATTCAATTAGCAAACACGCAGGCGGGTGTATTTTATTATGCCACCAAGCCAAATGAAACCAATCCATTGACTGCTGAAGTAATCGGTACCGGAGGAATTATTACATTGAATATACCGGTGAATTCCTTACAGTCAGGTACTAACAGCGTTGTTATTCGAACCGGGTTCAAAGGGTGCTCAAATGAAGTATTGGCAGAAACTCCAATGAGTTTCACGTATACCCCAACACCCAATGTTACAGTTGATCAGTCATACTTCTCTATTTGCCAGGGTACACCTGTTACATTGAATGCCGAGGCAGACGCGGGTAATACGTTCCGGTGGTACGAAAATGGGGCGTTGATTGCCGGACAAACCAGCGCCACCCTGAATACGGATTTGATTAAGAACAACACTACCTATGAAGTAGCTGCTGTAACAACTAATGGATGTGAAGGAACAAGGGCGTCAATCATGGTTGAGGCAGAAAATGTTCCCTTTCCCTTTATTGACTTTGATGGCCAGGCTCTAACCCTGACTGAGCCGCTTGCAGATAATATTTTCGTTCAATGGTATAAAGATCAAGAACCATTGGAAGTATACACTCCCTATATTCAACCAAAGGATGAGGGCCAATACAGCGTATTAGTTTCCTACAACGGTTGCTCAAAAATTTCGGATGCGTTCACCCTCGCTGTAACTGCTGTTGAACCTGCAATGAATAACGAGGTCTTTGCTGCTTATGTGTATCCAAACCCGGGTACCTATGAAAATCTCTATGCGAAAATTGAAACCCCTGCCACCCAAGAGGTTGAAATTACCATGATGGACATGGCGGGCCGCAAAGTTTACTCGACCCAGATTAGCGGAAGTAAAGTAAGGGATGTGCATAAAATCAATTTCCCGCAAGACACCATGCCTGGAATGTACGTAATCACCATCCGGCAAGGAGATTTACTGCTACACCGCAAAGTAGTGGTTGCGTTTAAGTGATGTGTAAAATTTACTCACCAAAAAACCACCCTTAAAAGGGTGGTTTTTTTTGTTCTTATATAGACCTGTGAATTATGCAATTCAAATTATGGTTGATGCACTTCGAGATTTGAATTCGCTGTTTTGTTTTGGTAACTTCAACTGTTAAAAAGACAGGTGTGATAATTCATATTTTTTATCCCAGAAACTTAAAAACCTGCGTAGCACTTGTGCTTTTTGTGTTACTCAGTGAACCGTCTTTATCTCAATGCTCACCTATTTCCTCTTGCC
>JBEBJH010000360.1:0-3162 GCA_040079965.1 Cyclobacteriaceae bacterium
TAACCGCAGGACTTACTTTTTGGGGAGTTCGGTTAGTAAGGGATATAGCATACAACGAGTCCCCAGCATTGTTTTCCGGGTTCCAGCTAAAATATATCTGCTTGCTGTCTTCTGACCAGGTGAGATTAGATGGTGCTACGCCAATCCATTTTGGATCGCGCATGATTTTCTCTACCGTAAGGGGTGCCAGTTGTTGCGCGAAGGCAGAAGGAATGATCAAGAGCAAGAGCAGGACTTTTTTCATAAGATTCTGGATTTGAATTTGAAAATTATGAAAAGAAGCAATCGGTTGTGTAGAAATTCTTTCAGTGGTATAATTTCTCACGTCACCTCAGCAGAAGGAATTAAATTTGCATACCCTACACAAACGGTGGTGGTTACTTCTTCTCCTTCGTAAAATCAGTTATCATACTATTGAATATAGACAGGATCAAACTGAAGCCGAGCGCCCACCAGAATCCGTCAACTTCAAAACCGGGAACGAAGTAATCGACCAGCAAAATAATACCTGCATTGATTACCAGGAGAAAAAGTCCCAACGTGACAATGGTAATAGGAATTGTAAAGAGGATCAGGATTGGTTTCACGATAACATTGGCGATCGACAATACAAGGGCTACAAGTAAAGCATACCCATAATGTTCAACGTGCACCCCACCCTGAAGCAGGTATCCAGTAAGTAAAACCGCTAATCCGGATAAAAGAAATCGAACCAATCCATTCATAATTCGTGTTAAGTTGTGATTAGTAAAATTGCACTTTTAACTCACGAAAGCAAAGTATAACTTCGCCTTCCCAATGTATGCCATCGTAGATATTGAAACCACCGGAGGGTATGCGGATAATCACCGCATTACGGAGATTGCGATATATCATTATGATGGAATGCAGATCACCGATCAGTTTCATACACTGATCAATCCGGGTCGTAATATTCCTTCCTTTATCACGGGCCTTACAGGGATTACTTCGCACATGGTTCAGGAAGCACCGGCATTTGAAGATCTTAGCGAGGAGATTTTCGACTGGTTAAAGGATCGTGTGTTTGTAGCGCATAACGCGCACTTTGACTATAGCTTTTTAAAGAAAGAATTTGAAGGAGCAGGTATTAACTGGACTACAAAAAAATTATGCACCGTCAGGCTTAGCCGCAAAATCATCCCGGGATTGAATTCTTATGGCCTAGGAAGATTAGCTGAAAGTCTGGGAATTAAAATACCAGATCGCCACCGGGCTGGTGGCGATGCCTTGGCCACAGCAAAGATTTTTGACATCTTAATGAAGCGCGACCAAAGTGGTGTTATCTCAAAAGCACTGAAGCGCAATTCCGGAGAGACGATTCTGCCGCCCAATCTTTCAAAAGCAGAGTTTGATAAACTTCCCGCTAAAGCTGGAGTCTACTATTTTCTAGATTCCAGAGGCACAGTAATATATGTTGGCAAAGCTGTCAATATAAAAAAGCGAATAGCCGGTCATTTTACGGGTGAGGCGCGCGAGTGGAATCGGTCCAACATTCGAAATGAGATTCATAACATTACGTATGAATTAACGGGCAGTGAGTTGATTGCTTTTATTTTGGAATCGCAGGAGATACGCAGGCTTTGGCCCAAGTATAACCTTGCTCAGAAATACAAAGTAGAGGAGTGGGGTGTGTATGATTACGAAGATCGCAACGGCTATCTTCGGTTTGCCATCAACGTGGTTAGTCGAGGCACCAAACCACTTATTACTTTTTCCAGTAAAGGCGATGCATGGAATTTTATGTGGGAAAAAGTAAAGGAGCATGATTTGTGCCCGAAGCTAAGCGGTCTTCAATTGGCGAAAGGGTTGTGCTTCAGTCATCAATCGGGTTCGTGCAAAGGCGCCTGCCAGGGTGTGGAGAAAGAGAAGAAATATAACAAGCGGGTGCAGAAAGCAATTGACTCCTTCTTTGAGAATAGACAAACAGTAGCCATCGTAGGCAAGGGTCGGAGGCCCGAAGAGAAATCGGTCGTACTTGTGGAAAGAGGCAACTACCTGGGTTTTGGTTTCTTTGATGAAACAGAAAACATTTCAAGCCTTGAATCAGCAAAGAATTTTATCAAGCCCTCAAAGGATAACCGGGTGGTACAGAATATTGTAAACTCATATCTCACTAATCCGCGTGGAGTAGAGTTACTGCTTTTTAATTAAGAAGGGTTACTGATTTATGGGATTATTCTGGGTATTTATTACCTTAGATAGTCAGTAGTTCTCCTTTCGCTTCACCAACTAAATCTAGCTTTATGGACAGAAGAAAATTCCTTCTCAAATCCGGGTTGGCCATTGGTACGGGTGCCTTACTTCCTGCTTGCAATACAACGCCAGCTCCCAATGTTGCTCCAGTTCAAGAGGTAGCCTTCAATACCTGGGAAGAGATCCGAAAGCAATTTTTATTTAACCCCGACCGAATCCACATGTCGCAGATGTTGTTCGCAGCACATCCAAAAATGGTACGGGATGCTGTTCAAAAACACCGTGATAGTTTTGATGCAAATCCTGTGGAATATTGGGAGAGTAATTTTATGACGATCGAAAATGAAATCAGAAAAAAGTCCGCGACTTATATGGATTGCGCTCACGAAGAAATCGCACTGACCGACAGTACGACCATGGGCCTGGCTATGCTTTACAGCGGACTGAAGCTCACATCAGCCAATGAAATACTGACTAGTACACACGACCATTATGCAACCGAAAAGGCGTTGGAGTATGCCGCTGCGAAATCAGGAGCCAGCATCAAGAGAGTTTCATTGTATAGTGATCCTGCGAAAGCATCCGTGGATGAAATGGTGGAGGTCTTGAGAAAAGGGACTACACCAAAGACAAAAATTATAGCCATCACATTTGTTCATTCTTGTACGGGAGTGAAGACTCCAATCAAGGAAATTGCTGCCATGGTAAAAGAACAAAACAGCAAAAGATCGGAAGGGGATAGAATTTATTTATGTGTGGATGGGGTGCATGGATTTGGAATTGAAAATGTTTCGATGAAAGATTTGGGCTGCGATTTTTTTGCAGCGGGAACCCATAAATGGATTTTTGGACCTCGCGGAACGGGAGTACTTTTTGCTAAGAAAGATGCGTGGAATATGATTGCGCCCATCATCCCGTCATTTGAATATAACGCGTATGGTTCGTGGC
>JBEBJH010000111.1:0-14880 GCA_040079965.1 Cyclobacteriaceae bacterium
GAGGAGTATGCCCAGCAGTGGTGCGATGTTTCATCCTTTCCTGACCTGGTGGTAGTGGTGGGCAACACCACATGGGAAGTGATGGAAGCCCGCAAAGCGTTGAAGTTGGAATGGGAACAATTTCAGGATCATGAAATTTCATCTTCAACTTTCTGGGGCACTACCGTTAAGGTGAAAGTACCGGGAGGTTTAGAGAATAGCACCCAACACGCCAAAGTGATGGCGGAGTTTTCAACCAAGACTGGAAAAGTTGTTCGTAAAGACGGCAACCCAGAAGCGGTATTCAAGAAAGCAGCGAAAGTAATTGAACGATCTTATTCCGCTCCTTTCCTGGCGCACAACACAATGGAGCCGATGAACTTCTTTGCCCATGTTACCGATGAGAAAGCTGAATTAGTTGGCCCGATTCAAACACCGGAGTTCATGGAGAAAAGTGTAGCCGCTCGTCTCAACTTGCCATTGGAAAAAATTGATATTCAAATGACTCGGCAGGGTGGAGGTTTCGGGAGAAGATTATATGGACACTTCCTGGTGGAGGCCGCTGTGATCTCACAAAAAATAAAAGGGCCCGTTAAATTAATTTATACGCGCGAAGATGATATGTCGTTCGGTGTGTACCGGCCTGCGTACCATGCCTTGTATCGCGCAGCACTGGATGAGAATAATAATCTGATTGCCTTTCATGTAAAGGCGGGTGGTTTTCCAGCCGGTGCAGTTGATAATTATATGGCTGAAGAGTGGACAGCTCCTTCCAACATTAGTGTCGGTGCCTTCCGCGCCCCGGCCTCCAACTTTATTGCCGGTGCCGAGCAATCGTTTCTCGATGAGGTTGCCGAAGCAGCTGGAAAAGATCCGATTCAGTTCCGGCTTGATTTACTAGATCGTGCACTCAACAAACCGGTAGGCGAGAAAAACGACTATGAGGCCAAACGATTAAAAGGTGTGTTGGAGTTGGTAAGAAGCAAATCAAATTGGGGACAAGACATGCCCAACGTACACCGCGGAGTTTCAGCGTATTTCTGTCATGATAGTTATGTAGCTCATGTGATTGATCTGGTAGTGGAGAACGGCAAGCCGCGCGTAGAGAAAGTTCATTGTGCGGTAGATTGTGGTATTGTAGTCAATCCCATTGCAGCAATTAACCTGGTGGAGGGCGGTTCGGTAGATGGCATCGGGCATGCGATGTACAGTGGACTAACGTTTACCAATGGTACACCTGATCAGACTAATTTTAACAAGTATCGGTTAATCCGACACAACGAAGCGCCCAAAGCGATAGATGTTCATTTTGTACCCAGCACGGTAGACCCGACAGGCCTTGGTGAGCCACCGTTCCCACCAGTAATCGGTGCATTGGCGAATGCGCTTTATAAGGCAACGGGCAAGCGTCATTATCAACAACCTTATTTGGGTGAAGGCATAACATTGGGATGATTTATTTTCAAGTCGTGGTACTGCTTAAGTGGTGCCATGACTCTACATGAGCGAATACCTGGAAGTAAGCAAGCCTGATTTATTTTTATCCCAACATCGTCTCCCGCAGGGGACGATGTGTTAAGATGATGCTTAAGGTGTCAATTCATCGAAAGGTTAGTTCAAAATTAATTTTATTAATTTGTAAATATGAAGAAGCCGAATATCAAAATAAGTGAAGAGACTAAAAAGGAGGTTGATGCTTTATTGGCTCAGTTTAATGCAGAGGATGCGGAAAGAAAAGCTGAAAGACTAAAAGCCAAAGGCAAAAAAGGAAAGAAAAAAGGCAAAGGTTGGATAAACATCATATCTGTACCTTTCGGAGGCCAGTCTAAATGAGAAACCGCCAAGCTAATAATTGCAAACTCGAATATCACTCTGTTCTATCACCTTCTGTCTTCCATGCTAGTGTCCTTTCGCCAACATGGGTAATATTTTTTAAATATCTTTAATCTCCCTTGTCTATAATAATCAATTCAGATCCAGCTGGCATGAGTCCGTATTGAATAGCCAGCCGATTAACTTCAACAATGCTATCATTCAACTTTACTGGTTTACGAGGAGCGAAGCTTTTGCTAAATTCAACAATTGATCCCTCGAATTTATCAAGCATGTTCTTTTGAAAGTTCGACCATTCTACTTTATAAAAATGAATCATCATATCAGAAAAAAAGTGTGTAACGATCATTAGTAATTCTACTTCTGCATTTGCTCTTGGTAGTACTAAATTTGGTGATAAGATATCACCGAATGATTGAAATTTGTAATTATTACCTCTGTTATAATGAGCAATGTATGTATCTCTATATGACTTAATTCCAGCTTGATAATAATCAAGTTCCGTTGTAAAAGGTTCTAAGGTTAAAAGAATTTTGTTCAAATGATCATCAAGCTTTGCAAGCCTCTTAAGCTCAGTAAGTTCTCGGGATATAATGCCTAGTTTTAAATAGATAATCTCAGTGGCTTCTCTTCTAAAGGGATTAGAATCATTTTCATTTACCCAATGAATCTTTATTCTTTGTAAAGCCACATCAACACCGCTAATATTTGAAATGCATTCAATTATTTTGATATTGGTTTTCATATTACAAATTTAATGATTCTCAAGACTCAAGAATGTTGGTAGTCTTTTTTGCCTTTGTTCTGTGTTTCTCTAGCTGAGCATCCTCTTCTTTCCAAGACGGTGCCTTAGTTCATAGTCTTCCTTCCCAACGAAAAACTTCAAGAGTCACAACCTGTTTGAATTTCGTAACTAAATGCTCGATTTAAGTAATTACATTTAGTAGCAAAATCATTGCTTTATAATCAAAATCAATACTATGGCAGTTATTAACCTGAACGTAAACGGAAAAAAGCAAACAGTTGACGTGGATCCCAAAACACCTGTGCTTTGGGTGCTACGCGAACACTTGAATCTTGTGGGGACCAAGTATGGTTGTGGTATCGCGCAATGCGGTGCCTGCACAATTCATCTTGATGGCGTGGCCGTGCGCTCATGCCAGGTGCCGGTTTCGGTAATCGGAGAGAAGGCGATTACTACCATTGAAGGATTATCCGAAAACGGAGATCATCCTGTTCAGCAAGCATGGCTCGAACACGATGTGCCGCAATGTGGCTATTGCCAGGCTGGTCAGATTATGCAGGCTGCTTCCCTATTAAATCAAAAGCCTGATCCGAGTGACGATGAAATAGAATCCGCCATGAATGGAAATCTTTGTCGTTGTGGCACCTATGTGCGCATTAAAGCGGCCATCAAAACAGCAGCTACGGCTAAATCTTAATCACCTTAACTTTAATTTCCATGACAATCGTAAAAACGAATATAGATCGCAGAGCATTCTTAAAGGTGTCAGCGCTGGCAGGCGGTGGCATGATGCTAAGCTTTAGCTGGCTGGCCGGATGCAAACCCGCACCCGAAGAAATGGCAGCACTTCCAAAAGAATGGTTTGAGTTGAACAGCTATATCAAAATCGGTGACAACGGGGCAATCACCCTTATGTCGGCCAATCCGGAGTTTGGATCGAATGTGAAAACTTCTATGCCGATGATCCTTGCCGATGAGTTGGATGTGGATTGGAAAAGAGTTATGGTGGAACAAGCGGACTTCTTTCCGGAGCGATTCGATCGACAGTTTACTGGTGGTAGCCAGGGTATTCGCCAGGGCTGGAAACCACTTCGCACCGCGGGTGCCACCGCACGACAAATGTTGGTGAATGCAGCAGCCCAACAGTGGAGTGTACCAGCCGGAGAAATTACTACCGAAGCCGGAATGTTGCATCACAAAACGAGCGGAAAAAAAGCAGGTTATGGTGAGGTCGCATCACTCGCAGCTACACTGCCCGTGCCTGAAGAGGTAGCCTTGAAGGAGATTAAGGATTTTAAAATCATCGGTACTTCAAAGAAGAATGTAGATGGAACTGCCATTGTAACGGGCAAGCCTATGTTTGGTGTAGATTATAAGCAAGAGGGCATGTTGATTGCCATGATTGCTCACCCTCCGGCATTTGGCTTGAAAGTAAAATCAGTGGATGATACCGCTGCACGTGCAATGCCCGGCATCACGGATGTATTTATCTTCAAAACACTGGCTGATGACTATGAGCGAAATGGTTTTGATACCACCACCTTCACCGAGTTGGTGGCCGTAGTTGGAAATACTACCTGGGAGGTGATGAATGCAAAGAAAGCATTGAAGATTGAATGGGAGAAAAGTGCTGATCAAAATGTAATTGTGAATGGCTGGGGTGGCAAGCAGACAGTAACAATTCCGGGTGGCCTTGAAAGCACGGAGAGCCACAAGTTGCGCATGGCTGAAATGTCGAAGAAGAAAGCAAATGTTCTTCGCAAAGATGGTGATCCCGAAAGTGCATTTAAAAGAGCTGCCAAAACCCTTGAGCGCACTTATTCTGCTCCCTACCTGGCGCACAATACGATGGAGCCGGTAAATTGTTTTGCCCATGTAACGGCAGATAAAGCAGAACTCTATGGACCGATTCAAGCTCCGGAGTTAATCCGCAATACACTTGCGGCACGCCTTGGCCTGCCAAAAGAAAATGTTCACATCAAACTTGCGCGCATGGGTGGTGGTTTTGGATTGCGCGCATACGGCCATCACATGGTGGAGGCTGCTGTGATTTCTCAAAAAGTGAATGCACCTATTAAGATGGTGTACACGCGCGAGGATGATATGACGTACGGCATCTATCGCCCTACCTACACGGCAACGTATCGCGCTGCATTAGACAAAGACAATAATCTGATCGCATTTCATGTGAAAGGTGGTGGCATTCCGGAACATGCGGTGCATGCTATGCGCTTTCCTGCGGGCGCAGTAGATAATTACCTGGCTGAAGGCTGGCGCTTAGATTCTAATATTACCATCGGAGCCTTCCGTGCACCCGGATCAAATTTCATTGCTGGTGCTGAACAATCTTTTCTGGATGAATTGGCAGAACTGGCAGGCAAAGATCCCATTGAGTTTCGTCTCGAACTTTTAGAACGCGCGAAGACCAAACCCGTGGGTGAGAAAAATGATTACGATCCGGATCGCTATGCCGGTGTGTTGAAACTGGTGAAGGAAAAGTCGAAGTGGACTGAGCCTCAACCCAATGTGCATCGCGGAGTGTCCGCATACTTCTGTCACAACAGTTATGTGGCTGAGGTAATTGATATGGAAATGCAAAACAACAAGCCGGTGGTGCATAAAGTATATGCTGCTGTGGACTGTGGCATTGTTATCAATCCGGATGCCGCTGCCAACATGGGTGAAGGTGCCATTGTAGATGGTATTGGTAATGCATTTTTTGGTGAGCTCACCTTTGTGGAGGGAGTGCCTCAAAAAACGAACTTCGATAAATATCGAATGATCCGTCAGAAGGAAGCTCCGAAATCCATTGAAGTACACTTCGTGAAGAACGAGCATGATCCAACCGGTCTTGGTGAGCCCTTGTTTCCACCCGTGTTTGCTGCAGTGGCGAATGCTTTATACAAAGCAACAGGCAAACGTCATTACCAACAGCCATTTTTGAAAGAAGGGATTACATTAGGATAATCATTAGACGTTTGGAACCACATTGGCACATAGAGAAAATTCTATGTGCCAATGGTTCTACGTGGTTCAATTGTTTTTTGCTGCGCCCTCCAGACACAACTCTTTGAATTTCGTAAGTTTCTGTTTGCAACTCGTTATTTTAAAATTGACGAAGTCGCAACCTTTGTGATGGTAAATGAATCATACTCCATAACACTAATTAGTAAAGCAATGCAAACACGCAAACTTGGAAAGAATGGACTGGAAGTTTCGGCCCTTGGATTGGGTTGTATGGGAATGAGTTTTGGCTATGGCCCGCCTAAAGAAAAAAATGAAATGATTTCGGTGATCCGGGCTGCTGTTGATCAAGGGGTAAATTTTTTTGATACAGCTGAAGTGTATGGCCCCTTCATGAATGAAGAACTGGTTGGCGAAGCACTCGCACCGTTTAAAGGAAAAGTTAAGATCGCCACCAAATTTGGTTTCAAACCGGGAGCAGCCGATCCATCAAAATGGAGTGAATTGGATAGCAGGCCCGAACACATCAAACAGGTTGCAGAAGCATCCCTGAAAAGATTGAAAGTTGATGCTATTGATTTGTTCTATCAACACCGGGTTGATACGAACGTACCAATCGAAGAGGTAGCCGGTGCAGTTAAAGATTTAATCAAGGAAGGTAAAGTTAAACACTTCGGACTTTCGGAAGCAGGTGTGCAAACCATTAGGCGCGCACATGCCGTGTTACCTGTAACCGCCCTTCAAAGCGAATATTCATTATGGTATAGAAAACCGGAAGAAGAAGTAATCCCTACGTTGGAAGAACTCGGCATTGGTTTTGTTCCCTTTAGTCCTCTTGGTAAAGGTTTCCTTACCGGAAAGATTGATGAGAACACCACATTCGATAAGAATGATTTTCGTAACACAGTTCCCCGATTTGCAACTGAAGCTCGCAAAGCCAATCAAGCCATGGTTGATTTACTGGGCAGCATCGCCAAAGAAAAGAATGCCGCACCTGCTCAGATTGCCCTGGCCTGGTTACTTGCACAGAAGACCTGGATTGTTCCCATCCCCGGTACAACAAAGTTGAATCGGCTGGAAGAAAATCTTGGAGCAATTGAGGTTGAACTTACAGAAGATGATCTGCAATCAATCGAATTAGCAGCTTCTCTAATCACCATTACAGGAGCGCGCTATTCGGAAGCATCAGAACGGATGGTGGGTAGATAAACTTTGAACCATGTTTTTAGAATTTCTTTAACATACAATCTATGAAAAAGCAATCAGAAAAAGTCGAATCCGGAAGGCGCAGCTTCCTGAAAGCCGGGGCCACACTTGGTGCAGCCTTGATCGCAGCTCCTGCCAATAGTTATGCAAAGGCAGAACAATCATTAAATTCAGAACCTAATTCTGTTCAAGTTTCGATTACTAAATACCGCACGTTGGGGTCAGGTAAACACAGTCTCAAAGTAACTGCACTCGGTTTGGGATGTATGGGAATGAGTTACCATCGGGGTCACATTCCAGACAAAAAAGTTTCGATAGCACTGATCCGCAAAGCAGTAGAACTGGGTGTTACGTTGTTCGATACTGCAGAAGTTTACGGTCCTTACACCAATGAAGAATTGGTAGGCGAAGCGCTGGCTCCATTTCGAAAAGAGGTATTGATAACTACCAAGTTTGGATTCAACATTCAGGATGGAAAAATGGCCGGACTTAATGGTCGACCCGAGCAAATCCGCAAGGTAGCTGAGAAATCTTTGAAACGACTTCGCATAGAAACGATCGATATGTTTTATCAACATCGGCAAGATCCACAAGTACCGATTGAAGAGGTGGCCGGAACAGTAAAAGAATTAATCAAGGAAGGCAAAGTGCGAAACTTTGGCCTGAGTGAAGTAAATGCACAAACCATTCGCAAGGCACATGCGGTTCAACCACTCACGGCCATTCAAAGTGAATATTCATTGATGTGGAAGTTACCCGAAAATGATGTGCTGTCCACGTGCGAAGAACTCGGGATTGGTTTTGTTCCGTACAGTCCGTTGTGCAGAGGATATCTTACCGGTACATTGAATGAGCAAACAAAATTTTATGCTGCTAATGATAATCGCGCAGGGTTGCCGCGATTTACTCCGGAAGCAATGAAAGCGAACAGACCTATCATTGAAGCACTCATTGACTTCGGTCACACTCGTGGACTAACACCTGCCCAGGTAGCATTGACCTGGCTGCTTGCTAAAAAACCGTGGATCGTTCCTATTCCGGGTACAACCAAACTGGCGCACTTAAATGAAAACCTGGCAACTGCTGACTTGCAGTTTACTCAGGAAGAAGTACGTGAGTTGGACGATTCTATCTCAAAAGTTAAGATCTATGGAGATCGATATACTGAAGTAGAGCAGAAGCGGGTTCAAAACTAAAAATGTAAAAGTATTTTCTCTTTAATGCCTCTCCGAAAGAAACGATACGTTTGTGAAAACCTGGGTATCAACAAACCCGGTTCACAGGCAAACTTAACGATAAGGGAGAATAGGGCGTTGATAAATTTCCTTCAATTCCAATGGGAAGGGGAATTTTTACCCCTTTCAACTGGTGGATTCCCCACTTTATGTTTGTGGAAGTCTCCTACTCTCAACAGGTTCAAAGGGCGTTACCACAAAGGGCGTCTTTTTGCCTGTTCAGTCTCCAATTGTGTCGATAAGATACACTCTGATTTATAAGTTGAGCTACGGAGTGTATGGCATAATATTTTCTATTGCAGCAGTAATTCATACAAGGTGTGTGAGGATACTATCTTAACTAAAAAGGACTATTTATGAATGCGAAGAATTTAATTGGAGGCCTATTGGCCGGAGCAGCGATTGGTGTGGCAATAGGCATTTTGTTAGCTCCTGCAAGCGGCAAAGAAACGCGTAAGAGCTTAGCAACCGGATCAAGGAAGTTGGCTGATAGTTTGGCTGGAAGTGCAGAAGAATCACTCGAATCCCTAAAAGGTAAGTTTAACATGGGTGTAGACGAGGTAACAAAGCGTGGAAAAGAACTCATCAATTCTACGAACGAAAGACTTAAAGTTTAATCTAACCCTAAGAAGGATGAACAAGCTTCAGATAAAAGGATCGTGGAATGAAATGAAAGGTAAACTAAAGCAAAAGTATGCCAAGTTAACAAATGATGATCTTACCTATGTAGAAGGTAAGGAGGAAGAACTCTACGGCCGGCTTCAGAAATCACTTGGTAAAACAAGGGAAGAAATCCAGGCTGAGATGGACAGTCTTTGATGATTGAATAAAAACAACCACGTATTAAGCGCCATCTGAAATGATGGCGTTTAATTTTTTCACCCTACACGTGAGGTTACCATAGTTAACCAGTAGCATTTACCCGATACGATTATGATTACAAGAAAGAATGACTCAACCTTAAAAATAAAGACCTTATCACAGCGTGCCAATGAGGCTTACGATCAAGGTTATTCAGAAAGTTTTAAGGTGGTTAACAAGAGACTTACCACGGCCGATGGGAGGTCTGGGTATGAACCAGAGGAGATCTCGCTCAAAAACACGTTCAACTTTGAGGGCTATTCAGATCCACAGGATACTTCAATCTTATACCTGATTGAAACCCACGATGGAAAGAAGGGAACCCTTATCGATGCCTATGGTGTTTATGCCGATGTTGCGATTTCAACCTTTGTAAAGCAGGTAACAGATCTTACCAAGGAAAAAGGCAAAAGTGTGGATTAGTTTTTCTCCTTATCTGACTTTGTTTTTTTTCCGAACACTTTTTGTAGAAAGGTTTTCTTCTTGGGGACCTCATTTACAGTGGCAAGATTGATTTGGTTATCGATGGCTGGCTGTAAAGCTCTGACGAAAGCATTTCGAAGAACATTGGCAATAGTATCCCAAAGACTTGTATCGGGGTTTTCAATATTACCTTCAAAATTTATTTTTGTTGCAATTTGATCTTCTTCTTGATTTTTGAAGACCTGTCCTGCAGTGCCAACCATTCCTTCCCACATCTTTCGTAGCATATTGTCGTCCCGGTCTTCTTTACCTAATACATCCAGGTCTTTAATTAAGGGTTTTACATAACCAACAAATTTTCCGTCTTTGGCAGCAGCCTCTGCATACAATCCAAAAGTACCTTTGTTTACGTCTACCTTGGCATACGCCTGAAAGAAATCATTAAGTTTTTTAAGATTGGTATTTTGGATGTTTAGGTTCATATCGAATGTCGGATTGTCAGCCATGGGATTTAATCTCATGGTGAAATCAAGCAGGCCTTCGTAAACATTGGCTCTTCCTTTTACTCTAGCCGGGAGCTGACTTGTGGAATCGTAACTATTATGCAGGTTTTGGGCAACGATAAAGGTTTCATTCATTTCAATATCCACTATTGGTTTTGAACTCTCATCCCGGTAGCGAATGGTGCCATTAATTACTTCAAAGCGATTTATTTTTAAGGGCATGGACTTATTGAACAGCTCTTTTAGATAAGTCGAATCCCGGATCAACACCTCAGGCTCCACTTTGTCTTTTGTAAAAAGGAGAACCGGGCTTTCTAAAATTACTTCACCGGCCAGCGAACCATGAATAAGCGCTTTCCATTCAACTGACATTTGAATGTGTGCTGAAGAAAAGAAGGGTGTTTGTTTTAATGTTACCGTATCCACTTTATTCATATAAATGCTATCCAGACGATAGGCGCCACGAATAATGGCGAGATCTACATCATTAATGTGCCCATAGTAGCCCTTCATGCGCGCCAGGGACTTATTGGCGATGAATAGAACCACAGTGGGAAGAATTAACCTGATAAGGATGAGGGATGCAATAACGATTGTAAAAATCTTGACCCATCGTTTACTTTTTTGCCATTTGTTTTGCTTCATCTTATATGTATGGGTTAGCCATACCGGAGTGAAAATATAGTGCCATGGATTTTCTCGGATCAGGGAGATCTTGACTATACGATCTGCATTCATACACCTAAGTGTAGAATATTATGCCCAACGACATGGATGAACTGATCCTATTTTATAAATAAGGCTTAGTAAAGTGGTCTGACTATTGATGGAGTGCGCAGCGACATTAAACTTTAACGAATTAGTTATTTTCAATGAATATGATGAAGTACTTGCATGAATTCGGGGTGCTGCTTAAACAGACTTTTAAACAATGGAGTAGCCGTGAGCCTTTTAATAGTAGTGTTATTATAGCCTATTATACGATCTTTTCTTTACCGGGCCTGCTTATTATTATTATCAATATGACGGCTTATTTCTTTGATAAGCAGGAAGTCACAACCCAAATTGCAGGTCAGATTCAACAGGTTATGGGCGGAGATACAGCCCGGGATATCGAAGCCATTATTAATAACGCAAGTGATTCACGAGGATCAGTCATTTCTTCTATTATAGGAATTGCTACGCTTCTTTTTGGGGCCACGGGAGTATTTTATGAGCTGCAGCAAATGCTCAACAAAATCTGGAAAGTGGTGCCCAAAGTTAAAACCAGTCATAAGATTTTGGAACTAATACGAGATCGGATATTTTCGTTTGGATTAATACTCGTTGTTGGATTTTTACTCCTGGTATCATTAGTATTGTCAGCCGGCCTAAGTGCGATTAGCGCATGGGTATCCTTACACCTGTCTGAATCGCTCAATATAGTGTTTAACGTGCTCGATGTGTTGATTTCATTGGCCGTGATAACATTTCTTTTTGCTTCCATTTATAAATACTTGCCAGATGTAAAGCTTGTTTGGAAGGATGTATGGCCGGGTGCTTTCTTAACCTCTATACTGTTTGTTATAACTAAGTTTGCCCTGGGGTTTTACTTTGGCCAAAGTGATCTGGGATCGACCTACGGTGCAGCAGGCTCAATCATTTTAATTATGCTATGGGTATCGTATGCAGGTATGATTCTCTTGTTTGGTGCTGAGTTTACACAGGTATATATTGGTAAGCACGGACGAAAGCCACAGCCCACCTCGGTAGCTGTTTCTACGGCCCCTGTGAAGAAGAGTGTGGGAAAAAAAATCCACACAAACCCGTAAAACATTCCTGCTAATTGTATCCGAATTGCCTTTGCTGCATGAAGGCCAGATATCTTTTGTGGCATAAAATTTCTAAGTAAACCATCAAACAGTCTTATGACCTTGACCAAAACGCTGATCAATGTATCTGATATCTATAGATTTATTATTGAGTTTTTTAAAAGAGCATTTTCTCCACCTTACGAGGGCAGAGAGATAGTGAACCAATGCTTTTCAATAGGTAATAAGTCTTTGTTTCTGGTAACATTTACTTCTTTTCTTGCTGGTATTGTTTTTACGAAACAGTCCCAACCTTCTTTAGCTTCTTTTGGAGCTGAGTCTTGGTTGCCCTCTTTGGTTTCTCAGGCAGTTGTGCGATCGCTTGGGCCTCTGATTACAGGTTTAATATGTGCTGGTAAACTGGGTTCAAATATGGGTGCTGAGTTGGGGAGTATGAAAGTAACCGAGCAGATTGATGCCATGGAAGTTTCCGGTACAAGACCGTTTTCTTATTTGGTAGTAACACGGGTAGTTGCCTCAACCCTGATGTTACCGATTCTGGTTGTCTACTCTGATGGGGTTGCGCTTTTTGGTTCATTTCTGATGGTTAACTCGTTTAGTGATTCAGGCTTTCTCTTGTATATCAATGAGGTTTCGACATCGATCGCCTTAATCGATATTTTTTCGTCCATGGTAAAGGCTGCCTTGTTTGGTTTTGCTATAGGAACGATCAGTTGTTATTCCGGGTACAATTCCTCCAATGGAACGATAGGCGTAGGCAAGGCGGCTAATACAGCAGTAGTAGTGTCTATGACGTTCATCTTTATCATCGATCTGATCATGCTTCAATTTTTGAATTTAATCCGATGATGGAAACTCAACCAAACGTGACTGAAGCAGTCGTTTCCACAGGGGGTAAGGTGGTGGAGATAAAACATCTCAAAAAGAGTTTTAATGACCGGGTAGTACTTAAGGATGTTAGTCTTGATTTACATGATCGCGAAAACCTGGCAATACTTGGTAGATCGGGAAGTGGAAAATCCGTGTTGATTAAATGTATGGTGGGTTTGTTAAAGGCGGACTCAGGCGACATTCACGTGCTGGACTATAACGTTTCCTCTTTGACGGCAGCGAAATTAAATGAATTAAGACTGCAAGTTGGCTTTTCATTTCAGGGAAGTGCACTTTATGACTCTATGTCGGTTCGTCAAAATTTAGAATTTCCGCTAAAGCGCAATCTGGGTATCTATGATAGTGCACAACTGGAAGAGCTTGTGATAACGGCACTAAAGGACGTTGGTTTAGAACGCACTATCGATCAGCGACCCGATGAATTATCAGGAGGAATGAAGAAACGGATTGGTATTGCAAGGACCCTTATTTTAAAACCAAAGATTATGCTTTACGATGAGCCAACGTCCGGTCTCGATCCGCAAACTTCAGAGGAAATCAATGAGTTGATACTTCAGGTGCGCGATCGATATAATACGGCCTCTATTATTATTACGCACGATGTGAGTTGTGCCCGCCAGGTTTCTGATCGAGTAATCGCACTGATTGATGGCGAAAGTAAACTGGAGGGAACATTCGAAGAACTAAAGGCAACCAACGATAGTAATCTTAGCCATTTTTTTAATTATTAGACAATTTAAGTATGGAAAATTCAGAAATAAAAAAGAGCATCAAATTAGGGGCATTTGTTGTAGGAGGTATAATTATATTCTTAACGTCTGTATTTTATATGGGTCGGGAGGGAAACTTATTTAACAAAACATTTATGGTATCGGCCATATTCAAAAATGTTGAAGGTCTTAAAGAAGGAGATAATGTATGGCTATCGGGTGTAAAGATTGGCACGGTTAAAACTGTTCAGATTGTTTCTGAGGGCAAGGTAATTGTTACTCTTTCCTTGAAGGATAAGCAGAATGAGTTTATTAAAAAGGATGCAACTGCCTTTGTAGGTTCCGATGGATTGGTAGGAAGTAAGATTGTTATTATACGCCCGGGTTCTGCTGCACTTACAATCCACGACAATGATACAATTAATTCACTATCGCCAACGGATACTCAAGAGCTCTTCAATATTGCTAAAGAGATAGGGGTAAATGCCCGGTCAATCTCAAATGACTTAAGTTTGATTTCATTACGGATAAACCGGGGTGAAGGAATATTTGGTGAACTTTTGCATGATGGTCCTATTTCTAACGACTTGAGAGAAACAATTTTATCGCTAAAGACAAGCGGAGAAAATGCGGATCGGATCACTGCCGATGCAAGACAGGTACTGGATGAGGTAAACAATGGAGAAGGACTTGTTGCTAAGTTGATCTACGACACCACCTATGCAAAAAAGTTTGACTACACACTGCAGAATATTTCAGCAGTGAGCCGAAATTCAAAGGAGATGTCTGAAGACCTTCAAAAGATTATTGAAAAAATAAATAGTCATGAGAACGCTATCGGAGTACTGCTTACGGACACCGCCTTTGCACTGAAGCTACAAGGAACAATGGATTACGCCAAATCAGCGACTATTAAGCTGGATGCAAATATGGAGGCCCTGCAACATAACTTTTTATTAAAGGGGTATTTTAAGAAACAGAAGCGAAAAGAAGTCAAGGCTAAGGAATTATTATTAACCAAGAAATAGCTATGAAACCACGTACAGAGATTATTAATAATAGGATCGTAAATTCTATTGAGCAACTGGCCAGCTTCCTGAAGCCTGGGGATATTTTCCGCAAACTTCAGGGTCGCACCCAGTATAGATTTGAATTGCTGGATATTGATGAAGGGCTGGTGGTTTGTAAAAACATGGACACCGATCGGGCCGAGACGATTTATTATAAGATGCCGGTGTTTAAGTTGATTATCTCTTAGGCGTCCAGAACATTGACTGGATCTTCAGTTACTTTCGGTTTTTTTATTTTCATGATCAGGGATGAAACACCTTTTAAAACCATAGGTACAAGTAACCGGGTAAACCAACCAGCCTTGGCTAGTTTTTGTCCTACAAATAAGTCGATACCAACAGAGGTTGCTGCGTTTAGTAGTGTGTGATTAGGTTCTCGCTTTTTAAAGATATTTAGAACCGGCAGCAGGTACATGAAGGGTTCCAGTTTTTCTTTTGCTTCCTGAAGGCCTGCTTTTAGAATTAACCGCTGTTCTACTATTTCGTTTTCTACCCGCCTTCTTTCGGCAATTAACTCTTCATAATTATTAATTCTGATCATATATTTTTTTGATTATAAGATTTCTGATTTTTGGTATCCATACTTTTTGCGAGGTTGCTAGTAGAATTCCAAGTATAACAATACCAACGCCTCCTACGATAAAAAACC
>JBEBJH010000112.1:0-14843 GCA_040079965.1 Cyclobacteriaceae bacterium
CTCAGCATCTTGAAAGTCCGTTTCGAGAAAAACATGAAACGCCATAAAGGCCTTGAGTGGACGAACGTACAAGCAAGGCTTGATCAACCAAATGGCGGAGAAAAATTGTGGTCGCTTAACGAAATGGAAAGGACAGGCGGTGAACCAGATGTGGTGGGTTATGATAAAAAGATGGGCGAATACATTTTTTATGATTGCTCAGCAGAAAGTCCTAAAGGCCGAAGAAGTTTTTGTTACGACCATGAAGCACTGGAGTCAAGGAAAGAACATAAGCCGGAAAATAGCGCGATTCAGATGGCTGCTGACATAGGCATCGAGATTTTAACAGAACAACAATACCGGGAGTTGCAGAAACTTGGAACGTTCGATGCGAAAACATCGAGCTGGGTAAAGACCCCGACCGAGATCAGGGAACTTGGTGGGGCCCTCTTTTGTGATTTCCGCTTCGGCCATGTTTTCGTGTATCACAACGGTGCAGAATCTTACTATGCAGCCCGCGCATTCCGTGGCGCATTGCGAGTCTGAATTTTATATAGGAGTCTTGTTACACCCGTCCAACCACGGCATTCGGGCGGTTTGAAGAGCCAATCCATTGAAAAATAAAAAGGTGGCCCTTTACAAGGACACATTATTTATATTAATTAAGTTTTATTCAAGCTAAGTCGAAGCGGTCAAGATTCATCACCTTGTTCCACGTTGCAACAAAGTCGTTGACAAACTTCTCCTGAGAATCCACAGATCCATAGACCTCGGCAACGGCTCTGAGTTCTGAGTTTGAACCGAAGACGAGATCAACACGGGTTGCTGTCCACTTCACTGCACCTGTTTTACGATCACGGCCTTCAAATTCGGTTTGCGCATCTGAAGTCGCCTTCCATGTAATACCCATATCGAGTAAGTTCAGGAAGAAATCATTGGTGAGCGCCTCGGGACGCTTGGTGAACACTCCGTGTTTAGACTGATCGAAGTTGGTGTTCAGCACACGCAAACCACCTACCAGCACGGTAAGTTCTGGTGCAGTCAGCGTCAACAGCTGCGCCTTGTCAATCAGCAATTCCTCTGCCGATACCGAATACTGTTTTTTCATGTAATTGCGGAATCCATCAGCAATTGGCTCAAGCACTTCGAATGATTCTACATCAGTCTGTTCTTGTGATGCATCACCACGACCAGGCGTAAACGGTACTGTAATCGTATGACCAGTATTCTTCGCTGCCTTTTCAACACCAGCACATCCTGCCAACACAATGAGATCAGCAAGTGAAACCTGCTTTCCACCCGTATTAAAATCTTTTTGAATGCCTTCCAGCGTCTTCAATACTTTCGCCAGTTGAGCTGGATTGTTTACTTCCCAATCCTTCTGTGGCGCAAGACGAATGCGTGCACCGTTTGCTCCACCGCGCTTATCAGAACCACGGAACGTGGATGCAGAAGCCCAGGCAGTTGATACTAAATGAGACACCGTCAATCCTGAAGCAAGTATTTTGCCTTTCAGTGCAGCGATGTCATTATCGTCAATCAGTTTATGCTTTACAGTCGGAATGGGATCTTGCCAGATCAATTCTTCCTTTGGCACTTCTGGACCCAGGTAGCGCGCAATCGGGCCCATATCGCGGTGCGTAAGTTTAAACCACGCACGGGCAAAAGCATCGGCAAACGCATCCGGATTTTCTAAGAAGCGTCTTGAAATTTTTTCATACTCTTGATCAAACCGCAACGCGAGGTCAGTAGTCAGCATGCGTGGCTCCTGGCGCTTTGATTTATCATGTGCATCTGGAACGGTATTGGCGCCCGCACCATGTTTTGGTTTCCACTGATGCGCACCGGCCGGGCTCTTGGTTAATTCCCAATCGTAACCGAACAGGTTCCAAAAAAAGTTATTACTCCACTTCGTTGGCGTAGTGGTCCAGGTAACTTCCAGTCCACTGGTGATAGAGTCACCGCCTTTGCCTGAGCCATAACTACTCTGCCAGCCGAGGCCTAACTCTTCGATTCCTGCAGCTTCCGGATCAGGACCTACATGTGTTGCAGGTGCAGCACCATGGGTTTTACCAAAGGTGTGTCCGCCAGCAATTAGTGCAACCGTTTCCTCGTCATTCATCGCCATGCGTTTGAACGTCTCGCGAATATCAATGGCAGACTTTATCGGATCAGGATTTCCGTCTGGTCCTTCGGGGTTTACATAAATCAAACCCATCTGCACAGCAGCCAATGGATTTTCTAAATTACGTTCGTGTATTTTTCCATCAGCATTATCATCTGAAGCCACTACACCTTCTTTCTTTTCAACACCTTTAGAACCATTGGCGTAGCGTATGTCGCCACCCAACCACTTGGTTTCAGATCCCCAATACACATCCTCTTGCGGCTCCCAAACATCCTCACGTCCGCCTGCGAAACCGAAGGTCTTGAAGCCCATCGACTCCAAGGCAACGTTGCCGGCAAGGATCATGAGATCGGCCCATGAAATTTTGTTACCATATTTCTGTTTTATCGGCCAAAGCAATCTGCGGGCCTTGTCGAGATTAACGTTATCGGGCCAACTATTGAGTGGCGCAAAGCGTTGCTGACCGGCACCAGCGCCACCACGGCCATCACCTGTGCGGTACGTACCGGCACTATGCCATGCCATTCGAATAAACAAGCCTCCGTAATGGCCGAAGTCGGCAGGCCACCAGTCCTGGGAATCGGTCATTAGTGCCGTAAGGTCTTTCTTCAGTGCCGCCAGATCGAGTTTCTTGAACTCTTCTGTATAGTTGAACTTCTCGCCCATTGGGTTGGACAAAGAAGAGTGTTGACGCAGGATGTTCATCTTCAACTGATTGGGCCACCAGTCACGATTTCTGGCTCCACCGCCTGCCGTCTGGTTAAGAGCTCCACCATGAAACGGGCACTTGCTTTCATCGTTCATCGTTATGCTCGGAGATGTTTTATTTTCCATTTTTTATGATTTATAAATTGTTAGTAATGATTCGCTAATGATAAACTCAATTTGCTACCGGTGCAATGACCAAAGTCATGTTTCCTGATCCATCGCACCTTGAAGTTCAATGTTACCACAGCAACGCTAATAAATCAAATTGATTATCTTTATAAAGATATAGCCATTATCTATGACCTTAACTCAATTAGAATACATTGTTGCCCTCGATTCCCATCGGCATTTTGTGCTGGCCTCTGAAAAGTGCTTTGTTACCCAGCCCACACTAAGTATGCAAATTCAAAAACTGGAGGAAGAGCTGGGTATTAAGATTTTCGATCGAACGAAACAGCCGGTTATTCCAACTGAAATTGGATCCAGCATTATTGCTCAGGCCAGAATAATTTTGCGGGAGGCGAAGATGATTCAACAAATTATAAATGACCAAAAAGATTCCATGACGGGAGAGCTTAGAATTGGTATTATCCCAACACTGGCCCCCTATCTCTTACCTCCTCTCTTCAAACACATGCATGAAAAATATCCGCAGGTCAGCCTGAACATTAAGGAAACCATCACAGAAGAAGTAATTCTCGAATTAAAAAACAACCGGCTGGATTGTGGACTGGTGGTAACTCCGCTTAAGGATTTCTCTATTAAAGAAGATGTACTCTTTTATGAAGAACTATTTGTGTATGTTTCTAAAAAGAACTCACTCTACAACAAAAAGTATGTTCTGGCTACTGAGATTGATCCTGACCAACTGTGGCTGCTTGAAGAAGGGCATTGTTTCCGGTCACAGATTTTGAACTTATGTGAACTTAGAAGGAGTTCAGATTTCCATTTTAAATATGAAACCGGAAATATTGAAACCTTGAAGCGAATGGTTGACAAGAGTGACGGCATTACCATTTTGCCTGAACTGGCCGTGATGGAATTTACCAAAGCACAGCTAAAACTTGTCAAGCGCCTTAAAGAGCCTAGTCCAGCGCGGGAAGTAAGCCTGGTAACCCACCGTGATCATATAAAAACAAAACTTATCAAAACTCTGAAGGAAGAAATACTCAATATAGTACCGAGGCAGATGCAGAAACTGCATAATAAAAAAGTAGTTGAAATTACCTATTGACGAGCTTGGTCACTACAAACCGATTGGGAGCAGCACGGGTTGCAAACGTGATCCAACAGGATTGGTGTTCAGTAACTATAACTCAATCAACCTTTTTTTAAAATTATTCCCTTTAATTCATTGTGAAATACAAATCATAATGCTTTTTACAGTTTGGATTAAAGGATGATTGGCATAACGGGCACGTGTTATTGCTATTCATTTACCCCTGTACGGTTAGTTCATGGCCACAAACGCCACAGAGAATTGCCTTCTTGTCCCATTCATTTTCAGGCCAGGTAATAGCCTCATGATCGGCAGTCTCTTTATGACAGGAGTAACACGGAAAGTACTATCGCAACATTTGAATTTAATGGCGATGATATTCATATCCGTATGATATAGTGAGAGCACCGGGTTTGATTGTCAATCACCTTCCCCTTTACCATCAAACCATCAATGATGCGGTTGTGCAGGAGTGTATCCATTTCGGTTTGTAATGCTGCGGTATCAGGGCTCTTTTTGCATGATGACATAAAAATCAATAGACAAAATAATAAAGTCGTGCTTGCTCTGTACATGGATTAGTCTTTACTTAATTTTAAACTCCCTTCGCC
Source organism: Cyclobacteriaceae bacterium (assembly GCA_040079965.1). Taxonomy (GTDB): domain Bacteria; phylum Bacteroidota; class Bacteroidia; order Cytophagales; family Cyclobacteriaceae; genus ELB16-189. The sequence goes on from JBEBJH010000112.1 coordinate 4,646, forward strand.
TTCTCGAGATTCAACTTCATTCCATCTACGGGCTGATCAGAATAAATGATGACATCCCACGAACGGAAATAGTGGTCCGGTGATGGATTTAAAATCTTCAACTTCACCGTATGCTTCCCTTTCGGGATCTGGTACTTCCAGCATAACTCGTAGCGCCTGGTGGTAAAGTTTACAGGTAGTTCGGGTTTCTCTACAATTTCATTATCCAGGTATAACTCGGTATTAAAAACATAGTCGCTCGTGTTAGCCCAGGGTGATACGTCTCCCTTCACCACAAAACCGGTGCCTTCAAATTCAAAACTGATTTCATCCTTGCCCTCCGACCATGTTACTGGAATCTTTGCCACCGGATACAGGCCTTCAAAACTCTTTTCAAACTTCACTGCCACCGGTGTTTGTTCAGGAAGTGTCACTTGGTCCCCTTCTATCTTGCCACCGTTTTTTTCAATGTTCTGTAATGCATGCTTGAACCCGATCTCGTATACATCATTCAATGAAATGGTCGTGTATTTAAAGTCGATGTCTTCGGCTTCCTTCAAGCCCAGCTTCCAATACGCGGGAATATTTTTATAGCCTACGATTGTTCCCAGGATTCCCCCGGCAGAAGACGGATTGCAATCAGCATCCTGACCGGTGCGCGTAGAGATTTCAAGTGTTTTGGTAAAATCGCCTTCACCATACAACAACCCCATCACTACATACGCTGCATTCACTTTCGCATCAATGTTATAGGGAAGAAAAACTCCTTCGGGGCAACCGATATCACTGGCCCATTTCTTTTCTACCTCTAGCCAGGTTTGTTTCCAATCGGTAGGATTTTGCTTATGCCAGCCAATTACATCATTGATGCACTGATAGAACTCACTCTCATGCGGGATGGTCTTTAACGCTTCTGATACAACAAAAGGAATATCACTTGAAGTGAACGCAAGTGCATATAAAGCGCCTACATATACACCCCCATACCAACCATCACCATAGTTCATGATATGACCAATTTTATCGCTGATTTCAGAAGCCGTATTGGGCATTCCCGGACTCATTAATCCGGAAAAGTCGGCTTCAATCTGGTAGTCGATGCAATCTGCATGGGGGTTGTTCAGCCAATGGCCGGAGGCCGGTACTTTAATTCCATGTAAAATATTATACCGTCCGGCCTGGTTGGCATGCCACAACGCATAGCCTGCATGGGCATAGGCATTGGCAAAGGAATCTACCGGGGCCTCGAGTCCGTATTTTTCAAACACATCCACAAACGTTAGATCCATATATAAATCATCATACAAGCCTGCGTTGGTCTCCATTGTTTTCTTCAGATAGCCATCGTACCACAACAGGGGTTGATAGTCGGCAATAAAGGCCCCCTGAAACCTGAATTCATAGGGACCTCCAAAGGTTACGCCAATAGTTTGCCCGGCCCAGCCGCCCATGATTTTATCTTTGAGTTGCTCCTTGGTAAGAGTTACAGATGTGGGTTTTGTTTCAGGTGCTGGTTGACAGGCGGTGATGATCAGGAGGAAGATCAGTACGATTGAAATTTGTTTCATGCTATTCGATTCAGGTTAAGTTCAGCTAGTTCAGTGTAGAATTAGTTATGGAAATTTATGAAATAAAAGTCAACCCAACCTCTATATTTATACATCATTAAGTCTATGTCAGAACAACTTGATACGATCATTGTCGGTGGCGGATTCTCAGGACTTGCAGCTGCCCGCCTGTTACATAAAGCGAATAATAAATTTCTGTTGCTGGAGGCGCGTGAACGATTGGGGGGCAGAACCCATACCCGCTATTTTACCGATGACAAATATGTAGACCTCGGTGGTCAATGGATTGGCCCCACGCAAGACCGCATGTATGCGCTGGCTAAAGAACATAACGTGGCCTGGTACGAAACCTATAATGAAGGCAAGAACATTCTCGACCTGAACAAAACGATTAAAACCTATACGGGCCTGATTCCAAAAATGGATGTGGCTTCGCTGATCAACATTGACCTGTTATTGAAGCGATTGGAGAGCCTGGCAAAGCAAATTCCATTGGAAGCTCCATGGCTCGCCCCTAAGGCTAAAGAATGGGATAGCATTAGTCTTGAGGCATTCGTGCGCAAATACAGTTATACAACTTCGTGTTACAAGGTTGTGCGGGCCGGACTTGAGACCGTATATGCATGCGAGATGAATGAAGTATCGCTGCTGCACGCATTGTTCTACATAAAGTCGGGGACTAACCTGAATAATTTATTAAGCATTAAAGACGGTGCCCAACAACATCGCCTTACGGGGGGCATGCAAACCCTGGCCGAGCGTATAGCAGAATCGTTTTCATCTTCCATCCGGTTGAATAGCCCGGTCAAAAGAATTAGCCAACAGGAAGCGGGTGTTACGGTGGAAGGCGCTGACTTTTCTTATGAAGCCCGAAGCATCATTGTGGCTATTCCGCCAGTGTTGATTTCCAACATTGAGTTCACGCCCACCTTGCCAATGTACAAAACTCAATTGATCGAAAAAATGTCGATGGGGATTGTTGGCAAAGTGCTGGGCGTATATGAGAAACCATTCTGGCGAGATAAAGGATATAGTGGCCAGGTGGTGGCTGATGAGCATGGGCCGTTTCAAACACTCTTCGACTCCTCGCCTGCTGATAGCAAATATGGTGTGCTGCTGGCCTTCTGTATTGCCGATCGGGCACGCAACTTCTTTTCAAAAGATCAGGAAACGAGAAAGAGCCTTGCACTGGAAAGTTTTGCCAGATACTTTGGTGAGACTGCTGCAAAACCTGTTGAGTATGTAGATCATTGCTGGGCCGAGGAAGCGTGGAGTAAAGGTTGTTATGCTGCCTTATACCCAACCGGGGCCTGGACCAATTTTCAGGGCACGTTGGTCAAATCAACGGGTCATATTCATTGGGCCGGAACCGAGACATCGGAGGTTTGGTATGGTTATATTGAAGGTGCCGTTAGAGCTGGCGAACGTGCTGCCAATGAGATACTTAACTATTACAAGTAATGCGGGAATTTGGGTATGCTATTTTAGTTGTCTTACTTGTTTGGACAGTCTGGATTCAAATCGGCCACGGTCCAGAATGGGCAAATTCTGATCCTGCATTAGACCAGATGCAGATTATCCAAACAGATTCCGTTTGCCTGCGAAATGTGGTAGGCATTCAACCGTACATGGTATCAAGTGACTACCAGAGTAAGCAGCACTTCTATGAGAAACTCAAGACCTATTTTGAGGCAGCAAAACAAGGTGGGTATTTCACTAAAAACACAGTAGTGTTACTCCCTGAATACCTTGGTACGTGGTTGGTGATTAATGATGAGAAATCTTCAGTTGCCGAAGCCAAGACGATCACGGGTGCCATGACGCTCATTGTGTTGAGCAATCCAATCCAATTTAGTCGGTCATACTTCAGTCATCAGAATGAATCGGATGTGGTAGCAGCCTCTATTTTCAGGATGAAGAGTCAAGCGATGGCTACAATTTATAGTGAGGTATTTAAAGAACTTGCTAAAACGTATCAGGTGACGATCGATGCTGGTTCCATCGTATTACCCGGCCCTTTGGTTGTTAACAGCGAAATTAAAGTCTACCCATCGCAGCCATTGTATAACACCAGCTTTATATTTCATCCTACTGGAGATATTGACTCACGCCTGATTAGAAAATCATTTCCCATCAGCAGCGAGATTCCATTTGTTACCGCCTACCCTATTGAAGAACTGCCCATCTTTGATTTGCCGATTGGTAAGACCGCAGTGCTTGTGTGTGCCGATTCCTGGTACCCGGAAAGCTATGATCGCATCAACCAATTGAATGCAGACGTTGTGCTGGTAAGTTCCTATTGTGCCGGAAACAATACCATGGTCGCTGACTGGAAAGGATATGATGGGATAAGAATGCCAGGCGATGTGGACTCCACCGATGTGAAAAAACTTAAAGAACGGGACGCGTGGGTGAAGTATGCACTACCCGGAAGAATAAATAAAACGCAGGCCGCGATTGGGGTCAATGTTTTCCTTCGTGGCGAGTTGTGGGATTTGGGTACGGATGGTCAACCGTTTTTTATTAAGGATGGTCAATTACTTGAGATCGGGAAGTCGGAAAGAGGTGGGATCTGGAGTCTTTGTTTTTGAGTAGAAAGTTAAAAGTGGAAAGTTGAAAGTAAATAAAGTTTATGTGTGATACGCTGGTAGCGCTTCCAACGGTTACTAAAGGTGGCAATCTGCTGCTGGCCAAGAACTCGGATCGTGAGCCGGGAGAAGCACAAGCGTTGCTTCACGTTCCGCATCAAAGTAATAATGAGAAAAATCTGAAGTGTACGTACATCGAAATTCCACAGGTAGCAGAAACCTATGAATGCATTCTTTCAAAGCCCTTTCAAATGTGGGGTGCCGAAATGGGGGCCAATGAACATGGGCTCGTGATTGGCAATGAAGCCGTGTTCACAAAAGTAAAATTTGAAAAGCATAACAACGGCCTTACGGGAATGGACCTGCTTCGGCTTGCGCTTGAACGAAGCAAGACCGCGGAGGAAGCAATCGCCTGCATCACTACCCTTCTTGAGCAATACGGGCAAGATGCCAATGGTGGATACAAAAATAAAAATTTCTATTACCACAATAGCTTTCTGGTAGCCGATGCAAAATCTGCCTGGGTATTGGAAACTGCCGGTAGAGAATGGGCTACTGAAAAAGTGAAAGACATCCGAAGCATTTCCAATAAACTCAGTATCAATCAACCTGATGCATTGAGTGGCAACGCGAAATCATTCGCGCAAAGCAAAGGCTGGTTGAAAGAGGGTCCTTTTAGTTTTCAAAAAACATATAGTGATTGGTTTTATACGCGCATAAGCCGCGCTGCTTCACGGCAAACCTGTACTACTTCATTAAGCAGTCAACATATAGGTGAATTGAATGTATCAGATTGTGTTCAGATACTTCAAACGCACAACCTGGATGGTACTCACTTCAAACCCGCCAAAGCAAACACCGGATCGGTTTGCATGCATGCCACCAGTTTGCTCAACCCGAGTACTACCACGGGAAGCATGGTTGCCGAAATCCGGTCTTCGTTGCCGCATACTGTCTGGCTTACTGGCACTGCTCATCCTTGTCTATCAATTTATATTCCATTCTACTTTGGCACTAACGTGTTGAAAGATTACAAGCAACCCTCATCGCAACAAGATGATTCTCTCTGGTGGCAGGCTGAGAAATTGCATCGTTGGATCAGCAAAGATTATCAAAATAGAAAAGCGCTGATTAACGAAGAACGAATTCAACTTCAGCGTGAATTCATTGAAGGCGAAGCTATGGTACTTAGAAGCAATCCAACAGTTTCTTCCCTCGGGTCATTCAGCAAGTCATGTTTGGATAAAGTTTGGGAAACAATAAAGAAATGGAATGACTTGCAAGGGTAACTATGAATAGAGTCTTGTTGAGATTAAATAAGAGCTACAAATGGTTTTGCATCCTATAAGTCTTAGGTCTTGATACGGGCATTTAGTATTTCCCTCACCACCACCCTAAACTCATTCAAGATCATCGCAGTGGCACCCCACACAACTTCCGATTCAATCTCAAAGTGTGGCGCCCGCATAGGAAACATCTTGGCTGCCATTATCTCTTTCATACGCACTGCATCATCCCGCACCAATTCTTCAAGTGACCCCCGAAGTATTTTTACCACTTCCTTCGGATCTGGGCTGAATTGCGGACTTCCCTTCAGATAGCCTACAACAGGGGTAACCATAAAGTTACTGGGAATGACAAAAAACTCAGAGAGCATTCCCACTATTTGTATTTGTCTTGCAGCAACGCCAATCTCCTCCTCTGCTTCGCGTAAAGCAGTATCAATGATACTTTCACCTGGCTCTGCTTTTCCACCGGGTAAACTAATCTGACCTCCATGGGTGCCCAGGTAATCAGGGCGCTTGGTTAACGGAAACAAGATCTTACCCTCTTCTTCATACAGTAAAATCAACACACTGCCCGGTTTGGGTGGTGCCTGATGCTCAAATTTTGGTTTAATAAGTCCGATGGATGTTGCCCGCAGCGGCTCATGTGCCTGAGGACCGGGTAAGGGAGTCTTTAATCGATTGGCAAGCAGCTGATAATCTAACGTCATGAATTCATTCATCGAAAATTAACACCAAAGAGAACAAGGATTTCGTATTTTAGTTCTTCACAAGCAAAATTAGAATGAAAGTGCGCTTCATTATGTTGATTCCTTTTCTTTCGTTCCAGCTATCTGCTCAAATCCAGGTCAGCAACGATCAGCGCTATCTGATGACTGCGGAGGGTAAACCCTTCTTCTGGTTGGGCGATACCGATTGGGAGTTATTTCATCGACTTACCCGCGAGGAAGCAGAGGAGTTTTTAGAGATCCGGAAGCAACAAGGCTTCAACGTAATCCAGGCAGTGGCACTGGCAGAATTTAACGGTCTCCGTCAACCTAATCGGTATGGTGACTTGCCTCTGATTGATGAGGATCCTACCAAACTTGCAGTAACCGCTGGAACCAATCCGGCCAACGAAGGAGAATACGATTATTGGGATCATGTGGATTTCATCATTAATCGGATGGCCGACAAGGGCATGTATGCCGGACTGTTGCCCACCTGGGGCGATAAGGTAACCCGTATGTGGGGCGAAGGCCCCCGGGTATTTAACGAAGGCAATGCAGAAGTATATGGCGCAACCCTTGCAAAACGCTATGCCAACAACTGGAACATCATCTGGATCTTAGGGGGCGATAGGCCAGCATTATATAAAACCAAGGTAGATGATAAGGAAGTGGAAGTAGATGACCGGCCTATCTGGCGTGCGATGGCCAAAGGCATTGAATCCGTATTAGGTGCTAAGGCTTTTATTACCTATCACCCTGCCGGGGGATCTTATTCAACTTCCGAATTCATTCATACCGAGTCGTGGCTGGATATGAATGCTTTTCAATCGGGTCATGGCTCGCGTGAAGCTGATGCGTGGAACTGGGTGCTCCGTGATCTCGCAATGAAACCGCAAAAGCCCACTTTGGATATGGAACCCTGTTATGAAGATCATCCGGTAAATCCATGGGATGGCAAGTGGACGAGAGAACGCGGGTACTTTACAGCTTATGATGTGCGGGCGCGAATCTATCGTGGAGTGTTTGCAGGAGCTTGCGGTGTAACGTATGGTCATCACCAGATCTGGCAGTTTTTAAATTCCGAATTGTATCCGCCTATTAATATTGGTGATACTCTCATTGGCTGGCAAAAGGCTGCGAAGGCAGAAGGTGCGTACCAGATGCAGTATTTAAAAAAACTGATGTTATCACGATCTTATTTTTCGCGCATTGAGGATCAAAGTATGATTACATCGGAGAAAGGTACAGACTATAAGGACTTACTAATAGCTACCCGGGATGAGAAAGGAACCTATGCCTTCATCTACCTGCCGCAAAACAAACCGGTGTCGGTTGATCTGAGTAAAATCACAGGCGCCAAGAAGTCAATAACGTGGTTTGACCCCCGAACCGGTAATTCAATCAAACAAAAAGCAGTAAGTAGTAAGAAGGTGGTAACTTTTACACCGCCTAATGAAGGTATTGATTGGGTTCTGATTATTGACGATGCTGCATCAAACTATCCTATCCCTTAAGTTATCAGGCTACTTGTATGGCTTGATGCCTAACGGGATGAAGTCATTTCCAACTGCTTTTCCCAAATCGTCTCTCGCAGAGAACGATGGCCTTCCAAAGGTCACTTATTTATTGCAGCGCTTAATTAAATCCGTTGTAAGCATCTTATCGCCTCGCTCTTCCGACTTCTTGAACGATACACAGGCAAGCCCCTCATTGCCGTTGTTTAGGTAGGCCATCCCCAAATAGAAATATATCTTATCAACAAACGCATCCATGTCCAACGACTGCTTAAGTAACCGCTCTGCCGATTTATAATCTTTACGAATCAGGTACAAGATTCCCTTGTTTCGATAAGCCCACGCATTGTATGGGTCCATCCCGATGCTCTCGTTAATATCGGCTTCTGCTTTCTCAAGTTCATTCATGCTGAGATAAATAAACCCCCGGTTGTTGATAAAGTACGGCTGTCGTGGAGAAAGAACCAACGCCTGTTCCACCTGCTTCAATGCTTCTGAGTAGTTCCCATTATCGGTTTCTAGCAGCGCTAACGTATTGTAGATGTTTGGCTCACCTGGCTTTCGGGCAGCAGCTTTCATTAACTCAACCCGAGCCAGATCATAATTTTTTAGATAGTATTGTACGGTAGCGTGATTTACTTCGTAATCGATGTTTGCGCTGTCAATGGATAGCGCTTTATCAAACGCATTAAGTGCCTTCTCAAATTCCCGCATCTTGGTGTATACTAGACCCTGTGTAAAATAGACCAATGCAGTGTCCGGTTTCATCTTCGCAATCTTATCCAAATCGTCAAGCGCTTTGTAATACTCTTTCAGTTCATAGCTGGTATTAGCGTGATTAAACAGCGCATGCAGGAAATCCGGTTTGCAGGCGATGGCCTTGTCGTAGTTTTCAATCGCAAGGTCGTAGCGCTGTTGTTCAAAATAAACAGTCCCAAGATTATTCCAGGCATCCGCAAAGCAATTATCTGCTTTAATGGCTTCGCCATAGTAGTAGCTCGCCTGATCGTAATTCCCTTCTTTCAGGGCAAGGTTGCCCTTGAGCAAGAACTTCTGGAGTTTGGCTTCCTTTGAATCACCACACGCCACCAAAAGCAAAAATATCAGCCACTTCTTCATATCACCTAGTTAAACCGGGGTCGCAATTTAGTTGATTCAAAATTCCTATTTTTATTATATGCTCAACGATCAGATAAAAGCTAAAGTAAAAGACTTCATCGCAAAGGGTCAAAAGATTGAGGCAATTAAATACCTGCGCGAAAACTATCCCCTCTCACTTTCCGAAGCCAAAGACTGGATCGATTACCTGAGCGGTGAAGCATCGGTTGAACCCGGAGAATTGCCACACACTAAGCCCACCCCACTCACCGCAGTGGCCCGTGAAAAAGTGAAATCCCTGGTTCGTGCCGGAAAGCAACTGCAGGCGATCAAGTATTTAAGGGATGAATATCAGCTATCCCTTGTGCAGGCAAAAGAATTGGTGGATGTAGCATCAAATGAATCTGGTGTGCAGTCAGCTGTCAGTTTTATGAACTCAGGGGTGATAGCGTATTACATTTTTGGAGGAATTGGCACACTCTTCCTCGTGCTGGCAGCTTATTTCTATTGGCAGGATTACACAATCACTCATGATAGTATAATCGTGAGTGGTAAAGTGATTGAACTTCAGTTTGGAAGTGCCGATCGCGAAAGCGGTGCCCTACCGGTAGTATCGTACCAATGGAAAGGTCAACCGAAACTCTATTATGGAAGCATTTACTCCAACCCACCGGCAGTTGAAGTAGGTGAGAAAGTAGATCTGATCGTATCACGCAATAATCCGGACCAAGTAACACTAAACATCTTTTCCGAGCGCTATTTGTTCATGATTGTATTCGGGTTCCTCGGACTTATATTTGCCTTGATCGGTTACCTGGGGTTATTTACGCGGGTAAAATAGAGTGCACCACCTTAACAACTGTTAGCAGATAAACCCTCGATTTTGTTGTCATAAATTTTGAATACTTGAAAGTAATCTTTTCCTTTGAGTCATAATTATGAAAAACACGCAAAACATCCACGGCCATCACCATCACGCTAACTGCTTGAGTGGCTCGTCTTTGTTTTGATTAACTCTATACTGAATTAATGAAAGGCTTGCCAAACAACTGGTAGGCCTTTTTTGTTTTATTTAGATAATGAAATTATGAACACTGTATTACGTATTGCCATTCAGAAATCCGGAAGACTGCAAGAAGATTCATTGAAACTATTGAAGGAAAGTGGACTTCAATTCAGCAATGGGCGCGATCAACTGAAAACCCAGGCCCGCAATTTTCCGGTAGAGTTGTTGTTCCTTCGCGATGATGATATTCCACAATATGTGGAAGACAAGGTTGCCGATGCTGGCATTGTGGGAGAAAACGTGTGGATCGAAAAAGAAAAACACAATGAACTGATCAAACGGCTCGACTTCGCCAAGTGTCGCTTATCAATCGCGATTCCCCGGGCAGAAACATATACCGGCATCTCCTATCTGAAAGGAAAGAATATTGCCACCTCCTATCCTGTTAT